>CAYQVE010000175.1:0-7216 GCA_964420785.1 uncultured Enterobacteriaceae bacterium | reverse complement strand
GCAACTTCGACACCTACCCGATGCTGCGCATGAACGAGATGCCGAAGGTCGAGGTGCATATCGTGCCGAGCACGGCGGCTCCCGGCGGAATCGGCGAGCCGGGCACGCCGGCGATCGCGCCCGCCGTGGCGAACGCGATCTTCGCGGCGACGGGCAAGCGCATCCGCAAGCTGCCGCTGCTGGGTTGAACACACGCCGGCGCTTCCTCGCCGCGCTCCTCGCCCTGCTTGCCTTGCCGCGGCGAGTGCTCGCGCAGCCGAGCGTGAATCCCGCGCCGGGAATCGATGCGCGCATGCTCAACACGCCGCTGGGGACGCTGCAAGCTATCCTCAAGGGAGCCGAAATGCGCAGGGGCCGGGTGCGCCTCGAGCTTGCCCAGGTCGCCGACGACGGGCACTCGGTCCCGCTGATCGTGCGCGTCGACAGCCTCATGAGCCAGGCGGATCACGTTCGCCGGATCGACCTCGTTTCGGAGAAGAACCCCGTTCCGCTGATCGCGACCTATTTTCTCGGCCCGCAAACGGGTCGCGCCGAGATCGAGTCGCGCGTGCGACTGAACGGCACCCAAAGGGTGACGGCGCTCGCGCAGTTTTCCGACGGCAGCTTCTGGTTCGACGCGGCGGATATCGTCGTCAACGAAGCCGCCTGTATCGACGGGAGCTGAGCCGATGACGACGCGAATTCAGGTGCCGCGGGAAGCCCAGCGCGGGGGGCTCATCGAGGTGCGTGTCCTCATCCAACACCCGATGGAAACCGGGTTTCGCTACGACGCGCTCGGCCGTCAGACGCCGCGCAACGTCATTCACCGCTTCGAATGCCGCTACGCCGGGGTGGAAGTCTTCCGCGCGTCGATGGGTGCCGGAATCGCCGCCAACCCTTACCTGAGATTCTTCGTGCGCGCAGAGCAGTCGGGCGACATCGAGTGCCGCTGGGTCGATCAGGAAAACTCTACGGGATACGCGAGCGTCCGGGTGACGGTGAACGGATGACCTGAAATCAGTGAGCGGGCTGGAGCGCGAGGTAAATCAGAAGGGCCGCGAGCAGGGCACCGGCAACCCACCAGGCGGGGTGGATCCGTCGCTTCCCGGTCGCAGGCGCTTCCGCTCCCGCGGCCTTGGCCGCGGGTCCGGCGAGCTTCTCGTTGAACGCGGTGAAGAAGTCGTCGGCCATTTTTCTCGCGACGCCGTCGATCAGCCGCGAGCCGACCTGAGCGAGCTTGCCGCCGACGCTCGCCTTGGCCGAGTAGGTCAGACGCGTGCCCGCGCTTTCGGTCTTGAGCGACACCTGCGCGCTGCCCTTGCCGAATCCCGCCGCGCCACCCGATCCCTCAAAGGACAGCGAATAGGAATTCGGCGGCTTGAGATCGGAGAGCACGAGCTTCCCGTTGAACTTGGCCTTCACCGGCCCGACCGACGCCACCATGACAACTCGGTACTCGGTGTCGGACACTCTCTCGATCGCTTCGCAACCCGCGATGCACGCTTTCAAGACCTCGGGATCGTTCAGCCCGCGCCAGACCTCGGCCTGCGGCAAGGGAATCAGTTGTTCGCCTGTGATTTCCATGGGACTTCCGTTCCTATATCTGGCACATAGACCCTCTAGGCGCGCGCAGGGCTATTCTAGCGCGATGCTCGGGTAAAATGACGCCGATGGACGCATCCCTTTCGCAGCCCGCACGGCACGCCGCCTCGGGCGCGGCGGTGCTCATCGCCCTGCTGCTCGGGGGCCCGGTTGCGGTCGCGCAAAGTTGGCCCGCCAAGACCGTACGCATCATCGTTCCTTTCGCACCAGGCGGAACCGCCGACACTCTGGGTCGCCTGGTATCGCAAAGGCTGAGCGAGGCGTTGAAGGAGAATTTCATCGTCGAGAACCGCGCAGGCGCGGGAGGCGTTATCGGCTCGGAGCTCGTCGCGAAGGCCGCGCCCGACGGGTACACCCTGGTCGTCTCGGGTGTCGCCACGCATTGCATTGCGCCCGCGCTCTCGAAGAGCTTCCCGTTCGATCCGCTGCGCGATTTCACCCACATCGCGCTCTTCGGGGGCCCGCCGGGCGTGCTGGTCGTGAACCCGGCGCTTCCGACGCAGGACCTGAAGCAGTTCATCGCGTATGCGAAGAAGGAACCCGGCAAGCTAGCTTACGGTTCGCCGGGCAACGGCACGCAAGGACACCTGATTGCCGAGCAGCTGAAGCAGGTCGCCGGAATCGAGATGACCCACGTCCCCTACAAGGGCGCGAGCCTCGCGGTCGCCGATCTGATCGCGGGCCATGTGCCCGTGACCTCCACGACGCTCACCACCGCGGCGACGCAGATCAAGGCGGGCCGCGCGCGCGCGCTCGCAGTGAGCGCGGCGAAGCGCATTCCCGAATTCCCGGACGTGCCGACCTTCGGGGAGATGGGCTATCCGGAGCTGACCGCTTCGATCTGGTTTTCGCTCTCGGGCCCGGCGGGCATCGCGCCCGAGATCGTGAGCCGGCTCAATGCCGAGGTGCGGCGCGCGCTGCAGGCGCCCGAAGTGCGCGAGCGGCTGCGTCCCGAAGGCATCGAGCCTGGCGACCTCGACCCGGCGCAGTTCACGGCCTTCATGGCGGCCGAGCTCAAGCGCTGGGGTCCGATCGTCCGCGCCTCGGGCGCCACCGCCGACTGATTTCGCGCATTCGACTTGAGGACCGCACCATGCTGACCCAGGAACAAAACGATCAGTTGACGCGCACCGGCCGCGGCACTCTGATGGGAGACCTATTCCGGCGCTACTGGATCCCAGCGCTGCACTCCTGGGAGATCGCGGAACCGGACTGCGCGCCCGTGCGCGTGCAGATCATGGGCGAGAAACTTGTGGCTTTCCGCGACAGCGACGGGCGCATCGGCGTGATCGACGAATTCTGCGCGCACCGCAGCGTGTCGCTCTGGTTCGGCAGGAACGAGGAGTGCGGCCTGCGCTGTCCCTACCACGGCTGGAAATACGACGTGAACGGCCAGTGCGTGGACCTGCCCTCGGAGCCCGAGGAGTCGGGCATGCGCAATGGGATCAAGCTGAAATCCTACCCGGCGGTCGAGCGGGGCGACGTGGTGTGGATCTACATGGGGCCGCCTGAGCTGAGGCCCGCGCCGCCCGAGCTCGAATGGGTGAGGGTGTCCCCCGAGCGGCGCTTCGTTTCCAAGCGCCTGCAGGAGTCCAATTACCTCCAGGCGATCGAGGGCGGGATCGATTCCAGCCATGTGTCCTTCCTGCACTCGGGCGAGCTCGAGACCGATCCGCTTTTCAAGGGCAGCAAGGGCAACCAGTACAACCTGGAGGACCGCATGCCGGTCTTCGAAGTCGTGGATTTCGAGGGCGGCCTTCTCATCGGCGCGCGGCGCAAAGCGGAACACGGCAAATACTATTGGCGCATCACGCCCTGGATCATGCCCTGGCACACGATCATTCCGCCGCGGGCAGGGCACCCTCTCGGAGCGCACGCCTGGGTGCCGATCGACGACGAACACTGCTGGGCCTGGAGCATCAACTATCACCCGGGCCGGGCGTTGAGCGCCTCGGAAGTGAAAGCGATGAGAGAAGGCGCCGGGATCCACGTGAAGTACGTTCCCGGCACCTTCGTTCCGCTCGCGAACAAGTCGAACGACTATCTGATCGACCGCATGACGCAGAGGCGCGGCCGCTCCTACAGCGGCGTGGAGGGCATTGCGATGCAGGACGCTTCGCTGCAGGAATCCATGGGCCCGATCCAGGACCGCACCAAGGAGCATCTGTGCATGACCGACAAGGGGATCGTCGGGACGCGAAGCCGCCTGCTTCGGGCGGCCAGGGCCGCGCGCGAAGGCAAGAGCGTGCCGGGACTCGACCCGGCGTCGCAGCGCGTGCGCTCCTGCGCGATCGAGCTGCCGGTCGGGCAGCACTATAAGGAAGGGGCAAGGCACGGCCTCTTCCCGGAGCTCGACACCGATCCGGTGACGGTTTAGATTTTTCCCTCGCCCGGCGCGTTCCGCAAGCGGGAGAGAGCGGCGAGCGCATGAGCGGGTGACGGGGCAGATTGCCCGGAACAAGAATGCCCAGACTCCAGCTCTCCCTCGCCTGCTGGGATTACGACCGAACCCGCGCGCTCGCCGAAGGCACCGTGCGCCCCGAAGGCATCGATCTCATCTATCACGAACTCCTCGTCGAGGAGACTTTTTTCAGGATGCTGCGCAACCGCGAGTTCGACGCGGCGGAGATGTCGCTGTCCTCGTATTGCGTGTCGCTCATGCGAGATGATCCCGCGTTCATCGCGCTCCCGGTGTTTCCGTCGCGCTTCTTCCGGCACTCGTGCATTTTCGTCTCCACGAAGAGCGGCATCGGTGAGCCGAAGGATCTCGTCGGCAAGAGAATCGGGGTGCCGGAGTACCAGATGACCGCGCCGGTGTGGATCCGCGGCATTCTGCAGGACGAGTACGGCGTCGAACCCGCGGGCTGCGAGTACTGGATCGGAGGCGAGGAAGAGCCCGGCCGCGACGAGAAACTCCAGCTCGACCTGCCGGCGAAATTCAGGCTGAAGGCGATCGGGCCGAAGCAGACGCTCGCGCAGATGATCGCGGAGGGCGAGATCGACGCCCTGCACACCGCGCGCGCGCCCTCGACCTTTGCGACTCGCCCCGACGCGGTGAGGCGCCTCTTCGAGAACTACGTCGAGATCGAGAAGGCGTACTACCGCAAGACCAAGATCTTCCCCATCATGCATACCGTGGTGATCCGCCGCGAGCTGTACCGGGCGAACCGCTGGATCGCGCAGTCGCTCCACAAGGCTTTCGTGCAGGCGCAGCGAAGGACCTACGAAACCCTCGCGACCACCATGGCGCTGGCAACGATGCTTCCTTGGCAGGTCGCGCACGTCGAAGAAGCCCGCAGGGAGCTGGGCGAAGACTGGTGGCCCTACGGCTTCGAACCCAACCGCCATGTGCTGGAAACGTTCCTGCGCTATCACCACGAGCAGGGGCTCTCCAAGCGCAGGCTCAAGGCGGAAGAACTGTTCGCCCCGGAGACGCTCCAGTCGTTCCGCGTGTGATGGTGGGGCGGCGGTGGACCTGACTTTCAGGCGGCAAAGGCGCATGATGCGCTTGCGGTGAAGGGACCCATGCTCTCCACGGAAGAAGACTCAGGCGAATCCGGCTTTCGCTCTTTGCTGTCGCGCTGGCAGACACTTGAGCGAAGCGGTTCGCCCGCCAGTCCGACGTTCAGTGACCCGCGCAACGTAAACGTCGTCGGTCTGCGGCGCCGCGTTGCGGTGATCTCCGTGCTCTTTCTCTGCGCTGTCGGTGGAGCGACCTGGTACCTGGTGAACCTCGGACAGCAGCGGCTGATCGAGATCAAGGCGCTCGACGTGGCCGAGGTCGTCGCGCGACTCTCCACCAGCTCGCGCTCCGTCTACGCCGAGCGCGTCGTGAACAAGCTGCAGCACGACAAAATCGGCTACGCATCGGAAACCTATGTGCACGAACCCGGGAACGTGCCGCTGCCCGCCCAGTTTCTCAAGTTCGTCGGCGAGCACGCCAGCAAGGACAACGGGGGTCTTTACCACTACCGCCCCTTGAGCAAGTGGAACCTGGCGCAGAACCAGGGATTGGCCGATTCGTTCCAGCGCTGGGCTTGGCAACAGCTCGAAGCCCAGGACCGCTCCGAGCCCAAAGGACCGATCGACTGGAAACCGGTCTGGCGGATCGAGACTCTCAACGGAGTCAACACGCTGCGCTATATGCGCGCCGATCCCGCCGCCAGCACCACCTGCGTCGAATGCCACAACCGGCTCGAGCAGCGTCCGGAAACCGTCGCGATGCGAGTGGCGGACGGCATTCCGACGGGGAAAATGTGGAAAGTCCACCAGCTGATGGGCGCGCTCGAGATCAACGTTCCGCTCGATCGCGTCGAAGCACGCGCAGAAGAACACAACCGTCTCACGTTCATGGTCATGCTGGGGCTGTTGCTGTCGGGCATGCTGTGCATCGGATTCCTCGTCATCGCCGACGTGGCGCGCGCGCGCACGCTGACGCGACAACTCGCCTGGCGGGCGAGCCACGATCCTCTCACCGGGCTCCTGAACCGCGGCCAGTTCGAGCACAGCCTCGGCTATCTGCTCGGTCTCGCCAAAACAGAGGACAGCACGCACGCCATCATGTTCCTCGATCTGGACCAGTTCAAGGTCGTGAACGACACGTGCGGGCACATGGCCGGTGACAGCCTCCTGCTCCAGCTCGGGGCAACACTCAAGGACAACATCCGCGGGACAGATACTCTCGCACGCCTCGGTGGCGACGAATTCGGCGTACTCCTCATGCAGTGCAACGAAAACAAGGCATTTGAAATCGCCGAGAAGTTGCGCCAGGCGATCACCGACTTCCGTTTCGTGTGGAACCAGAAGGTTTTCGAGATCGGCGTGAGCATCGGGGTGGTCGTCATCAGCAGGGAAAGCGCGAACATCGGTGAGCTGATGAGCGCGGCCGATCTCGCGTGCTACGCCGCGAAGGAGGCGGGAGGAAACAGCGTACACATCCTGAAGCCGAGCGATTCTGAAGTCTCCCGCCGGCGCGGCGACATGGAATGGGCCGGCCGGATCACGAGCGCTCTCCAGGAAAACAGAATGTACCTGATGGTCCAGCCGGCCAAGGCGCTGCGCGGCAATCTGGCGATAAGCGAGTATCAGGAAGTGCTGCTGCGCATGAACGACGAAAAGGGCAAGCCGGTTCCCACCGATGCCCTCATCGGCGCTGCAGAGCGCTACAACCTGATGCCGAGCAAGCTCGACCGCTGGGTGGTGCAAACCGCCTGCCGTCTCGTGTCTGAGGGCAGGATCGCCGCGGATCCGCGACGCATCGTCGCGATCAACCTGTCCGGATCTTCGCTCAGCGACGAGGCGTTCCTTAAGTTTGTGCATCAGCAAATCACCTCGTTCCGCATCGAGCCCACCGCAATGTGCTTCGAGGTGACGGAGACCGCGGCCATCCGCAACCTCTCGAAAGCGATACATTTCCTGAAGAGCCTGAAGAGCATCGGTTGCCGCTTCGCTCTGGACGATTTCGGCTCGGGGCTGTGCTCCTTCCCCTATCCCAAGTCGCTGCCCGTCGACTTCCTCAAAATCGACGGCCCCTTCGCTCGCAATCCCGTCGTCAACCCCTTGTTCGAAAACTCCACGCGGACGCGCAGCTCGTTCGAGGTCGCGACCCGCAGGCTCGGCGGCGGAGTGCTCAACT
>CAYQVE010000174.1:0-7217 GCA_964420785.1 uncultured Enterobacteriaceae bacterium | reverse complement strand
CGAGATCGAGGATTCGCCGGTGTCGGAGCGTCAAGGCAGGCTGATCGACAAGGACCAAGCCGGCGCCATGGAACGCAAGAAGCGAGAGGGATATTTTTGAGAGCCGATATCAGCGGAGGATTTCCCGTACTCGTGAATCGCACCCATATTTGACCCACGCTACCAACTAGTTCCGTTCTCACTCTATGGACCTCTCTTACACACTGCTCGGAATCGTCGTCGGCATCCTGGTGGGAATCACCGGCGTGGGCGGCGGTTCCCTTGTCACGCCCGCGCTGACGTTATTCGGCATTCACCCCGCGGTCGCCGTGGGCACCGACCTTGCGTTTGCGGGCCTTACGAAGACCTTCGGCACGATCGTCCATCGTTATCGGGATTCGGTTGAATGGCGGATCGCGCGGTTTCTGGTCTTCGGAAGCTGCCCCGCGGCGGTGATTACGATCGCAGTGCTTGCCGTGACCGGCTCGCATGTCCATGGCGGGCTAATCAATACGGTATTGGCAGTGGCCGTGGTTCTGACGGCAATCGTGTTGCTGGTGGGTCGCGACACAGTCGCAAGAACCGCCAGGCGCTACGAGAAGCATATTGCCGATCATCGCGCGCCCCTGACGATCGCGGCCGGAGTTCTCTTGGGCGTTCTTGTGACCCTTTCATCGATTGGCGCCGGAGCGCTCGGCGCGACGTTCCTGGTGATATTGTATCCGCGGCTTTCCGCCACCCGCATTGCCGGAACGGACATCGCGCACGCCGTTCCCCTCACTACGATCGCGGGCCTGGGCCATTTTGCGCTCGGTAACGTCGATGTATTGCTACTGGCCAGCCTTCTGATGGGCTCCGTGCCTGGCATCGTTCTGGGAAGTTATGCATCGGGACGATTTCCTGACCACATCGTTCGGAGGCTGCTGGCCACGGTACTGCTCATGGTAGGCGTTCGCATTGTTGTGTTCGTCTGAGCGAGCCCAATGGCCGTCAGCAGGTACTTAAATTTCTCGACCTCGGCGCGGTGAGCGCGATATGACCTGCTACTACGCGTTCAACGGCGATGCCGATGGCTTGTGCGCCTTACAGCAGCTTCGTCTCGCTGAAACGCCGCGAGGAACGCTCGTCACCGGCGTCAAGCGCGACATTACATTGCTGCGTCGCATCCAGGGGCGGGCGGGCGACACCGTTACGGTGCTCGACGTTTCGCTCCATCGGAACCGCGAGGATATCCTCCGATTGCTCGAATCCGGGATATCAGTGCGCTATTTCGACCATCACGACGCCGGTGCGCTGCCTCGGCATCCGCTGCTAGAAACTCATATCGACGAGGCGGCCGACGTGTGCACAAGCATCCTGGTGGACCGCCATATCGGCGGTCGATACCGGACTTGGGCAATAGTAGCGGCATTCGGGGACAACCTGGCCGAGCCGGCACGAGCAATGGCGCTTGAAGCCGGCCTGAACGCGCGGGCCACGGCAATGCTGGAGAACCTCGGGATCTGCCTCAACTACAACGCCTACGGAGAGTTGATTGAGGATCTGCACTGTGATCCCGCCGAGTTGGCGGAACTGATGATGCCTTTCCGCGACCCGGCGACGTTTATCGAGCAAACCGAGACCTGTGCGAAGCTTCACGCCGGCTACGAAGAGGACATGGCGAAGGCACGCCGCGTGGTGACCCGCCACGGTTACGGGTCGGGAATTGTCGTGTTGCCGAACGAGCCCTGGGCCAGACGCGCAGTGGGCGCCTTGATCAATGAACTCGCGCAAAGCCGGCCCGACACCGCGCTTGCAGTCCTGTCTCCAAAGGTTTCGGGCGGATTTACCGTGAGTGTGCGCGTGCCAGCCGATAGTGCGGTGAGTGCCGCGGAGTTTTGCGGCGGATTCGAGACCGGTGGCGGCAGAAAATCCGCTGGCGGAATCAATTACCTACCCGAAGCCGATCTGGATCGTTTTGCGGCGCGCTTTGAAGCGCGTTTAGCGACGCGATAACCTCCCGGCGCCGAACAATCCGTGATGGCCTGCCACTATCGCTTCGGCGGCTCGTCCTGCCGCGCTGCCGGAACGACCTGGAAGAAAACCTCGTCCCGCTTGATCAGGCCGAGCTCGTAGCGGGCACGCTCTTCGATCGCCTCGAAGCCCTGCTTCAAGTCGCGCACTTCCGCATTGAGCGCGCCGTTGCGCTGGCGCAACCTGGCGTTCGCTTCCTTCTGCTCCTGCACCTGCTGGTCAAGACTCCATACCCGGAGCCATCCGCCCTTCCCGAGCCACAGGGGATACTGCAGCAAGAGTATGAACGCGGCGAGAGTAAAGGCAAGTACTCTCATCTCAGCTGATAGAAGGCTTCCCGCCCCGGGTAGCCGCCGGCATCGCCAAGGTCTTCCTCGATGCGCAGCAGCTGGTTGTATTTCGCGACCCGATCCGAACGTGACAGCGACCCGGTCTTGATCTGCAGAGCGTTCATGCCGACGGCGATGTCGGATATTGTCGTGTCCTCGGTCTCCCCCGACCGGTGCGAAATCACCGCGGCATAACCCGAGCGCTTCGCGAGCTCGATCGCCGCGAAAGTCTCGGTGAGCGTGCCGATCTGGTTCACCTTGATGAGGATCGAGTTGGCGACCCCGAGCTGGATACCCTCGCGCAGGATCTTGGTGTTGGTGACGAAGACGTCGTCACCCACCAGCTGCACCTTCTTTCCGAGCCTGTCGGTCAGTGCACGCCAGCCGTCCCAGTCCGACTCGCTCATGCCGTCTTCGATGCTGATGATGGGGTATTTGTCCGCCCATCTTGCGAGAAATTCGCCGAACTCCGCGGATCCGAGTTTTTGCTTTTTCGAGTCGAGAACGTATTTGCCGTCCTGATAGAACTCTGAGCTCGCGCAGTCGAGCGCGAGCGCGACGTTCGTGCCCGCGTGATATCCCGCGCGCTCGATCGCCTCGAGCACCAGTTGCAACGCCGCTTCGTTGCTCGGGAGGTTCGGCGCGAACCCGCCTTCATCTCCGACCGTCGTTGACAAGCGCTTGCTCTCGAGGAGGCTCTTCAGCGCATGGAAGACCTCCGCGCCGCAGCGCAGGGCTTCGCGAAAGCTGGCGGCACCGACCGGCACGATCATGAATTCCTGGATATCGAGGTTGTTGCTCGCGTGAGCCCCGCCGTTGATGACGTTCATCATTGGCACGGGCATCTGCATTCCGCCAGACCCGCCGAAATACCTGTAAAGCGGCAGCCCCGATTCCTCGGCCGCCGCTTTCGCAACCGCCATGGACACCGCGAGAATGGCGTTCGCGCCGAGGCGCGATTTGTTGTCGGTACCGTCCAGCTCGATCAGGGTTTTGTCGATGAAGCTCTGCTCCTGCGCGTCCAGACCCATGATCGCCTCGGAGACCTCGGTGTTGATGTGCTCGACCGCCTTCAGCACGCCCTTGCCCCCGTAGCGCCCCTTGTCCTGGTCGCGGAGTTCGAGCGCCTCGCGGCTCCCGGTGGAGGCTCCCGAAGGTACGGCGGCGCGGCCCATCACCCCGGACTCGATGAGCACATCAGCCTCCACGGTCGGGTTGCCCCGCGAGTCGAGAATTTCCCTTGCGACGACGTCGACGATCGAGCTCATTTATGTGCCCTTACTCTGCGTTTTCAGTCTCTGCTCCGCGAAGCGACCGCGCTTCACCAGTGCGTCGAGCTCTTTCAAGGTGGCCAGCAAGTCCTTCATTCGGTCCAGGGGCCAGGCGTTCGGGCCGTCCGAGAGCGCCTTGTCCGGGTCCGGATGGGTCTCCATGAACACCCCGGCGATGCCGCTCGCCACCGCCGCGCGGGCCAGCACGGGCACGAACTCGCGCTGTCCTCCGGACGAAATCCCCTGTCCGCCCGGGAGCTGCACCGAATGCGTGGCGTCGAACACCACGGGACAACCGGTCTCGCGCATGATCGCCAGGGAGCGCATGTCCGAAACGAGGTTGTTGTAGCCGAACGAGGCGCCGCGCTCGCACACGAGGATGTTGTCTTTTCCGCTCGCCTCGCGCGCCTTCTCCACCACGTTCTTCATTTCGGCCGGCGACAGAAACTGACCCTTCTTGATGTTCACGGGCCTTCCCGCCGCGGCGACGACGTGTATGAAATCGGTCTGGCGGCAGAGAAACGCCGGGGTCTGAAGCACGTCGACCGCCGCCGCGACTTGCGCCACGTCTTCCTTGTCGTGGACATCGGTCAGCACCGGCACGCCGACCTTCTTCTTCACCTCGGCGAGAATCTCCAAACCTTTGCCCATCCCGAGGCCGCGGTACGACTTGCCCGAGCTGCGGTTGGCCTTGTCGTAGGACGATTTGTAGATGAAGGGAACATCGAGCTCTTTGCACATTTCCTTCAGCGTGGACGCCGTATCGAGCGCCATCTGGCGCGACTCGACCACGCACGGACCGGCAATCAGGAACAAGGGCTTGTCGAGGCCGACTTCGAAGCCGCAAAGCTTCATGCGCTCAAGCCGCGATCGCGGTCTTGGTCTTGCTCGCCTGGTACTGCAGGGCGGCCTCTACGAACGCCGTAAAGAGCGAGTGGCCACCGCGGGGCGTCGACGTAAATTCGGGGTGGAACTGGCAGCCGATGAACCAAGGGTGCGATGGCAGCTCGATCACCTCGCACAGCTGCTCGCGTTGGGTGAGGCCAGAAACGCGCAAACCCTTGTCCCTCAATCTCTGCAGGTACTGGTTGTTGACTTCGTAGCGATGGCGGTGGCGTTCGTTGATGACGTCCGCGCCGTAGACCTTGCGCGCCAAGCTCCCGGACTCGAGCGCGGCGCCCTGAGCCCCCAGGCGCATCGTCCCGCCGAGATCGGATTTTTCGTCGCGGCGCTCGATGCGGCCGTCGCGGTCCTGCCACTCGGTCACGAGCGCGATCACCGGGTGGGGCGTGTCGCGGTCGAATTCCGTGCTGTTCGCGCCCGCGAGCCCGACGACGCTTCGCGCGAACTCGATCACCGCGAGCTGCATGCCCAGGCAGATGCCCAGATAGGGGACCTTGTTCTCGCGCGCGTACTGGATCGCCTTCATCATACCTTCCACGCCGCGCTTGCCGAAACCACCCGGGACGAGTACGGCGTCCACGCCCTTCAGGAGCGCGCCGATGCCATCCTTCTCGATCGTCTCCGAATCCACGTAACGGATGTTGACTCTGCTGCGCGCGTGGATCCCGGCGTGGACGAGCGCCTCGTTCAGTGACTTGTAGGAATCCGTAAGATCGACATACTTCCCGACCATGGCGATGGTGATCTCGTGCTGGGGAAGCTCGAGCGCCTCGACCAGCTTTTTCCATACTTTGAGCTCGGCCGGCTTGGCGATGATGCCGAGCTTGTGGCAGACGATTTCATCCAGCATCTGCTGGTGCAGCATCCAGGGAATCCTGTAGATCGAGTCCGCGTCCCAGACGGAGATGACGGCATTGGCCTGGACGTTGGTAAACAGCGCGATTTTTTTCTTTTCGTCCTCGGGGATGGGCCGGTCGGAGCGGCACAAGAGCGCATCGGGCTGGATGCCGATGCCGCGCAGCTCCTTCACCGAGTGCTGCGTGGGCTTGGTCTTGATTTCGCCCGCGCTCTTGATGAAAGGCACGAGCGTCAAGTGGACGTAGCAGGTATTGTGCGCGCCGAGCTCCAGGCCCATCTGCCGCACAGCTTCGAGAAAAGGCAGCGACTCGATGTCGCCGACCGTGCCGCCGATCTCAACGATCGCCACTTCAGCTTCGCCAGCGCCGCGCGCGATGAACGCCTTGATCTCGTCGGTGACGTGCGGGATCACCTGCACGGTGCGTCCGAGGTAGTCGCCGCGGCGCTCTTTCCGTATCACCGAATCGTAGATCTGGCCGGTGGTGAAGTTGTTGTTCCGGTGCATCCGCGCCGACTGAAAACGCTCGTAGTGGCCCAGATCGAGGTCGGTCTCGGCGCCGTCCTCGGTGACGAACACCTCCCCGTGTTGGAAGGGGCTCATTGTACCGGGATCGACGTTGATGTACGGGTCGAGCTTGAGGAGGGTGACTTTGATGCCGCGAGATTCGAGAATCGCGGCGAGGGAGGCGGCGGCTATCCCCTTCCCCAGAGAGGAAACCACACCGCCCGACACGAACACATACTTGGCCATCTAAAACCAGGGGGATGGGATGGAGAATGGTACATGAAAACCCCTCCCCGCTCAATCAGGTCGCGCCTTCGCTATCATATCCACATGACCGGCACGCACCGATGAAAAGAATCTTCGCGTCCGAGGCGATGCTGCCCGACGGCTGGAGCGAAGACGTCGTGATCGAGATCGACGACGAGGGTAACGTCGCCGCCGCGCGCGGCCGCCAGAATGCCGCGGGCGCCGAGCCAGCGGGCGGGCCGGTGATCCCAGGCATGGCCAACGTGCATTCGCACGCTTTCCAGCGTGCCATGGCCGGGCTCGCCGAGCGCATGGGCTCGCCCGAAGACAGCTTCTGGACTTGGCGCGAGGTGATGTATTCCTTTCTGAAGCAGCTCGGGCCGGATCACGTGAGCGCGATCGCGTCCCAGCTCTACTGCGAGATGCTCAAGAACGGCTACACCGCGGTAGCCGAGTTCCATTATCTGCACAACGCGCCGGACGGAAAGCCTTATGCAAACCGCGTCGAGATGTCGCAGCAGCATTTGCTCGCAGCGCAGCGCACCGGCATCGCGATCACCCTGCTGCCATCGCTCTATGCCTACGGGAATTTCGGCCAGGAGCCGCTTGCGCCGGCGCAGAAGCGCTTCGCGACGACGCCCGATGGGGTCCTCGGGATCGTCTCGGCCCTGAAAAAGCAGATCGGCGACAACCCGGACATGCGCTTGGGCGTCGCGCCGCACAGCCTGCGCGCGGCGAGCCCGGCGATGCTGAAGGACCTCGTGACCGGTCTTTCCGCAATCGACCGCAAGGCGCCGATCCACATCCACCTCGCCGAGCAGATCAAGGAAGTGAACGACTGTCTCACCTGGAGCGAGCAGCGCCCGGTGGAGTGGTTGTTCTCCAACATCCCGGTCGATTCGCGCTGGTGTCTCGCGCACTGCACTCACGTTTCCCAAAGCGAGGCGGAGAAGCTCTCCGGGAGCGGCGCTGTGGTCGGCCTGTGCCCGACCACCGAAGGGAATCTCGGCGACGGCATCTTCCCCTTTTCCCGTTTTCGTGAAAAGCGCGGGCGCTGGGGCATCGGCGGGGACAGCCATGTCTCCCAAACCCCGGTCGAGGAGCTGCGATGGC
>CAYQVE010000173.1:0-7277 GCA_964420785.1 uncultured Enterobacteriaceae bacterium | reverse complement strand
GGGCGGGCTCATCGGCATCCACTGGTCGCTCGCCCTTTCCGCTCTGGTGCTCCTCGCGGTGACCGCGGCATTGCTCGCGTTCACGCTGCGCGGAGCACGCCCGACATGAGAACCCTCCGGACATCGCACGGCGCCGATTCCCCGTATGCCTGGACCCGGCTTTGGATCGCGCTCGCCCTGATGACGATCGGCGGCTCGGGGATGTACTCGATGGCGGTGGTGCTGCCGCCGCTGCAGGCGGAGTTCGGCATCGCGCGGGGTCATGCCTCGCTTCCCTTTACGTTCACCATGATCGGGTTCGGGCTGGGCGGCGTGCTGATGGGAAGGCTCTCCGACCGCTTCGGGGTGATCGTTCCGGCGCTGGTCGGCTCGGTGAGCCTTGGGCTCGGTTTCGTCACAGCGGGGTTTTCGCAAAACCTCCTGCAGTTCACCGCGGTCCATGGATTGCTGATCGGGGTCGGAACTTCAGGCACGTTTGTTCCCCTGGTCGCGGACATCACGCTGTGGTTCACGCGCCGACGCGGGATCGCGGTGGCGATCGTGATGAGCGGCAACTACCTCGCGGGCACGGTGTGGCCGCCCCTGATGCAGCACGTCATCGACACTGCCGGCTGGCGCGCGACCTACATCGGGACCGGCCTGATCTGTTTGTTCGCGATGCCGTTGTTTGCGCTCGCCCTCCGCCCGAAACCGCCTGCGATCGCCGCGCTCGCGCCGGCGGGTGCGCGGGGAGTGTCGTCGAACCCCGAGCGGCCGCTCGGGTTCTCCCCCAACGAGCTGCAGGTGCTGCTGTGCGTGTCGGGGATCGCATGCTGCGTCGCGATGTCCATGCCGCAGGTGCACATGGTGGCGTACTGCGCGGATCTGGGCTTTCCCGCCGCGCGCGGCGCGGAGATGCTCTCGATCATGATGGCTTTCGGCATCGTCAGCCGACTCGCCTCTGGCTGGATCGCCGACCACATCGGAGGACTCGGCACGCTGTTGCTTGGCGCGGTACTCCAGGCGACTGCGCTCGCATTGTTCCTGCCTTTCGACGGGCTGGTCGCGCTCTACGTGGTGTCGGCGCTGTTCGGCCTGTTTCAGGGAGGCCTGGTGCCCTCCTACCCGCTCATCGTGCGCGAGTACTTCTCCCCGCGCGAAGCGGGCACGCGCACCGGCACGGTGATCATGGCGACGCTCGTCGGCATGGCGCTCGGAGGCTGGATGCCCGGATGGATTTTCGACGCGACCGGCTCCTACCGCGCGGCGTTCGTCAACGGCATCGCCTGGAGCCTGGTGACGACCGGGATCGCGCTCTTTCTCCTCTATCGCACGCGGCGCCTGGTTCCTCGCGAAGCCTGACATGTCCTGAAGGAGAACCCTATGCGCTACCAGCTCTATTACTGGCCCTCGATACAGGGACGCGGAGAATTCGTGCGGCTCGCGCTGGAGGAAGCGGGCGCCGATTACGTCGATGTCGCGCGGGCGCCGCAGCGCGGCGTTCCGATGTTGATGCGCTTCCTCGAGGGCAAGTCGCAGGGGCGCCTGCCCTTCGCGCCACCGTTCTTGAAGGCGGGGAAACTCGTGATCGCGCAGACGGCGGGCATTCTCCTGTGGCTCGCCCCGCGCCACGGCCTCGTGCCGAAGAGCGAGGCGGCGCGCCTCTGGGCGCACCAGCTCCAGCTCACGATCGCCGACTGGCTGGTCGAAGTGCACGATGCGCATCACCCGATCGGGGGCGCCTTCTACTACGAGGACCAGAAGCCCGAATCGAAGCGCCGCGCCGCGCACTTCACCGCCGAGCGGCTGCCGAAATTCCTGGGCTACTTCGAGCGGGTGCTGCTGCGCGAAAAAGGCGGATGGCTTCTCGGCAAGACGTTTTCCTATGCGGACCTGTCGCTCTTCCAGATGATCGCGGGCCTGCGCTATGCCTTCCCCGGCGCGATGCAGAGCCTGGAGGCGAAATACCCGCGGCAAGTCGCGCTGCACGACCGCGTCGCGTCGCGGCCGCGCATCGCCGATTACCTCGCGTCGAAGCGGCGCCTCGGCTTCAACCAGCACGGCATCTTCAGGCACTATCCCGAGCTCGACGCTCGGATGTCCGGAGAACGACCATGAGGCTTACGCTCAAAAGCACGATCTTTCTGCTCGCCTGTGTCCCCGCCACGCTGTCGCCGCCGGCCGCGGCGCAGGAGTATCCGGCGCGCGAAATCCGCTCGATCTGCAACTTCGCGGCGGGATCCGGCGCCGACATCTTGGTGCGCTACTACAGCGACAGGCTGGCGAGGCTCGCCGGAAAGCCCGTCCTCGTCGAGAACAAGGTGGGCGCACAGGGAAACATCGCCACCGAATACGTCGCGCGCGCGAAGCCCGACGGCTACACCATCATGATTACGCCCGCCAGCTCCACGCTCGCCGCGGCGCGGCACATCTTCAAGCAGCTCTCCTTCGATCCCGTCAAGGACTTCACGCCGGTCACGACCCTCGCCAAACTGAGCTTCGCGATCGCCGTGGATGCGAAAAAGCCGATCCATTCGATCGCCGAGCTGACCGAGTACCTGAGGAAGAAGCCGGGCGACGGGAATTACGCCACCGGCTCGAACACGGGCCTCGTCGCGGCCGAGCTCTACAAGGAAATGGCCGGCCTGAAGAGCACGCACATCCCGTACAAGGCCGCTCCAAACGCCTTGAGCGACCTGCTGGGCGGAGAAGTGGACTTCATGTCTTACGACGTGACTTTCCTCATGGCGCAGGCACGCGCGGGCCGCGTCCGGATGCTCGCACTAACGTCGGCGACGCGCCTGAGCATGCTGCCGGAGGTGCCCACGATGGCGGAGTCGGGCTTCGCGGGCTATGACCTCACGCCCTGGTTCGGAGTCGTCGTTCCGGCCGGCACGCCCCGTTCTGTGGTCGACCGGCTCGCCGCCTGGTTCAACCAGATCTCGGCGAGCGAGGAGACGCGCAAGTTTCTCGAGAACGTCGCGACCGATCCGTTTCCGGGCAACTCCGAGTCGATGGCCGCCCTGATCAAGGCAGAAACCGAGAATTGGGGCAAATACGTGAGACTCGCCAAGATCGAGCCGCAGTAAGTCCGGCGCGAGCACAATCGCTCGTCCTTCCCCGAGCTCTGCTCCCGAAAAATGACCGGAGTCTTTCGACTTGCAGCGGCGCTGCTCGCGATGCTCGCCGCCTCGGAGGGAGCTGTTTCGCAGACCAATCCGTCCCGGCCGATCCGCTTTCTGGTCGGCTCGCCGCCCGGCTCGGGCAACGATCTGGTCAGCCGGCTCCTTGCGCAGAAGCTCGCCAAGCGCTTCGGCCAGCCGGTCATCGTCGAGCAGAAGCCCGGCGGGGCTGGGCTGCTCGCGAACGACGCCCTCGCGAAGTCTCCTCCGGACGGCCACACCCTGGTATTGCTCTCCGGGGCGCATCCGGCCACCGCGGCTCTCAACCGGGCGCTGCCCTACGATCCGGTGCGCGACTTCGGCATGGTGGGAACGGTGGTCGCTTATCCGCTGGTGATCTCGGTCGCGCCGAATTCGCAGATCCGGTCGTTCCCCGACCTGATCGCGCGCGCGAAAGATGCGCCGGGGAAACTCACGTATTCGATGACCCCGGGAACGCTGGTGCACCTGCTGGGCGAGTGGATCAACATCGAGGCGGGCACCGCGATCCTCGGCGTGCCTTACAAGGGCAGCGCGAGCGCCCTGGTGGACGTGCTCGCCGGCCGCGTCGATGCGACCATCGAAACGGGCACGGCCTCCTTCGGGCACATCCGCTCGGGAAAGCTGCGCGCGCTCGCGCTGTCCTCGCCCGCGCGGCATCCGGCGCTCCCCGAGCTGCAGACGATCTCCGAGACGCTTCCCGGCGTGGAGATGAGTTCCTGGCTCGGCCTCGCAGTGCCTGCGGCGACGCCGCGTGCGATCATCGCGCGCCTGAACGGCGAAATACGCTCGATTCTCAAGGAGCCCGAGGTGCAGCAGCGCCTCGCCGACCTGAGCGGCGTGCCG
Organism: uncultured Enterobacteriaceae bacterium; assembly: GCA_964420785.1. Classification (GTDB taxonomy): domain Bacteria; phylum Pseudomonadota; class Gammaproteobacteria; order Burkholderiales; family SG8-39; genus VBDM01. The sequence goes on along the minus strand of CAYQVE010000173.1, from coordinate 3,291 downwards.
GCGCCCTCGAGCCCCGAGGAGATGCGCGCGCTCGTCGAGCGCGAGATCGCGCGCTGGAAGCGCGTCGTCGAGCTGAAGAACATCGAGCGGCAGAACTGACTCGCTTGGAAAAGCCTATGTGTGCCTGCAGATGCTATCTTAGGCGGGCACTCATGACGACCCGGAGCACCCGATGATCCCAGTTCCAAAACGCTGGCCCGCCGCAGCGCTGTTCGCGGCGCTCTTCAATGCCGGTCCGCTGTGGGCTGCGGCCGTGCTCGAGAACGACTACGTGCTCGTGAGCCGCGACGACGCGCCGTGCGCCCAGGGCTCGACGCCGGGGTGTGCGGAGCGCGTGATCGTGGCGATGGGCGAGATCCAGCTGCGGTTCGGCAAGGTGCTGCGCGCGATGCGGCGCGGCGAGGTCGCGGTGTTCAAGGCGGGCGAATCCTACCGCCCCCCGACAGGGGGCGCCTTCTTCGAGGTGGCGATCAAGCCCAGCCACCCGCCGGTCAAATCGCCCGCCGAGATCATCCAGCCGGCGAAGAACACGATCGTCTACGAGGGCGAGCGTTTTTTCATCTACGAGGAGCGCCTCGCGCCGGGGGACACGCGCGAGCGCCACAGCCACGGCCAGCGCGTCGAGATCCGCATCAACCAGGGGCCATTGCTCCGGCAGATCATCGACGGCAAGGACGCGCCGCAGGAACCGCCGAGCGTGGTGAACTTCCGCGAGCCGATCATCCACAGCGTAACCAACGTCGGCGACATGCCGCTGTGGAACTTCATCCTCGAGTTCCGGCCCGCGGGCCGGTGAGTCCATTAGCCACTGCAGGAGTGACCGAACCCATGGCAGCCAGGGACAGACCCTTCGTCATCGCGCTCGAAGAGCACTACTGGGACGCCGAAGTGGCGAAGACCTTCGGGAGCGGCGAGGCGCGCGGCCCCGGGCTGCGCCGGCGGCTGGACGACCTGGGCGCGCTGCGCATCAGGGAGATGGACGAAGCCGGCATCGACGTCCAGGTGATCTCGCACGGCGCGCCTTCGACGCAGCGTCTCGACGCAGCGGCCGCGGTCCCGCTCGCCAAGCGCGCGAACGACCGCCTGCACGAGGCGGTGCGCGCGCACCCGGACCGCTTCGCCGGCTTCGCCGCCCTTCCCACCGCCGACCCGAAGGCGGCCGCGGACGAGCTCGAGCGCACCGTCACCAGGCTGGGCTTCAAGGGCGCGATGGTGCACGGACCGACCAACGGTGTGTTCTTCGACGACAGGCGCTTCTGGCCGATCTTCGAGCGCGCTCAGGCGCTCGACGTGCCGCTCTATATCCATCCGTCCTCGCCCGTGCAGGCGGTCGCCGATGCCTACTACAAGGATTATCTGGACAGGTTTCCGCAGCTCCTCACCGCGGCCTGGGGCTACACCGTGGAGACCGCCACGCACGGCATCCGCATGATTCTATCGGGTGCATTCGAGAAGTATCCGCGCCTGAAGATCATCCTCGGGCATCTGGGCGAGTCGCTGCCCTTCTCCGCCTGGCGCATCAACATGGCGCTCTCGCGCGGAGCCGACAAGCCCAGCACTTTCCGCGACATCTTCTGCGAGCACTTCTGGATCACGACGAGCGGCAACTTCTCCACCCCCGCGCTCATGTGCTGCATCATGGAGATGGGCGTCGACCGTATCCTATTCTCGGTGGACTATCCCTTCGTTCCGAACCCGCCGGGAACCAAATGGATGGCGGACCTGCCGCTGAGCCTCGAGGACCGGACGAAAATCCTTTCCGGCAACACCAAGCGCCTGCTCAGGATATAGCGCAGCCCGCTGTGCGGCGGGCGAGGGGAAAGAGAACGCGCGCGCGGGCGCGAGTCAGTCGCCCGCCACGCGTTCTACGGCACAATCGTCAGCGCGTTGGCGGCGACGGCGAATTCCGCTATCCGCAGATCTCCGACCCATGCCACTGCGCTCACGATCGCCTCGGCGGCGCCTGATGGCAGAGCAAGCGACGCAAGAAGCCCAAAGGCAAACGCGAATGTCAGATTGAGTTTCGTCTTCACGTATGGCAGTGCAGCAAGCGCCGTGCCAACTGCGACCTGAGACGGGATTGCCAATCTGAAACAGTGCGTTGGCTCCAAGCCCCGCGCTTGGCGGCTCGAGCGGACGCACCATTGCGGCACAAGAAAAAAGCGCGATGCACTGAAGTGCACCGCGCTCCTTGGTACGGCGCAGGATGGGTCTTACTTCTTGTTCAGCTCCTTCCACGGATCCTTGACGGCGGCGCCGAGCGTCTCGATCTCGACGTTGGCGAGCTTGCCGCCGACCCTGCGCACCTCGCGAAGGTATTCGGGCTGCACGATGTCGCGCGTGGCGGGATCGATCGAGATCGGCCCGCGCGGGCTGTTCGGGTCCTTGAAATTCTTCAGCAGCTCCATTGTGCGGTCCGGGTCGATCTTGCCTTTCTGCTCCTTGATCACGTGCATGATGGCAGCCATGCCGTCCCAGCCGCCTACGGCGACGAAGTTGGGCGTCTCGTTCGCGCCGTAGTCGCGCTTCCACGCGGCGACGAAAGCCTGGTTCGCCGGGCGGGTCGCCGCCGCGGAGTAGTGGTGCACGGTGAGCACGCCGAGCGCGGCGTCGCCCATGTTCTCCAGCTCCTCGTCGGTGGTGACGTCGCCCGGGCCGATCAGCTTGACACCGGACTTGGCGAGACCCAGATCGCCGAAGGCCTTCAGCACCGCGGTCGCGGTCTTCCCCGCCGGGATGAACACCGCGAGCGCATCGGGCTTGGCGTCCTTTACGCGCTGCATGTAGGGTACGAAATCGGGATTCACGAGCGGCACGCGCACGGTTCCGGCGACTTCTCCGCCGGATTCCCTGGTCGCCCTGACGATGGCGTCCTCGCAGTCGTGCCCGGGCCCGAAGTCGCTCACCATGGTGTAGACCTTCCTGAATTTCTTCGCCCCCCACTGGCCGAGCGGATAGCAGGATTGCCACAGAGTGAACGAAAGGCGTGCGATGTAGGGCGAGCGCGTAGTGATCACCGCGGTGCCGGCGTTCATGATGACGAAGGGGACCTTGGCCTCGGTCGCGAGGGGCGCGATCGCCATCGCGTTCGGCGTGAAGATCACCCCCGCGAGCAGGTTCACCTTGTCACGCACGATCAGCTCCTGTGCGAGCTGCTTGGCCTTGTCGGGGTTGGGTCCGGTGTCGTCGCGGATGAGGAACTCGATGCTCACCCCGGGCGGCAACTCCTTCTGGTGCTCCTTCAGGTACAGGCGCATCCCGCGCTCCATGTAGGGTCCGAGGTTGCCGTTC
>CAYQVE010000172.1:0-7277 GCA_964420785.1 uncultured Enterobacteriaceae bacterium | reverse complement strand
ATGGGCGTGCTCGAACGCCCGCGCGCGGCGAACGAGCCCGCGGTCATGCGCGGCGCGCGCTGCAAGGAGTGCGGCAACGACACCGTCATCCGCAAGGACGGCTGCGACTTCTGCAGCGCCTGCGGCTGGGTCGGCATCTGCGGATGAGCGTTAACGCTAGCCGCTAATAATGGCGACTGTTCTCCTGGCATTGGCAAAGTTCGGTGGCCCACTAGGAATCGTTCTGACCTTTTCGTACCTGGTGGTCTATCGAAGGCGGGAGCGAAAAGGTGAGCCGCGTCTTTCGATGGCGAAGAAAGTGCTGCTGACACTGGCCTTCTTCGGGCTGACGGTCGTGACTGTTCTTGGTTGGCGACACGAAGAGTTCCGTGAGCCTAACATCACGATTCAATCAACAAGCGGACCCAATAGTCCTGCAATTTCGAATGTTCAGGGTAACGTCACCATTTCGTCAGAGAATCAACAAAAGCGGTAATACGGTCTACGTTTGCTTGCGTCGGCTCCGCGTTACTAGCGTAGTTCGCTTGATTGCATTGCTTTCAAGCTGCCTGTCCCAAGTTGCTTATCCGCAAACTCCGCCGCAAGTCACTATTCAGCAAACGTTGGGATCCCACAGTCCCACCGTGACGAACGCCGGTATTGTGAACATCATTACGGTTACCCAACCGCTGGAGCAACGCGCTCAATCAGCGGGCGCAGACGCTGAAACGAGATCTGCAAATAAGCCACTTCCCGCACTTCGGCGTGTCAATACCTCATCTCCTTTTGCAGACGCCTTGAAGCGCGCGAAGACCGGTGATCGGAATGCTCAACTGCAGTTGGCATGGATGTACGAGAACGGCCGCGGTGTAGAACGCGACGAAACGCAGGCTTTAGCTTGGTTTCTGCAGTCAGCAGCAGCAGGTCACCCTGAGGCCCAGTTCAACGCCGGCTTTTATTACTACGCTGGACGCGCGGTGCGTCAAAACTATGCCGAAGCGCTGCATTGGTTCCGACGTAGCGCCGACGCGGGCAACTCATCGGCCCAGGCTTACCTTGGAATCATGAACACGCTGGGGCAAGGCATACGAGTTGATCATGTCGAGGCCACGCGTTGGCTCAACAAGTCGGCAAGTGCCGGAAATCCTTTGGGTCAATTCAACCTAGCCGTCATGTTTGACCACGGCAAAGGAGTCGCAATTGACCGTCGCCGCGCGGCAGATCTCTACCGCAAAGCCAGCGACGGCGGAATCACGACCGCCCTAGTTAACCTCGGCTACCTCTATGAACACGGGCTAGATGTGTCCAAGAATCCTGCATTGGCTTTCGAGTACTACTCGAAGGCGGCAGATGCAAATAATTTGATCGCAATAACGAATGTCGCGTTGTGTCATTTGAATGGAATCGGAACTGCAAAGAATCGAGAGGCCGCTATTGCTCAGCTGTGGCGCGCCGGAGAGTTAGGAAGTAGCCGTGCATTTCGCATATTGAGTGACTTGTACATCGCTGATATCCCGCGTGCAGACTGGGCAAGGGCCGAAGAGGTGCTCCTTCGTGCATACCAGTTGGGTGATCTAGACGCCCTCCGCGATGTTGCATTCATGTATCGGAGATTTGAGGTTCAACTCACAGGCACCAAACTTGAGGATTTGCGCCGACTTTTGGAGGTCGCAGCCGGCAGGGGCGAAGCGCCAGCTATGTTGGGGCTGGCGGCAATGTATGAAAGCGCGCGCTTTTATAAGTTGGATCTAGAAAGGAAGCGATATTGGTTGAGCAAGGCTGCGGATAGAGACTACGTTGACGCACTGGTGCCGTATGCGCAAATGGTAGAACAGGGCGACGGTGGTCCCAAAGATGTCAGTCTCGCTATTGAACTTTGGGGGCGAGCGGCTCAGATCGGCAATCGGGATGCACAACTGGCAATCGCTCAAAGGCAGATCAGCGGTCAGGGTCTACCAAGGAATACCCAAGAAGGCGAGCGAAAGCTGCGCGAGTTGCTTTCCGGTGGATTCGAAGTAGCCCGACTTGCTTTGGCGGGAAAAATTGTGAGCGGTGACCTAATCGATTCGGCAATTGATCCGATCCAGGTGGCGACTGAGTTCTATGCAAAGGGAAACACTAGTGCCGCGAAACTGTTGGGCGTCATCTACGACGATGGCAAGCTAGTTCGGCGCAATGTGCGTGAAGCTATTGCTTGGTACGATCGCGCCGCTATGACAGGGGATGTCGAAGCGTCGCTGAGAATAGCAAGACTCTTGCTTGTTGACCCCGATCTTGCGGACCAGAGGATGGCCGGGGTATCGCGCCTGGAAGAATTGGAACGCAAAGGCAATGCGCTAGCAGCTGGATTGCTCGGCCTGCTGTATTTCGAGGGAAAACTAACTCCTCAAGATTTGCAAAAGGCTGAAGTGCTCTTACGAAGAGCGTTGACCAACCCGGACAAAGATTACCGGGCCATCTTCGAATCTACGTTAGGCGCGACGTTGCTCTTTCAGGAACCAACGAGGAGTGAAGCTTTCCGACTTTTGGAATCCAGCGCGGCAAGCGGGAACGATTTCGCCAACTTTCTATTTGGGGTGATGTATGAACTTGGCGACAAACTGCCGAAGGACGGTTTCCGCGCACGCGCTTACTATGCGCGCGCATCTGACCAGGGCAATTTGTACGCAAGACTCCGATTGGCGAAGATGTTGGCGCGGGGAGAGGGGGGTCAAGCTGATCCGGTCAGCGCGACGAAACTTCTCAGCTCGATTCCTCCTACTGAATTGTTGCAGCTTGAGCGAATTGATCGCGTTGACCGAAGCGCGCCATAGATTGTCCCTCTCTGAACTATGCGAGATAACTCTGGACTAGATCACCATGGGTGAGAAAGATTGTCGTGTCGACGTGTTCATTGCAGATGCCAACGACTTCGCGCGGCCGATCCTCGAAGAGCTTCGCCGCCGCGTGCATGTGAACATCCCCGAGATCGAAGAGACGATCCGCTGGGGAGCGCCCTACTTCCGCTACAAGGGGCAGCTCTACGCCGGAATGGCGGCGTTCAAGGCGCACGTCGGCTTCGGATTCTGGCACCCGCTCATGCGCGACGACGACAATTCGCTCGAGGGCATCCTCCAGTTCGGCAGGATCCGCTCGCTCGCCGACCTGCCGTCGGAAACGGCGTTCGCGAGGCTCGCGAAGAAGGCGAAGAAGCTCGCCGACGAGGGCGTGAAGGGCCCGCCGCGGCCGAAGCGCGATCCGAATCGCAGGATCGCGGTTCCCGCGGACCTGCGCGCGGCGCTCGCGAAGAACGCGAAGGCGCGCGAGCATTTCGACGCGTTCAGCCCGAGCTGCCGCGAGGAATACGTGAAGTGGATCGTCGAAGCGAAACGCGAAGAGACGCGCGCCAAGCGCGTCGCGGCGACGGTCGCGCAATCCGCCGAGGGGAAGAAGCTCTACTGGCGTTACGAGAACCGCTGACCGCTCAGGCGGCGGTCTCTTTCTCGAGCGGTACGTACCAGTGATAGAGCGGGACGGTGACGAGGAGTCCCAGCGTGAGGCCCACCCACGCGCCGAGCAGCACGGCGGCGAAGGTGGCGAACACGACCTTGCCGACGATCATGCCGAGGAGCCCGAGGGCGATGAGCGGCGCGCCGGCGACCTGCGCGCGGAAGGACGAGAGCGTCACGTGGCGCCGGCAATGCGGGCAGCGCATGGTCCGCATCGGACCCAGGGTCTGCTTCTGCCAGAACGAAAAGGCCTTGCGGCCGCACCACGGACACGAGTACACCGAATCTCCCTGGACGATGGCTGCTTCGAGGCAGCTCTGGCAGTCATTCTATCCGCTGCACCGGGAGATTCCACTGTTCCGCGACGTTTGAAACGTGGATATCCTGTAGGACACGGTAAATCGGGGAGGCTGTCCGATGGGCATTCCTGCGGCTGTTCGCATCCTCGCTCTTGCGCTTTTCTGCCTGGCGGCGCTCCCGTGCACGGCACAGACCGGCCTGCGGGACGCGAATTCCTTCACGCTGAGCGGGCATCGTATCCACGTCGCTTACGCGTCGACGGGGATCGACGGCCGCCCGCAGCTGGATTACACCGATTCCCACGTCCATCTGCACTTTTCCGGAACCGACGTGATCACGGAGGAGACCGCGTTCGGCACGCTCGTGAGCGGGGTCGTGCACCGCACCGTCGATACCGGGGCAACGCTCTTCACGGTGATCGTGCCTCACGTGAAGGTCGTCCCCGGCGGCGCCGCACCCGTGGAGACCTTCGGATTCTTCACAATCCAGAGTTTCGGCAGCGGCCCCTTCCTGCGCGGGCAGCTGGACCATTACACCGTCGTTCGCCTCTCCGGGACCGCACGCTACCTCGTGTTCTAGCTACTCGGGAGTCAGCCCCTTTTCCCGCAGCCACGCCGGATTGAAGAGCCGCTGGAAATAGAGCGAGCCGCGGTCGGCGAGGATGGTGACGATGGTGTGGCCCGGACCGAGCGCGCGCGCGGTGTCCACGGCGCCGCAGACGTTGATGCCGGTCGAGCCGCCGACGAAGAGGCCTTCGTCGCGCAGCAGCCGGTACACCATCGCGACCGCGCGCTTGTCGGTGATCTGCACGGCGTCGTCCACCGAAGTGCCTTCGAAATTGGCGGTGATGCGCGTCGTGCCGATGCCTTCGGTAATTGAGCTGCCGCTCGCCTCGAGCTTGCCGGTCTTCTTCCAGCTGTAGAGGGCGCTCCCCTCGGGATCCGCGAGCACGATGCGCACGCCGGGCTTCTGGTCCTTGAGGAAGCGCGCGACACCCGCGAGGGTGCCGCCCGTGCCGACCGAGCTCACGAACGCGTCGACGCGCCCGTTCGTATCGCGCCAGATCTCCGGGCCGGTCGACTCGATGTGCGCCTGGCGATTGACGACGTTGTCGAACTGCTGCGCCCAGATCGCGTTCGGCAGCTCCTCGGCGAGGCGCCCGGCGATCTTCTGGTAGTTGTTGTCGTCCTTGTAGGGTTTCGGCGGCACCGGGCGCACCTCGGCGCCGAGCGTGCGCAGCAAATCCATCTTTTCCTGCGACTGGTTGTCGGGGATGACGATGACGCACTTGTAGCCGCGCGCGGCGCAGATGTGCGCGAGGCCGATGCCGGTGTTGCCCGCGGTGCCTTCGACGACCGTGCCGCCGGGCTTCAACGTGCCGCGCTTCTCGGCGTCGCGGATGATCCAGAGCGCGGCGCGGTCCTTCACCGATCCGCCCGGGTTGAGGAATTCGGCCTTGCCGAGGATTTCGCAGCCCGTCTCTTTCGACAACGTGTCGAGGCGAATGAGCGGCGTATTCCCGACCGCCCCCGCGAACCCGTCCCTGATTTCCATGGCCGGATTCTAAAGAACCCTCGAGATGCGGGCTTCCAACGCGTCGATGGCGGCCGAGAGCTCGGCGACCTCGCGCGCGAACGTGTCGAGCTTCACGCGCGAGGCGATGAGCGGCGACTCCTCGGTCCAGTATTCCGCCGCACCCTGGCCGAGCCTGAGCGCCGCCTGGCCCGTCCACGCGCGCAGCGTCCGCGCGGCCTGCGCGACGCGATGCGCGGCGACGTCTCCCAGTACGTGCGACAGGTCCTCCTCCACGTCCCACTCGAGGTTTCGCATGAGGAACGCGACGTCGGCGGCGATTTCCGCGTCGCCGTGCATCTCGACGGCATCGATCGCCGACTTGTCGCCCGCCCCCAGGCGCGCCGCAAGGATCGGCGAGACGCGCACCTCCACGTCGCTGGCGGTGCCGCGCACCGCGGGCTCGACCTCGCCCGTCGTCTGCGCGGTGAAGGCGAAGGTCGCGGGACCGACGTGGAAGGCGACCGTGCGGCCCGCATGGCGGCGCACGCGCTCGAGCGCGGCGGGCGCGGCGCGCAGCACGTGGTTGATCGCGCGAGTGGCCGGATGCGGCGCGAGAGCGTTCACGCCTTGAAGCCCCGATGCAGCGCGACGATGCCGCCCGCGAGGTTGAAGTATTCGACGCGCTCGAGACCGGCCGCCTGCATCATCGACTTGAGCGTCTCCTGGTCGGGATGCATGCGGATCGATTCGGCGAGGTAACGGTAGGCGCCTTCGTCGTTGGCGACGGTCCGGCCCAGGGCGGGCAATACGCTGAAGGAATACGCGTCGTAGAGCGGCGCGATCGGCTTCCATGGGCGCGAGAATTCGAGGATGAGCACGCGGCCGCCGGGACGTGCGACGCGCGCCATCTCGGCGAGCGCGTCTTCCTTGCGCGTCATGTTGCGCAGCCCGAAGGCGACCGACACGCAGTCGAAACGATCGGAGGGGAAGGGCAGCTTCTCCGCGTCGCACAGCGCGAGCGGCGGAAAGATCCCCGCGTCGATGAGCTTGTCGCGCCCCACCGCGAGCATCGAGGCGTTGATGTCGGTCATCCACACTTCGCCCGCCGGCCCGGCGCGTTTCGCGAACGCCGCGGCGAGGTCGCCGCTGCCGGAAGCGACGTCGAGGACGCGCGAGCCCTCGCGCACGCCGCTCATGGCGAGCGCGAACCGCTTCCACAGGCGGTGCAGGCCCAGCGACATGAGATCGTTCATCAGGTCGTAGCGCGTCGCGACCGAGCTGAAGACGCCGCCGACGCGCCGCGCCTTCTCCTCCTCCGGTACCTGCTGGTAGCCGAAATGCGTCGTCTTGTCCGTCATGCGGCGTCCCGCGAGGCGCCGGCCTGCGCGAGCCGCGCGAGGTAGCGCTTCCAGTTGTCGTCGTGCTTCACGCCGAGCTCGTAGAGGTAGTCCCACGAGTAGATGCCGGTGTCGTGGCCGTCGGTGAAGACGAGCTTCACCGCATAGACTCCGACCGGATCGATGGCGCGGATGTTCACCTCGCGCTTGCCTTTCTGCAGCACCTCCTGGCCCGGCCCGTGCCCGCGCACCTCCGCCGACGGCGAATAGACGCGCAAGTACTCGCACGGCAGCGAAAAACGCTTGCCGTCGTCGAACGCGACGTCGAGCACGCGGGAATGCTGATGGAGCGTGATGTCGGTGGGTCGAGGGGTCTTGCTCATGAAAATGGTGTCAGGTACGAAATAAATCCGTGTCTTGGCCGATAATAATGCACGGGCTTATTTCGTACCTGACACCATTTTCATGATCGGGATACTGATCGTCTCCCACGGCGCGTTCGGCGAGTCGCTGATCCACTCGGCGAGCCACGTGCTCGGCAAGCGCCCGCTCTTCCTGCGGCAGCTGGGAGTGACCGTGCACGACGATCCGGAGGCGCTCCTTCCCGTCGCCGAGGACCTGATCCGCTTCCTCGACCAGGGCGCAGGCGTGCTGGTGC
>CAYQVE010000171.1:1003-7305 GCA_964420785.1 uncultured Enterobacteriaceae bacterium | reverse complement strand
GCATCAGCGTGACGAAGATCATCCAGAAGAAGAAGTTGCGCAGCGGGAAGCGGAAGTAGACGATCGCGAAAGAGGCGATGATGGAGATCGCGATCTTGCCCACCGCGATCGCGACCGCCATGATCAGGCTGTTCAGCATCATTCGCCCGACAGGAGCCGAGGCGCCCGCCTCTGTTCCAGCGGTCAGCACCCGCAGGTAGTTCTCCACCAGGTGTTCTCCCGGCAGAAGCGGCATCGGCACACGGATGATCTCCTCCAGCGCGTGTGTCGAGGCGACAAAGGTGACGTAAAGGGGAAACGCGACGACGGCGACACCCGCGATGAGCACGGCATGCGAGAGCACCGTGAGCCAGGGCCGGTTCTCGACCATCAGTACTGGACCCTCCGCTCGACGAAGCGGAACTGCACGACCGTGAGCGCGATTACGATCAGCATCAGGACGGCAGACTGCGCCGAGGAACCGCCGAGGTCGGCGGCCTTCACGCCGTCGTAATAGACCTTGTAGACGAGGATCTGGGTGGCGCCCGCCGGCCCGCCCTGGGTCGTGGAATCGATCACTCCGAACGTGTCGAAAAACGCGTAGACGATGTTGACGACGAGCAGGAAGAACGTGGTCGGCGACAGCAGCGGAAAGACGATGGTCCAGAACCGGCGCGCGGGGCCCGCGCCGTCGATGGCCGCCGCCTCCACGAGGGAGCGCGGAATGGATTGCAGGCCGGCGAGAAAGAACAGGAAGTTGTAGCTGATCTGCTTCCAGGTCGCCGCGATCACCACCAGCAGCATGGCCTGCTCACCGTCCAACACCCAGTTCCAGAGGATGCCCTCGCTCCTGAGCGCGTAGGTGATGATGCCGATCGAAGGCGCAAACAGAAACGCCCACAGCACGCCCGCGACCGCCGGAGCCACCGCATAGGGCCAGATGAGCAGCGTCTTGTAGGCAAGGGCTCCGCGCACCACGCGATCGGCCATCACCGCGAGAAGGAGCGAGATCGCGATCCCGCTCGCTGCCACCGAGACGCTGAACACCGCGGTGATCTTGAAGGAATCGAGGTAGTGCGAGTCGCCGAAAAGGGCGGCGAAGTTTTCCAGGCCGACGAATCGGGTTTGCAGCCCGAAGGCGTCCTGCAATTGAAACGAATACCAGAGCGCCTGAGCCGCAGGCCAGAAGAAGAAGACGAGCGTTACTGCGATTTGCGGTGCGAGCAGCGCGTAGGGCAGCCACGCCGAGCGGAATACTACGCGCTTTCCCATTGCGCGGGAGGCGATGCGACGCTCCCGGGCCCCTTCCTCGCTACCGGTTCGCGGCCTCGAATTTTCGAAGACTGTCGTTGCCCCGCCTGGTCGCGTCCGCCATTGCGACCCTGGCGTCCTTCTTGCCCTGGAAAACCGCTTCCATCTCCTCTTCGAAAACCTCGCGGCCTTGCAGGAAGTTGCCGAAGCGCAGGCCTTTCGAATTCGCCGTCGGCGCCTTGTAGTTGAGCTGCCGAATCGCGATGTCCGCCCCCGGCTCCTTCGAGTAGTAGCCGGTCTTCTCCGTCATCTCGAAAGCGGCATTGGTGATCGGAACGTAGCCCGTGCTGATGTGCCAGTCCATCTGGATATCCGAACGCGAGAGGTAGGAGAAGAACTTCGCCACGCCCTTGTACTCCTCCGGCTTCTTCCCCGACATGACCCATAGAGTGGCGCCGCCGATGATCGAGTTCTGCGGCGCACCCTTCACGTCGTCGTGGTACGGCAGAAAGTTGACGGAGAAATCGAACTTCGCGCCCTTGCGGATTTTCCCGATCGCAGACGAGCTCGAGGTCATCATCGCGCATTCGCCGCTGATGAATCTGTCCTCGCCTTCCTGCCTGCGCCCCGAATAGGTGAACAAGCCCCGCTTGGCGAAGTCGGCCAGCATCGTCACGTGCTTCACATGCTGGGGAGAATCAACCTGAAACCGGGTGTCCACACCCGCCATGCCGTTCTCCTTCGTGCCGATCGGCAGGTTGTGCCAGGCGCTGAAGTTTTCGATGTGCACCCAGGAGGGCCAACCGGTCGTGTAGACGCAGCTCTGGCCGGCGCCCTTGAGCTTGCCGGCGATCGCCGCGAACTCCTTCCAAGTTTTCGGCGCCTTGTTCTGATCCAGGCCCGCCGCCTTGAAGGCGTTCTTATTGACGTAGAAAACGGCGGTCGAGCTGTTGAACGGCATCGACAGCATGTCTCCCTTGCTGTCGGTGTAGTAGCCTGCGACAGCGGCGAGGTAGTTCTTCCGATCGAAGGGCTCGCCCGCTTCTTTCATCAGCTGCTGGACGGGCTTGATCGCGCCCTTGGCGGCCATCATGGTCGCCGTGCCGACCTCGAAAACCTGCACGATATGCGGCGGGCTCCCCGCCCGGAACGCAGCGATTGCCGCGGTCATGGATTCCGGATAGGAGCCTTTGAAAACGGGCACCACCTTGTAGTCCTTCTGACCGGCGTTGAATCCGCCGGCGATCTGATTCACTTTTTCATTGTGCTGCCCGCTCATCGAGTGCCACCACTGAATTTCGGTCTGGGCCCCCGCGGTTCCGGACAGCAAGACGGCGCCCGCCAGGACGCCAAGGCGAATCATGGTGCGCATGCTGCCTCCCCTACGGTATTGGAGTGCGGTGGAATGTGGCGCGCCCGGCGCGAATCGAACGCGCGACCTATGGCTTCGGAGGCCATCACTCTATCCCCTGAGCTACGGGCGCGGGGAGCGGAAATTATACACTGCGCGACGCGGCGGCCTGCGCCCCCGGAGCCGCAGACGACAGATGGTCTTCGACGAGGCGCATGGCCTCTTCTACCGAAGCGGCGGCTCGCAGCCTGCGCTCCACGCTCGGTCGCAGCACGCCGTAGTCGCGGAAGCGTTCGATCATCGCGACGAACGGCTGCCAGAAGCCGTCGCTTGCGCACAGGATCACCGGCTTGTCCTGCAGGCCCAGGTCGTTCATCGTGAGCATCTCGAGCAGCTCGTCGAGGGTGCCGATCCCGCCGGGGAGCGCGACGAACAGGTCGGCAGATTGCGTCATCAGCTGCTTGCGCTCGGCAAGCGACTCGACGATCTTGAGCGTGCCGAGGCCGGTGGCGGCGCGCTCCGGACGGATGAGGTGGCGCGGCATGATCCCGAGCACTTCGCCGCCCGCGGCCGCAGCGGCGCGCGCAGCGATTCCCATGAGCCCCCGGCCGCTGCCGCCGTATACCAGGCGCAGTCCGCGCCCTGCGCAGGCGGCGCCGAATTCCGCGGCGAGGGAGCGCGCTGCGGCCGGGAGGTCCTCGACCGCCGAACAGAACAGGCACACCGAGCGTCTCGCCATGTCAGATCCTGACCACTGCGTCGAGGCCGATGTCCACCGCCGGCGCCGACTGCGTGATCCGGCCCACCGAGATGAAATCGACGCCGGTCTCGGCGATCGCGCGGAGGGTCTCCAGCCTCACGCCGCCTGAGGCCTCGAGCGGAACCCTGCCGCCGGAAAGCGCGACCGCGCGGCGCAGGTCTTCGAGACTCATGTTGTCGAGCAGAATCATGTCGGCCCCCGCATCGAGCGCCTCCCTCACCTGCTCGAGCGTGTCGCACTCGACCTCGATCCTGGTCAGGACCGGAACGCCCGAGCGGGCGCGCTTCACCGCAAGGGCGATCGAGCCGCACACGCTGATGTGGTTGTCCTTGATGAGCACGCCGTCGTCCAGGCGCAGCCGGTGGTTGCGCGCGCCGCCCAGCTGCGCGGCATGCTTCTCCAGCGCGCGCAGGCCCGGCGTCGTCTTGCGCGTGTCGATCAGCACCGCCCGCGTCCCCGCGATGCGCTCGACGTACTGCGCGGTGAGAGTGGCGACTCCCGAAAGGTGCTGGAGAAAATTCAGCGCGGTTCGCTCCACCGCGAGCAGCCCGCGCGCCGGGCCCTCGATCCTGCCCATCGCCGTGCCTGCAGCGACGCGATCGCCGTCCTTCACACGCAGCTCCACCCGGCACTCCGGCACGCGGCGACGGAAAACCTGCGCGGCGACTTCGATCCCGGCGACGACGATGTCCTGGCGCGCGTTGAGCGCGAGCTCCGCGCGCGCACCGGCCGGAATCACCAGCTCCGAGGTGAGATCGGCGAAGCCGATGTCCTCGGCGAGCGCCAGGTCGATCAGTTCTTCGACGACGAGGGGATCGATCATGGGAAGGGATTATAATGCGTGCGTTTCTGCGCTCGCCCAAAGGCGCAAGAATGACCGGAAAACGTCGCGAATCCCTGATCAAGACTCCCAAGCAGCTCGTCACCGTGCTGGTGCTCGCGTTCGTCGCGCCGATCATCGTCATCGTCCTGCTTGCGCAACTCGCGACCAGCGGCAGGGCCTACGACGAAGACTCGAGGTCGCCCGAAGCGATCGCCAAGCGCATCAAGCCGGTCGCCGAGGTCGATCTCGGCGCAGCCGGGCCGGGAGGCAGGATCCTCAAGTCCGGAGAAGAGATATACAAGTCGGTCTGCACCGCGTGTCATGCCACCGGCATCGCGAAAGCGCCGAAATTCGGCGACCGGCGCGACTGGGCGCCGCGCATCAGGGAAGGCCAGAAGGAGCTCGTGCGCGTGGCGCTGAAGGGCGAAGGCGCGATGCCTCCCAAGGGCGGCGCGTCCGAGCTCTCCGACGTCGAAGTCGAGCGCGCGGTCGTCTACATGGCGAACGCGGCAGGAGCGAAATTCCAGGAGCCGGCGGTGCAGGCCGCCTCCGGCAAGGCAGACGGAAAGCAGGTATACGAGTCGACCTGCATGGCCTGCCACGGCGCGGGCGTGGCGAACGCGCCCAAGTTCGGCGACAAGAAAGCGTGGGCGATGCACCTCATGCACGGCACCGAGCACGTATACGAGAATGCGCTCAAGGGCAAGGGCGCGATGCCGCCCAAAGGCGGCAACCTCACGCTGTCGGAAGCGGAAGTGAAGGCGGCGGTGGACTACATGCTCGGCGCGGTGAAATAGCCGCCTCGCGCCGGGCGAGCCGCTCGAGCACGCGCTTCGTCACATGAGAATCGCCTTCGTCGCCGATCCGCTGGCCTCGTTCAAGATCCGCAAGGACTCGACCTACGCGATGATGGTCGAGGCCGCGAAGCGCGGCCACGATCTGTATTTCATGCTCCAGGAAGGCCTCATGTGGAAGGCCGGGCGGGTCATCGGCGAAATGTCCCGCCTCACTCTCACCGGCAACGAGGACCCCTGGTATCGAAGCGCGTCGCCGAAGGAGACGCCGCTCTCCGAATTCGACGTCGTGCTCATGCGCAAGGACCCGCCGTTCGACGGCGAGTACGTCGCGAGCACCTGGCTCCTGGAGCTCGCGCAAAAGGACGGCGCGAAGGTGTTCAACGACCCGCGCGCGATCCGCGACCACAGCGAGAAGCTCGCAATCGCGAAATACCCGCAATTCTCCCCGCCGACGCTGGTGACGCGGCTCCCCGGGCAGCTCCAGCAGTTCATCGACGCCAACGGCGACGTGGTGCTGAAGCCGCTGGACGGCATGGGCGGCGAGTCGGTGTTCCGCGTCGCGCGCGGCGACCCCAACCGCAACGTCATCGTCGAGACCCTCGCGCGGGACGGCGAGAAGTCGGTGATGGCGCAGCGCTACGTCCCGGAGATCCGCGAAGGCGACAAGCGCATCCTGCTGATCGCGGGGAGGCCCGTGCCGCATTGCCTTGCGCGCATCCCCAAGCCGGGCGAAACGCGGGGCAACCTCGCCGCGGGCGGCACCGGAGTCGCGAAGCCGCTGTCGCGGCGCGACCTGGAAATCGCGACGGCGCTGGGCCCCGAGCTCGCGCGCCAGGGGCTGCTCCTCGTGGGCCTGGACGTGATCGGCGATTACCTGACCGAAATCAACGTCACCAGCCCCACCTGCTTCCAGGAGATCACGCAGCAGACCGGGTTCAGCGTCGCCGGGATGTTCCTCGATGCCCTGGAATCCGCCGTAAAGTAGCAAAATAAGGTCATGGTCGGAGTTCTCATCGTCGCGCACGGCGCCCTGGGCGAGGCGCTCATCCACGGAGCGAGCCACGTGCTCGGCAAGCGGCCGCTGCAGGTGCAGCAGCTGGGCGTGACGGTCCACGACGATCCCGACGCGATCCTGCCCCAGGCCCAGGAGCTGGCGCGCCAGCTCGACGGGGGCGACGGGGTGCTGGTGCTCACCGATATTCTGGGCGCGACGCCTTCGAACATCGCCACGCGCCTGCCCAAACCCGGGAAGGTCCAGGGCCCTTCCGGGGCCAGCCTCCCCATGCCGATCCGACCCCCCACCCCACCCCAAGAACCCCCCCGCGCCCTCGTGCACCAAAG
>CAYQVE010000171.1:0-993 GCA_964420785.1 uncultured Enterobacteriaceae bacterium | reverse complement strand
GTCGAGGGCCTGTCCGGGGTGAGCCTGCCCATGCTGATCCGCGCGCTCACCTATCGCGATGAGCCGCTCGCCGCCGTGGTCGACAAGGCGATGAGCGGCGGGCTGGACGGCGTGGTCCACCTGAACTCGGACGCCTGCAATGCCGCGAACCGAAGCTGAAATCGTCAACAAGCTGGGGCTGCACGCGCGCGCCGCGGCGAAGCTCACGCAGCTCGCGGGGAATTTCGCCGCCGAGGTGTGGCTGTTGCGCAACGGCCGGCGCGTGAACGCGAAGAGCATCATGGGCGTCATGATGCTCGCCGCAGGCAAGGGCAGCCGCGTCGTCATCGAGGCGCACGGCGAGGACGCGGAAAGCGCGCTCGCCGCCATGGTCCGGCTCATCACCGAGCGCTTCGGGGAAGAGGAGTAGGCTTCCGGTGAAAATGGGCGAGAATCCTCAGGCGGGCAGCGCGAGCTTCACCCTGCACGGCGCAGGCGTCTCCGGGGGAATTGCGATCGGCCACGCGCACCTCGTCTCGACCGCGCGCCTGGAAGTCGCCCACTACGAGATCGCGCAGCAGGGGATCGAGGCCGAGATCGCGCGCTTCGACGCTGCGATCGCGCAGGTCAGGGGCGAGCTCGGCGCGCTGCAGACGAGCGTGTCCACGGGCGCCCCGGCGGAGATGAAGGCCATCCTCAGCCTGCACGCGATGCTGCTCAACGACTCCAATCTTTCCGTCGTCCCGCGCGAGCTCATCGGCAATAGGCGCTGCAACGCCGAATGGGCGCTGGTGCTGCAGATGGACTACCTGGTATCGCAGTTCGACGAGATGGACGACCCGTACCTGCGCGAGCGCAAGCAGGACATCGTGCAGGTGGTCGAGCGCGTGCTGAAGGCGATGCTCGGCACGGGGCACGCGCCCGCCGCTCCCTCGACCGAGGAAGACGTTATCGTGGTGGCCGACCACCTCTCGCCCGTCACTCTACATCAGGTCCTCGACCGTTATGCCGCGC
>CAYQVE010000170.1:0-7308 GCA_964420785.1 uncultured Enterobacteriaceae bacterium | reverse complement strand
TGGAGGGACGGGCAGGGCGCGGCGTGGTGGCTCATTGCCGCGGTTGGAATCGAAATGATCCACTCCCTGATCGAGTTTCCGTTGTGGAACGCACACTTCCTCGGCGTGACCGCCCTTCTGATGGGCGCCGGTACAGAGCTCGAGACGCGATCCGTGAAGGTCTCGCGCGCCGGATGGATTGCCCCGGCGGCCGCCTGCGCAGCGCTCTCGGCTGCTTTGAGCGTCACTCTCAGGGACTACGTGCGCCTGGACACGACGCGCATCAGCGGGACGACGCTTACGCTGACCCCCGCCGCCCAAGCGCGTCAGGACGCCGAGACCATGCGCGAGCTGACGCACGGCCTCATAGCGCCCCTGGCAGAGCTGTGGATAGTAATCGGCGCTCCGCTCGACCGGGGCAAGCTTGCCGACATGGTGGCGATGAGCGAGCGGGTTGCCCGCTACTGGCCGGCCCACGACGTTGTGACGCGACGCACCGTATTTCTCGCATTTCAAGGCGAGGCCGCAAAGTCGCGCGAATTGCTCGCGCTCGTTTTGAGGACATTCCCGCACAGGCGTGACGCAACTATCTTGATGCTCGAACAAGCGCGCCAAGCGGACCCCAACGCAATCGCGCCGCTCATAGCCATGGCCAAGAGGCTACACGTCCCTCCAGCTGCTTTCCGGGAACACCAAGCCTACCCCTGAAGCAGGCGCATCTCCGCGGCAGCGAGTTGTTCAGGCGTGCCGAGCAGCACAATCACATCGCCTTCCTGCAATCCCGTTTGCGGATCCGGCGAAATCATCCGCAGCTCCCGCCGCCGCAGCGCCGTCACGCGCACGCCGAGTTCACCCAGCGCGACCTCCCCTAGGGTGCGCCCGGAGGCCTTCGCGCCCGTCGCGAGCGTTACCGAATGCAGGCGTGGTTCGCGCGCCTCGTCGGGGTTCTCGGCCTCGTCGGTGCCCCCATGAAAGAAGCCGCGCATCAGGCTGTACCGATGCTCGCGAACGTCGCGAATACGGCGCACGACCCGCTTCAAGGGAACACCCAGCAGCACCAACGCGTGCGAGGCCAGCATCAAGCTCGACTCGAAGGTCTCAGGCACCACCTCCGACGCACCCGCGGCGATGAGCCGGTCCATGTCGGCGTCGTCCAGTGTGCGGACGATGACCGGCAGCGCGGGATTGAGCGTGCGCACATGATGAAGAATCCGAAGCGCAAGCTGCGTATCCGCGAAGGTAACGACGAGCGCGCTCGCGCGCGCGACCCCTGCCGCAACGAGCGTTTCGTACCGTGACGCGTCGCCGAAGACGACCTTCTCTCCTGCTGCCGCCGCTCCTCGCACGCGCTCCGGATCGGTGTCGAGGGCGATGACATCGATGTGCTCCTGCTCCAGCATGTGCGCCAGGCGCTGGCCTGTGCGGCCGTAGCCGCACACGATGACGTGCCGTTCGGTTGCGAGACTCTGCGCGGCTACTCGGTGCAGCGCCAGCGATTGCAGCATCCATTCGGCACTCGACCAGCGCAGGGCGAGCTTGTCGCTTGCTTGAATCACGAAGGGGGCGACAAGCATGGAGAGCAGCATTGCCGCGACGACCAGCTGGGAAAAGTCACGATCTAGCACTGCAACCGACTGCGCCAAGACCATGAGCACCAGGCCGAACTCGCCCGCCTGAGCGAGAGCCAGCCCCGTGCGTACGGCCGCGCCCGGGCCGGCTCCGAACAAGCGCGCAAGGCTGGCGACAAGGATAAACTTGAATACGATCAGCAGCGCCGTGAGCGCCAGCGTCAGCCATAAATTCCCTGCAACCGTCCCCAGGTCGAGCCTCATGCCTATGGTCACGAAGAATAGGCCCAGCAGGACTTCCCGAAACGGCCTGATGTCCTCCTCGACCTGATGCCGGTATTCGGTTTCGGCTATGAGCATGCCGGCGAGAAACGCGCCCAAGGCCAGAGACAGTCCCGCCCGGTCCGTGAGCCAAGCAAGCCCCAGCGTAATGAGCAAGACGTTGAGGATGAACAGCTCATGTGAGCGGCGGCGCGCCACGACGTGAAACCAGCCACGCATGAGCTTCTGCCCGACAAAGAGCAGCACCACGAGCACCGCCGTGGCCTTGGCGAGCGCAAACGCCAGGCGCTGCACAATCTCGCCGCTCCCCTCCGCAATCGCAGGAATCAAGATCAGCAACGGAACGACCGCGAGGTCCTGGAAAAGCAGCACGCCGACGATGTCCCGTCCGTGGGATGTTTCCAACTGGATGCGTTCGGCAAGGATGCGCATGACCATTGCCGTCGACGACATGGCGATCGCGCCTCCAACCGCGACGGCGGCTTGCCATGGAGCTCCCGCAAGTGAGGCGGCAGCGAGCACGGCACCGAGCGTAAGGAGGACCTGGGAGAACCCGAGCCCGAACACGGCGCGACGCAGCTGAAACAGCTTGGACAGGCTGAACTCCAGCCCGATCGAGAACATCAGGAACACGACACCGAATTCCGCAAGATGCCTTCCTTCGTCGGTGTCGGGAATCCAGGCCAGCGCGAAGGGTCCCACTGCGACGCCGACCAGGATGTACCCCAGTAGCGGAGGCAAATGTAACCGGCGGAAGAGCACAACGACGAACACCCCGCTCGCCAGCAGGATCAGCACGAGCTCAAGCGTGTCGCTCATTCGGAAGTCCTTGTTTTTTTGGGATCACGTGGGAAAGAGCGCGGATTCGGTCTGGTATACTCCCAACCTATGATAAAGGGTGCTCCCGGCGCGGGCCAGCGCGGTTTTTCTCAATGAACGATCGATCGAAGAAAGCGATCTCAACGTCCGCGCTCGAGCTCGCGCGCAAGGTGCTCTCAATCGAGGCCGATGCGGTGAGCGGGCTGATTTCGCGGCTCGACGAGCGTTTTCTGGATGCGCTCGGTCTGATCCTCGCTTGCCGCGGGCGCGTCGTCGTGAGCGGCGTCGGCAAGTCGGGGCACATCGCTCGCAAGATCGCATCCACGCTTGCGAGCACGGGAACACCGGCTTTTTTCGTTCACGCCGCCGAGGCAGGACACGGCGATCTCGGCATGATCACGCGCGATGACGTGGTCTTGGCGCTCTCGAATTCCGGCCAGTCGGACGAGCTGCTCACGATCATCCCTCTGATAAAACGCCGGGGCGCGAAGCTGGTAGCGCTGACCGGCAATCCCGACTCGGCGCTTGCAAGGGAAGCCGATGTGCTTCTTGACGCGGGCGTCGCGCAGGAAGCCTGCCCTCTTAATCTTGCGCCGACGGCAAGCACCACTGCGGCGCTCGCGCTCGGCGACGCTCTGGCAGTCGCCTTGCTGGACGCTCGCGGCTTCGATGAGCAGGATTTTGCTCGAGCTCACCCTGGCGGCGCGCTCGGCAGGAAGCTCCTCATTCACGTCTCCGACGTCATGCGCACCGGCAACGACGTTCCGGCCGTATCCGATACTGATTCCTTTTCGGACTTGCTGGCCGAGATATCCAGGAAAAGCATGGGCATGACGGCAATCCTCAGCCCAGGCAAAAGGGTCGTCGGAATATTCACCGACGGCGACCTGCGCAGGACGCTGGAGCGCAAACCCGACGTCCGCGCGCTCAAGATTGCCGATGTAATGAAACGCAATCCGCACACGATCGCGCCGCACAAGCTTGCCGCCGAAGCACTCGAGCTGATGGAGCGTCACAAGATCAATCAGCTGCTCGTCGCGACTGACACGGGGGAGCTCGTTGGCGCTCTCAACATGCACGATCTGTTTCGCGCCAAGGTCATTTGATGCGCGACGACATTCTGGAGCGAATGCGGCGGCTGCGCCTGATGATCTTCGATGTCGACGGGGTGCTTACCGACGGGACCCTGTACTTCAGCGAGACCGGAGCTGAGTTGAAGGCATTCAACGCTCAGGACGGCCATGGGCTCAAGATGCTGAAGGAGAGCGGGGTCGAGGTCGCCATTCTCTCCGCGCGTCGTTCGCACGCCGTGGAGGTGCGCGCCGCGGAGCTTGGCATCACGCTCGTGGAACAAGGCGCCGGGAACAAGAGTGCTGCTTTCGAAAGTTTGATCGGCCGGTTGCACACTTCGGCCGCCGCCGCCGGATACATGGGCGATGATTGGGTGGATCTGCCGGTGCTCGCGCGTTGCGGTTTTGCCGCGAGCGTGCCAGAAGCCCCGGAGCTCGTGCGAGAGCGCGTCCACCACGTTACGCGGGCTTCCGGGGGCAGAGGAGCCGCCCGCGAGATCTGCGAGCTGATCATGCGCGCCCAAGACACGCTAGAGCGGCTCATCGCCCGCCAGCTTGCATGAAACCGCGCGTTACCCCTCTGCTCCCGCTCGTTCTGATGGCGTTTCTCGGATTGCTGACCCTTTGGCTGCAATACGCCGTGCTGGAGGGCTTCGGCGGGGATGTGAAGCCCTCCGGCCACGATCCAGATTCCATCGTCGAAAACTTCACCGTTCACAGGCTGGACGGTTCGGGCAAGCTCCGGTACACGTTCTCTGCGCCAAAGATGTTGCATTATGCCGACGACGGTTCGGGCGAAGCGCTTTATCCGCGCTTCGTTGAAATTGCCGCTGACGGCGGCAACTTCATCGCGACCGCCAATCGCGGCACCATCAATCGCCAAGGCGAGGAGGCCTTCTTATACGGCAATGTGCTCTTCTTGCGCGAGGCAACGCCGGAGCGACCCGAGTTTCGCGCCCGCACGGAATTCCTGCACGTACTCGCCGAACAGGGGATCGCGCGCACGGATCACACGGTCACGATTTCCGAGGGGCGCTCGGTATTGACAGGGGTCGGGATGGTCGTGAACAAGAACAATCAACAGTTCATGCTGCAATCCCAAGTCAAAGGCATCCTTGATGTGCCATCCAGGAAATAGGGCGCGCGCAGCCGCCGCCCTGGGTCTTGCGGCAATGTGGGCATTGACATCCGAGTCGGCGCTTGCCGAGAGAGCCGATCGCGACAAACCGATCAACATCGAATCCGACAGCATGATTTCCGACGACTCCAAGAAAATTTCCACTTTCGAGGGAAAGGTCGTGCTGAGCCAGGGCTCGCTCGTCATCCGCGCGGACCGAATCGTCGTGCGGCAGGACGGCGACGGCTTCTACTACGGCGTCGCGAGCGGCAAACCGGCGACTTTCCGCCACAAGCGGGAAGGTTACGGCGAATACATCGACGGAGAAGCGTTCAGGATCGAATACGATAACAAGCTCGAGCGCGTCGAGTTCTTCGACGCCGCCCGACTGCGCCGCGACAGCGGGGACGATATTCGCGGGGATTTCATCTCCTACGATGCCCGCACCGAGCGCTTTACCGTGAAATCAACCGCCGAGGCGTCCGGGACTGACCACGAAGGACGCGTGCGCGCAACCATCATGCCGAAAAAGCCGGCGGGACCCGAAACTCCGCCCGTTTCCGGCGCGACCCGGCAAGACTAATCTCCTCGTACCTCCGAACGGGGCGAACTCGATGAGTCAGCTGCAGGTCCATGGACTCAAAAAACACTACGGCTCGCGAGTCGTGGTGAAGGACGTGTCGCTCGAGGTGACAAGCGGTGAGGTCGTGGGGCTACTGGGTCCGAACGGCGCCGGGAAAACGACTTGCTTTTACATGATCGTAGGGCTGGTCGCTGTGGATGACGGAGCGATCCATCTCGATGGCAGGGAAATCAGCCATTTTGCGATGCATCGCCGCGCCCGGATGGGACTGTCGTACCTGCCCCAGGAAGCCTCCGTGTTTCGCAAGCTGACCGTCGAGGAGAATATCCGTGCGGTGCTGGAATTGCAGGAACTTCTCGAGGAGGAGATCGAGTCCCGCCTCTCCGGGCTGCTGCGCGATCTCAACATCGCGCATCTGCGACAATCTACCGCGCTGTCCCTCTCGGGCGGCGAGCGCCGCCGCGTCGAGATCGCCCGGGCGCTCGCGACGCGCCCGAGCTTCATACTGCTCGATGAACCCTTTGCGGGCGTCGACCCGATCGCGGTACTCGACATTCAGAAAATCATCCGTTTTCTCAAGGAACGCGGCATCGGCATCCTCATCACCGACCATAACGTGCGGGAAACGCTGGGGATTTGCGACCACGCATACATCATCAACGACGGATTGGTGCTCGCTTTCGGCAAACCGGACGAGATCGTTTATAATGAAAACGTAAGACGCGTTTATCTCGGCGAAAATTTCAGGTTGTAGGGGACAGCGCATCCTGCGATACACCCCGTTCCCAATTTGACCCGTTTGAACTACGATCCTCCTAGCGAGATCCTCGCGC
Organism: uncultured Enterobacteriaceae bacterium; assembly: GCA_964420785.1. Classification (GTDB taxonomy): domain Bacteria; phylum Pseudomonadota; class Gammaproteobacteria; order Burkholderiales; family SG8-39; genus VBDM01. The sequence continues at coordinate 1,057 of CAYQVE010000170.1, read as the reverse complement.
CTTATCTCGATGAAGCAGACCCTACAACTCAAGCTCTCGCAGCACCTGACGCTGACGCCACAGCTGCAGCAATCGATACGCCTGCTGCAGCTCTCGACCATGGAATTGAATCAAGAGCTCGAGAAATTTCTCGCGGAAAATCCGCTCCTCGAGCGCGAAGATGCCGATACCGAGATTCCAGCGGCGCCCACGCACATGAACGGCGAGCCGGCGACAGCCCTTCAGTCGCCGGCGGAAGAGGCGAGCACGGAGAGCCCATCGCAGACGGACATCTTCGCGGCTGACACCGACTGGGGGGGCGAAAGCGGTTCAAGCTCGGGCACGCGCGATGATACCGATGATGGCGATTTTTTCCAGGTCCCCGCAGAGTCTCCCAATCTGCGAGAGTATTTACACCGACAACTCACTCTGACCCAGCTCGAACCGCGCGACCGCAACCTGGTCGCGTTCCTGATCGAAGCGCTGGACGAGGGCGGTTATCTCACGCAGCCCATGGAGGAGCTCGCGCAGCTCGTGCCCGAGGAGTTGCAGATCGAGCCCGAGGAGCTGGCCATCGCTCTCAAGCACCTGCAGAACTTCGACCCCACGGGGGTGGGTGCCCGCAATTGCGCGGAATGTCTCGAGTTGCAGCTGCTTGCTTTGCCCGAGTCCACGCCGAGCCGCGCCACGGCCCTCGCCATCGCGCACGAGCACCTCGAGCTCCTCGCTGCCCGGGACTTTTCCAAGCTCAGGAAGGCGCTGCAATGCGGAGACGACGAGCTGCGCCAGGCCCAGCGACTGATCCAGAGTCTCAACCCACGCCCAGGCGCCGCGTTCTCGACCACCGAGACCCGCTATATCGTACCCGACGTCGTCGTGAAGAAAATCAAGAACGTCTGGGTGGCGAGCCTTAACCCCGACGCGCTGCCGAAGCTGCGCATCAATCGCATGTATGCCGATATCCTGCACCGCAATCGCGACGCCAGCCTGCAGCAGCTGGCCGGCCAGCTGCAGGAAGCGAAATGGCTGATCAAGAACGTGCAGCAGCGCTTCGACACGATCCTGCGCGTGTCGCAGG
>CAYQVE010000169.1:0-7332 GCA_964420785.1 uncultured Enterobacteriaceae bacterium | reverse complement strand
ACACCGCCGCTCACACGCATTGCTTCGACGAGGCGGACATGGGCGCGATCGTCGGACTCAAGCGCGAGTGGGGGCCGAGGCTCGAGGCGCAGGGCCTCAAGCTGACCTACATGCCGTTCTTCATCAAGGCGAGCGTGCTCGCGTTGAAGGAGTTCCCCTGGGTGAACGGCGAGGTGCGCGGCGATTCGCTGGTCGTCAAGCGGTACTACAACATCGGCATGGCGGTGGGACGCGAGGAGAAGGGGCTCATCGTGCCCAACCTCAAGGACTGCGATCGCAAGAGCCTGGTCCAGCTCGCCGCGGAGGTGAACGACCTCGCCGCGCGGGCCCGTGCCGACCGGCTCAAGCCCGACGACATCTCCGGCGGCACGTTCAGCATCACGAACGCCGGCGTGTACGGCGCGATCAACTCGGCTCCGGTGATCAACGTGCCCGAGGTGGCGATTCTGGCAGTGCACAAGATCGTCGACCGCCCGGTGGTGCGGGACGGACAGATCGTCGCTCGGCCCGTGATGAACGCCGCGATCGGCTTCGACCACCGCGTCATCGACGGCGAGCTGGCGGTCAAGTTCCTGCGTCGCATCTGCGAGCTGCTCGAGAAGCCGGAGATGCTCTGGTTCTACATGTGAGCGAGCCGTGAGCGACGCACCGACGACCCTGACGATTCGCGCGCTGGGGCTCAAGCCCTACCGGGAGGCTTTGCGCCTGCAGGACGAATGCGTGCGGGCGCGCGCCGCGGGCGAGATCGGCGACACCCTCCTGCTGCTCGAACATTCGCCGGTGCTGACGGCCGGCCGCGGCACTGGGGCGAACAGCCTCAAGGTGGACGCCGAGACGCTGTCGCGCCACGGGCTCGAGGTCGTCTCCGTGACGCGCGGCGGGGACCTGACGTGGCACGGGCCCGGGCAACTCGTGGGGTACCCGATCTGTGACCTGGCGGCGCGCGGCTACGACCTGCATCGTTTCCTTCGCGGCCTCGAGCAAGGGCTCCTGGATTCCCTGAAGCGCTTCGGCATTGCGGCGCATCGAACCGCGGGCAGAACGGGCGTTTGGGTGGGCGAGTGCAAGCTGGCTTCGATCGGCATCGCCGTGCGGCGCTGGATCAGCTACCACGGATTCGCGCTCAACGTCCGTCCTGACCTCTCCCACTTCGAGCTGATCCATCCCTGTGGGCTGAGGGGCGTCCGCATGACCTCGATGGCCGAGCGGTTGGGAGTCTCGTGCCCGTCGTGGATGGAGGTGCTGACCACCGTGTCGGAGGCCGTCTCGACCGCGCTGGGCTGTGAGCGGGTGGGCGGCGAGGCTCGCGAACTCCAGGGGGTCTCGAGCTGGAGCGACGCCGCCCGGGGCGCGGCGCACGGGCTCGCTGGGGCAAGCGTCTACGGCGAAGCCCGAACCTTCGAAGCGGCGCACCCGGAGCCGGCGCGCGCGTCCGCGGCGGCCGCGCATCCGCTGGGAGGGTGAGCGGAATGAAGGTCACTTTGTTCACGGCCGAGAAGGCGACGCGGCTCGCCCAAGAGCTGACGCCGCAGCTCAGGCACCTCGTCGAACTGCGGCAGCAGCTGCGGCGTCTCGAATCGCGACTCGACGTCTTGAAGCTGACCCTCGCAGGAGCGACCCCGGGTAATCCCGACGCCGAGGAGTTGCGCACGCTCGCCTCGCGCAGGGGGGACCTGACGGTGCGCATCCGAGCGGGGCTCGAGGCGATCCACGAGCGCGGTCCCGTCGTCAAGGACCTCGACCTCGGATTGATCGACTTCTATTCGCTCGCGGGCGACCGACTGGTCTTCCTGTGCTGGAAGCTCGGCGAGGCCGAGGTCGCGCACTGGCATCCGCTCGACGGCGGCTACGCCTCACGGCGGCCGCTCGATCGCAGCCCGCTCGAGGAGTAAGGCCCATGAGCGTCGTCAGCCTGTCCGACGCCGCGGGCGCGCGGCCGTTCGGTGATTACGCGGCGCTCTCCGCGAGCGAGATCCGCGCGCGCACCTGGGCCGCGAAGCGCGCGCTCGGTTCGCGCGTCGTGATCCTCGGGCACCACTACCAGCGCGAGAGCGTGATCGAGTTCGCCGACTTTCGAGGCGACTCGCTCAAGCTGGCGCAGCTCGCGGCCGACCGCGGCGAGGCCGAGTTCATCGTGTTCTGCGGCGTGCACTTCATGGCGGAGTCCGCCGACGTGCTGCGCCAACCGCACCAGACGGTTCTGCTGCCCGACCTCAAGGCCGGCTGCTCGATGGCCGACATGGCGTCGATGGACGACGTCGAGGACGCCTGGGACGCGTTGCAGGCCGCGCACGGCGACACGATCGTGCCCGTCACCTACATGAACTCGACCGCCGCGCTCAAGGCGTTCTGCGGCGAGCGCGGCGGCGTGGTGTGCACCTCGTCGAACGCGCGCGCCGTGCTCGAGTGGGCGTGGGCGCGCAAGGCTCGCGCGTTCTTCTTCCCGGACCAGCACCTCGGCCGCAACACCGCCTTCGCCATGGGCGTGCCGCTCGCGGCGATGGCCGAGTGGGACTGGCGAGCCCACGACGCAAACCGCGTGAATACGGCGTGCTTCCGGCCGGACGTGCGGCTCATCCTGTGGCGCGGGTTCTGCTCCGTGCACACCAAGTTCACGCGCCAGCAGGTGGACGAGGTGCGCGCCGCGGATCTCGCGGTCCGGGTGCTGGTCCATCCCGAGTGCCCGTTCGACGTCGTCGCGGCCGCGGACCTGAGCGGCTCCACCGAATTCATCATCGCCCAGGTCCGAAACGCCGCTCCCGGCACGAGCTGGGCGATCGGCACCGAGATCAACCTGGTGCATCGACTCGCGCTCGAGCACCCCGATCAGACGATTCGCTCGCTGCAGCAGAACGTGTGCCCCTGCGCCACGATGAACCGCATCGACCCGGCGCACCTGTTGTGGTGCCTCGAGCAGCTCGCGGCAGGGCACGTCGTGAACCCGGTGCGCGTTCCCGCCGCGGTTCGGGAGCAAGCGCGGGTCCCCCTCCACCGCCACCGGCGCGCCAAGGGGAACCCCGTCGGCTGGCGACCAGCGCCTTAGGAAGGGAGTAATGACCCATGGCCGTCGACCGTCAGCAGAGCGAAAATTTCCTCTATCGTGAAGCGCGACTCATGGACGAAAACGCCTATGACGAGTGGCTGGCGTTGTGGGACGACGACGCGTTGTATTGGGTGCCGGCGAACGACGATGACATCGATCCGCAACGGCATGTATCTATTGTGTACGAAAACAAAACGCGCCTCGAAGACCGCATTACACGACTCAAAAGCGGCGCAGCGTATGCACAGGACCCCAAATCTCGCCTGCGACGAGTGATCGCCAATGTTGAGGTCGGAGACGAGGAAAATGGGACGGTGACCGTGTACTCCAACTTCAATCTGACCGAGTTGCGTCGCAGCCAGCAGCGCACGTTCGCCGGGCGCACTATTCACAAGCTGCGACCAGACGGCGCCAGTTTTAAGATTGCGTACAAAAAGGTGTTGCTGGTCAACAATGATGAAGTGATCAACAATCTCACCTTTCTCATTTGAAAGCGAAGGAAGACGTTATGAACCTGGAAGAACTCGCGCGACGCATCCAAGTTTTGGAAGATATAGAAGCGATCAAAAAGCTCAAAGCTCGTTACACCGGCTTTTGTGACAATGGCTACGACGCCGATGGCATCTCCTCCTTGTTCACCGAAGACGCCGTGTGGGATGGCGGCGTCTTTGGCAAAGCGGAAGGTCGTGCGGCCATTCGCAAATTCTTCCAGAGCGCCTCGACGCTCATGCCTTTTGCTTTGCATTACGTGATGAATCCCGTCATCGAGGTCGATGGCGACAATGCAAAAGGGTCTTGGTATCTCTTTCAGACCTGCACCTTTGCTGAGAACCAGCAAGCCGTTTGGGGAGCAGCACGCTACCAGGAAGAGTACGTCAGACTTAACAGTGAATGGAAGTTCAAAAATCTCAAAGTCGTCTCTTCGTTCTGGACCCCCTTTGACCAAGGCTGGGCAAAAAAGCAATTTATACAAGAGAAGTAGTAAGGGGGTTACCCTGTGGGGAACCCACTCGATGTTTAACCCTAACCGATAGGAGGGCAGTGATGCTCAAACCGATTATTTCTTCTGACTCCCACATTACCGAGCCGCCCGGCACGTATGTCGATCGGATCGATAAAAAATACAAAGACACCGCGCCCCACGTGGTGCACGATGAGAAGAAGGGCGACCTCTTCATCATTAACGGATTGGATCAGCCGATCCCCATGGGGCTGGTTGCCGCGGCCGGGAAGAAAGCCGAGGAGCTCAGAACTTTTGGCGTCAAGTTTGAAGACATGCACAGAGGCGGATGGGACCCGCAGGCTCGCCTAGCCGAACAAGAAAAAGACGGCGTCGCCGCGGAAGTCATCTATCCCACCGTTGGCATGTTGCTTTGTAATCATCCAGATTTCGACTACAAGAAAGCTTGCTTTGACGCCTACAACCTGTGGATTGCGGAATACTGCTCTGCTTACCCCAACCGTTTGATCGGCCTTGGGCAAACTGCCATGCGTTCAGTTGATGAAGGCATTGAAGACCTGCGCAAGATGAAAGCTCTAGGACTCAAAGGCGTCATGATGTCGGGAAACCCTGCTATTGCTGACTATGATGATCCCATATACGACAGCTTCTTCCAGGCGGCTATCGATCTGCAGATGCCGTTGAGTTTCCACATTTTGACCAGTAAGAGCGATGCTGTCGGCGCGCCGCCGCGCGGTCCTAAGATGAACGGCTTCATGTCGATCATCCGCGGCTGTCAAGACATTATGGGCACCTTCATTCTAGGCGGCACGTTTGAGCGGAACTCCAAGCTCAAGATCGTCTGCGTCGAAGCGGACGCTGGCTGGGTTCCACACTACATGTACCGCATGGATCACGCCTACGACCGTCATCGCTACTGGCTGACCGCGAGCAAGCTGTCCAAGATGCCGAGCGAATACTTCCGCGAACACATCTACCTGACTTTCCAGGATGATTGGGTGGCATTCAAGATGAAGGACCTGTGCAACCCGCGCCGTCTGATGTGGGCGAATGACTTCCCGCACAGTGACTCCACCTGGCCCTACTCGCAAGAGGTCTTAGCCAAGCACACCGCAGATCTCACGGAAGAAGAAAAGAATTGGATTCTCCACGATAACGTGGCGGAACTGTATAATTTGTCGATTTAATCAATTTAATTGTAACCTCATTCCCCTCACCCACATCCGCTTCGCGTCTGTCGCCCTCTCCCCCGGGGGGAGAGGGATAGGGTGAGGGGGAATCGCCAACACTTTCGACAAGCCTTTACAATCATGACAGCACAACTGCCATTATCTGGCGTCCGCATTGCCGACTTCACCTGGGTGTGGGCTGGACCGTTCGCAACATTACAACTCGCGCACCTCGGCGCTGAAGTCATTCGCATCGAAAGCCAAAACCGCGTGTGCGTTACGCGCAGAATTCCCCCATTTGCAGACGGACAAGCCGGGGTGAATCGCAGCGGCTATTACAACCAGTTCAACCAGGGAAAGTTGTCGCTGAGTTTAAATTTTAAACAGCCCGAAGCGCTGGAGATCGCCAAGAAACTTGTAGCTGTGAGCGATATTGTCTCAGAGAATTTCGCCGCCGGAGTGATGGACAAACTTGGCCTCGGCTATGAAGAGCTAAAAAAAATCAAACCAGACATTATTATGATTTCGATGTCCGGTTACGGCGCTGTTGGTCCAGAAAGTAGTTACGTCTCTTACGGCCCCGCGCAGGCCCCGTTGAGCGGTTTGTCGTCGCTGACCGGCTTCCCGGACTTTCCGCCGATGCATGTAGGATTTTCCTATGGCGACCCCAACGGCGGCTTACACGGCGCGTTCGCAGTCTTGGCCGCCCTGATGCACCGCGCGCGTACAGGCGAGGGGCAGTACATCGATATGTCCCAATTGGAAACGTCGATGGCAGTGCTGGGAGAAGGGGTCCTCGCGCAGGTCATGAATGACGCGCCGCCGCCACGCATCGGCAATCGTGATCCTCATATGGCTCCGCATGGGCTATTTCATTGTCAAGGCGAGGATCGTTGGGTCAGCATTGTTGTCGCCAACGAAGACGAATGGCGACGATTCTGCTCCGGCCTAGGACGCCCAGAACTTGCGCATGATCCCCGCTTTGCCACGCTCGCGGACCGTCAACAACATGAAGATGAACTAGAACAGTTTATCACCGCTTGGACGGAAACTCTTCCAGCCGAGGACGTCACGGCAAAACTCCAAGCGGTCGGGGTCGCCGCTTATCCTGCTCTTACTAACAAGGAGTTAGCGGAAGACCCACACCTGCAAGAGCGGAACTATTTTGTACGCTTGCCGCATCCTGAAGTCGGGGTTCGACAACATGCCGGGCTACCCTGGGTCTTTTCTGACACGCCATGTGAGGTCCAGCGACCAGCCCCCGGTCTCGGTCAAGACACGGAAGAGGTCATGCAACGCGTCCTTGGATATACGCCCGAAGCCATCGCGGCACTGCAACAAAGAGGAGTCTTGTCTTAGATGAGGACAGGCGGAAGGAGCGGAAGGAAAGGTCAATGGCAAAACTCAAATGGCAAAAGTCACAATTAAGCACTCTCGTAACTTTCTCCTTGCGACAGCAGGCTGTGGATTTGCTGGTTAAAAGCTTAGGCCTACTCATATTTCTTTGGCTCTTGTCTCCTGCGTCCGCCTCTGCACAGCTCGGCACGGGAGGAGGGCTTTTACAGATTATCGGGATGGTGCAGGTTGAGCCGGGACCAAATGTGCTCACATTCAAAGTGAAAACTGACGAGATTCGCTTTGTCGTACACGACATTACCAGCCGAGATCGAGATTTTACCATGGCGCAGTTCTTCACTGATGTTCGGCATCGCAAGCCAAACGTCGACATCAAAGGTCCGGAGCCATTGCTCGACCTGTTAATTAAAGAACGACCAAGTAAACGCGCCCTCAAACTCAGCGGCAGCTATTACATGGACTCCCATTCTTTTGTGTTGATCGGCATTACTCCCGTCCAGGAGAAACCAGAGGTACAATTCTAGCCGAACCCGCTATAGCCTAAGGTCAAGGTGTCATTGCGAATCACCCAGAGTGCTCTGCACCCAGCACATGAATAGAAATAGCCGCAGCGCGGCACCTGAAGGTAGCCCAGCCTTAAAAGGCTCGGTGCAGAGCGACGGGCCGCCCTTCGCGTCACGTCGTGAAGCGGTGACGGTAGACGCCACAGACCCAGGCCGGCAACCACCTGGCTACCTTCGTCTGGCCCGCCGGTGCCACACAACGTGACCTGCTCATCCCTATCTTCGTGTCCGAGACGTGAA
>CAYQVE010000168.1:0-7392 GCA_964420785.1 uncultured Enterobacteriaceae bacterium | reverse complement strand
GATGTCGGCGCCGAGCAGATGGCGGATGTCGAGCGGCTTCAAGTATTCGAGATAGATTGGGCTGCGCAGCCATTCCTTGCCGATCAATTCCTCGGCGGTGATGACTTCGCCCTCGGTGAGCCGCACGAATGGATCGACCGAGAAGAAATGGGTGTCGTATGACTCGATGCCCTGAGTCGTCACCGGGCCGGTGTTGACCATGATGCCGGCGCTGTCGGGCGAGGGCGGCCGCAGCATCAGCGTGACGTGCCCCGCGCGCAGGTGATCGCGCAGCATCTGCAGCGCCACCTGCCAGGGCGGCGATTCCAGCGGGCCTTCGTAGATCGCGCCGAGCAGCTTGTCGATCAGCGACAGGTCCGCGCTCAGCGCAACGGGCGCAGGCGCAGCAGCCGCTCGGGCACGATCATTGGACTTGGCTAGGGAAGGCATAACGTCCCGCGAATCCGACGTGCCGCGAGTATAGCCAATTCACCAATACGGACGATCCTGACCCGGATCGTGGCGTTGGATCATGCAAGGCTGTCGGCCTTCAGGCCGACCTACAGGGGAGCACGATGGCCGACGAAAAGAGGATGAAGGCGCAGATGCAGGCCTACATCGACAACTTCAACCGCAGCGATGCCGGTGCGATCGCCGACCTCTATGCCGATGACGCAACGGTGGAGGACCCGGTCGGCAGCCCGCTGAAGAAGGGCAAGGCCGAGATCGCCGCGTTCTATCAGATGGCGATCAAGACCGGAGCGAAGCTGCAGCTCGCGGCGCCGATCCGCGGCTCGCACAGCAATTCCGCAGCGATGGCGTTCGACGTGCTGCTGAACATGCCACAGGGCAAGGCGCTGATCCGCGTGATCGACGTGATGACGTTCAACGAGGCCGGCCAGTTCACCTCGATGCGCGCGTTCTGGGGCCAGAGCGACATGGTGATGCAGGCGTGAGCCAGGTCGCGCCGATGCATGGCAAGCGCGTCCTCATCACGGGCAGCACGGCGGGCATCGGCAAGTCGGCGGCGAAGCAGCTCGCAGCCGCCGGCGCGCAGGTGATCGTGCACGGTCGCGATCAGGCGAAGCTCGATCTCGCGGTCAACGAAATCCGGTCGGCGAAGGGAAGCCATTCCGTGTCGGCGCTGTTGTGTGATCTGTCGCAATTGCCCGACGTGCGTCGCGCCGCGACGAAATTGCGCAGCGGCCCCGCGCTCGATGGGGTCGTCTGCAACGCCGGGGCCTTCCTGCCGCGTCGCGAGCTCACCACCGAAGGTCACGAGCGCACGTTCGCGACCGTTCATCTCGGACACTTCCTGCTGACGCAACTTCTGCTCGACAACCTGAAGCAGGCGCAGCAAGGTCGCGTGATCTTCGTCGGACCGCCGCCCGGCATGGCGAAAGTGTTCTTCGACGATCTCACCATGGCGAAGGGCTACAAGACGCTCAAGGCCGTGAATCACGCGAAGGGCGCAATGCTCATGTGCATGCGCGAGCTCGCGCGCCGTCTCGAAGGCACGAGCGTCACGGCGAACTCGATGCTGCCGGGCTACATGATCAAGACCGAGCTGCACTCGAAGATGCCGCTGTCGATGCGCGTGTTCATCGATCTGTTCGGGATCAGCGCGGAGAACGCAGCGAAGCCGCAAGCGTGGCTCGCATCAGCGCCGGAATTGGCGAAGGTCAACGGCCAGCACTTCCATCGCTTCACGCAGCAGAAGATCAAAGGTCAGGCCGCGGACGACGCGGCGTGCCGTCAGATGTGGGACCTCACCGTGAAGCTCGTCGGTCTGTAGCGAGGCAAGCATGAAACTCGAAGAAATCTCCGACCGGCTCGAGCTCGAGCGCCTGATCACCAGCTATACATATGCGATCGACGAGCGAGAGTGGGACAAGCTCGACGCGATCTTCACCGAGGACGCGTACATCGACTATCGCGCGATGGGCGGCATCGACGGGAAATATCCGGCGATCAAGAGCTGGCTGCCGGAAGCGCTGAAGCACTTTCCCGCGTACATGCACTTCGTCGGCAATTTCTCCTGCGAGATTTTCGGCGACGACGCGACCGGAAAGGTCGCCTGCTTCAACCCGATGGTGATCCCGAAGCCGGAAGGCGGAACGGAGACGATGTTCCTCGGCTTGTGGTACCTCGACAAGTACCGGCGCACGGCGCAAGGCTGGCGCATCGTCGAGCGGGTCGAGAAGAAGTGTTATGACTTCGGGATGCCGGACTGGATGAAGAAGGCGTTGGGTCTCACGTAGTGGCGCGTTCAAGCCGACTCGCGAAACGCGAAAAACGAAGTCGGCTCGAACGCGCGAATCGAAAACACGAAAACTAAATGTCGTCGCGTTCCTGATTGCCGCCCTGCTGGCGATTGCCGTGCTCGTCGCTCTGCTGCCAGCCTTGCTGATGATTGCCGGGTTGATTGCGCTCCTGTTGCTGCTGGCGGTTGCGATCCGGTCCGCCTTGCTGACGATTCGGGTTGCCTTGCTGCTGTTGCTGTCCCGGGCGCATGTCGCCGCCCTTGCGGTTCTGCTCGTTCATCGATGAAGCTCCTCGCGCGTCCTGCACGATCGGTTACTAGGTCTGTTTAAGAGTGCGCAGCGGCCGCGAAGTTCGCAGGTGCGCCCACCGGCATCTCATGCGAAAGTTGCGCCATGGCCTATGCCCGGATCGTGGGGACCGGCAGCTACCTGCCGGCGCGGATCGTCACCAATCGCGAGCTCGAGGCGCGCATCGACACCACCGACGAGTGGATCGTCTCGCGCACCGGGATCGAGTCGCGTCACGTTGCCGCCGACGACGAGATGACCAGCGACCTCGCGGTCGCCGCGGCGAAGCGCGCGATGGCAGTTGCGTCGATCACACCGGACGACGTCGATCTGATCGTCGTCGCGACCACGACCGAAGACATGGTGTTCCCGTCGACCGCGTGCCTGGTGCAGGCGAAGCCCGGCGTGAAGCAGGGCCCGGCGTTCGATTTGCAAGCGGTTTTCACCGGCTTCGTTTCCCTGACGGAATGGCGCCGTTTCTCGTCGATAATTTCCCGCTTCCGGATTGAGATGAGCCCGCGCACCAACACCGAATGGGATCTCGACTACGACCTGAAAACCGGTCGCATCAATGCCAGTACTGCGCTCGTGAACTATCGCTACGGGCCTTTCACGCTCGGAGGCGGAGACGCCTTCCTGCGCGTCAACGATATGACGCAGGGCGAAGCCAACCCTCCCCAGCGCGACTTTCATCAGTACCGCATCCTGTTCGGGTACGGCCAGCCCCAGAAGCGTGGTTTCAGCGGCGCCACCAGTTTCGGCTTCGACCACAACCAGGGATTCCTGCAATACTCCACCGCCCAGGCCACTTACAATTGGGACTGCTGCGGCCTGAGCGTTGAATATCGGCGGTTCGCGCTCGGGCTGGTACGAAATGAGAATCAGTTTCGGTTCGCGTTTTCGCTTGCGAATGTGGGAGCGTTTGGAAACCTCAAGCGGCAGGAGCGCCTGTACTAGAATCAGAACGTGTAGCACCCGCGTCCGGTCCTCGCATGGTCGAGAGACGCCCCACAACGGCGGTGCTACTTTTTTTCACTACAATGTTGACTGTGGATTCGCCCGTCCTCCCCGATCCGAAACTCGCACGGCTGAATCAGGCCCTCGCCAGAGCGGGCCGTCTGCTCGTCGCTTACTCTGGTGGCGTGGACTCCGCGTTTCTTGCCTGGGTCGCCCATCAGGCGCTCGGCGATCAGATGCGCGCTGTCATCGCCGATTCTCCGAGCTTGGCCCGAACCCATCTTGAAGATGCGCTCGCCTTCGCTCGCGAAGCCGGCATCCCTGTGGAAGTCATCGAAACGCGGGAATTGGAGAATCCAGACTACGCTCGCAACGACGCCATGCGCTGCTTCCACTGCAAGGACGAATTGTTCACAGTGATGGAGCAATATCGCGCCGCCCACGGTTTCGTCGCCATCGCCTACGGCGTGAACACCGACGATCAGGGCGACTTCCGCCCCGGCCAGCAGGCTGCACGCCAGCACCACGTTTTAGCGCCGCTGCTCGAAGCAGGACTCGGCAAAGCCGAAATCCGCGAACTGGCTCGACAGGGTGGTCTACGAGTGTGGGACAAACCTGCGTCGGCTTGTCTGTCGTCACGAATTGAATACGGACGCCCTGTAACGTCCGAGGCCCTGCAAGTTGTCGAACAAGGCGAAGACGTTCTCCGCGCGCTCGGATTCCGCCAGTTCCGCGTCCGCCATCACGGCGACATTGTGAGGATTGAAATCGCCAGAGAGGAACTCCCCCGCGCGATGTCTGCCGAAATGGCCCGCGAGTTTACCGTCGTCTTCAAGAAGCTGGGATTCAAGTTCGTGACCCTCGACCTGGAAGGTTTTCGCTCGGGCTCGATGAACTCTCTACTTCCCGCAGAAGATCTTCGTCGCCGCCCCGCTTGAACAGTATTCGAAGCTCGCGGCTCGAAACTCGTGGCTGACTCTCCCCATGAGATAATCAAGCGATTCCTCATGTTTAGGCGGTTTCTAGTGACTTTTTCGCGGCGTGCTTTTGTTGTTTTTTTATTAATCTGTCTCGGATGTTCCGCTCAGCCTACACCGTCCGCTCCTCCGGACGTGGCGCGGCTGCTGGAGCGCCAGGTGCGCTCGACTTATTCTGTCCCGCCTGAGGTGAAAGTCAATATCGGTCCGCTCCGGCCCAGTGAATTCCCGAACTATGAGGAGCTGACCATCACGTTCGACAATGCCGGCAAGAAGCAGGACTACGTATTCCTGCTCTCCAAGGACCGCAAAACGCTCCTACGCATGACCCGCATTGACCTGACCAAGGACCCTTATGCCGAGGTCATGAAAAAAATTGATGTAACGGGCCGTCCGACGCGTGGCGCCAAGGATGCCAAGGTTATCGCCATCAACTACGACGATTTCGAGTGCCCGTTCTGCTCGCGCATGCACGCGGCACTTTTCCCGACACTGCTGAAGGAATATGGCGACCGCGTTTTGTTTATCTACAAGGACTATCCGCTCGATGAGATCCATCCCTGGGCGATTCATGCGGCCGTGAATGCGAACTGCCTGGCGGCGCAGAACAACGACGCCTACTGGGACTTTGCCGACTACGTACACGGCAATCAAGGAGAGGTCGACAAAGAGTACAAGGAGAAAGGTCGAACGGCTTCGGATGCGGCCCTCGCCGCACATCGCAGCCGGGATGAAGCCGACAAAGCATACAAGCAGAAAGGGCTCGAAGCGGCTGATGCCGCCCTCGACAAGCTGGCCACGCTGCAAAGCCAGAAGCACAATCTGGACGCCGCTACATTGCAGGCTTGCGTGAAGGCACAGGACGAAAAAGCCGTGCGAACGTCGCAGAGCGAAGGGGACAAGATCGGTGTGAGCGCAACCCCGGCTATGTTCGTCAATGGCGAGAAGGTCGATGGAGCAGTGCCGATCGAAGACTTGCGGGCCGTACTCGACAGCGCACTACGTGATGCCGGCGTGGCGCCGCCGGAGCATAAGGCTGCGCCGTCGGAAACGAAGAGTGCGAAGTAAGCAGTTAGCAATTAGCATTTAACTAAAAGCAACTCTCTGCTAGCAGGGGCAATGGTTTGATTAAGTGCCAAATGCTCAGTGCGGTCTCCCGGAGGCAAAATTGAAGCGTGTCCACTTGCAACGAGCCGGTCTCGCCGTATTGAGTGTGTTCTTCCTGCTGCAGCTCGCGGCTTGCAACCGCGACAGCAGCGGTGGCGACGTGATGGCCTCGGTCAACGGGCGGAAGATCTACCGCAGCGAGGTGGAAAAATATTACGCCAATCAGACCGCCGGCTCGGAGCAGCAGCCGACGGGCGAGCAGGCAGTCAGCCTCCGGCTGAGCATCCTCGACACTCTGATCGAAACGGAAATCCTCATGCGGCGCGCCGAGAAGCTCGGGCTCCTCGCGACCGACGAAGAAGTCGACCGCAAGCTGAACGAGATGAAGTCTCCCTTCACGGCGGAACAGTTCAACAAGCGCCTGGAAGAAAAGAAAATCACGCTCGACGACTTCAAGCGCGACCTGCGCCGCTCGCTGACGCGCGATAAGGTTCTGAATAAAGAGATCACGTCGCGGATTAATATCACCGACCAGGACGTGGCTGGCTATTACAACGCGCACAAGGCCGAATTCAACTTCATCGAGCCCCAATACCGTTTGTCCAAGATCATGGTCACCGGGATGCCCAATCCACAGGTGCACAACCTGCAGAACAGCAAAGCGCAAAACGACGCTGACGCGCGCAAGAAAATTCAGATGATCGCCAACCGTCTCGACAGTGGCGACGACTTCGCCACCATGGCTATGAACTTCTCAGAGGACCCGGAGACGAGCAACAACGGGGGCGACCTGGGACTGGCGCCGGAGTCGGCGTTGAAGAATGCCGATCCTGTGACCCGCGATGCGGTCATCAAACTCAAGCCTGGACAGTACACGCCGGTGCTGCCGCTGCTGAATCCAGCCAACCATCAGCCTTACGGCTACATGATCGTGAAATTGGTTTCCAAGGAACCCGCCGGCCAGCGCGACCTTAATGATCCGCGAGTGCAGCAGGCCTTCCGTCAGCAGTTGCGGGACCGGCGCGAACAATTATTGAAGGCCGCGTACTACGAGACCCTGCGCGACGATGCGAAAATTACGAACTACTACGCCGAGGAAGTGCTCAAGAATGCGGGGGCGGCGCAATAACCTCGGCGGCTAAAGCCGATGCTCGAAACGAGTCAGTTATCGCAGCGCTCAAGCGCTACGCTACCCAAAAAATCAACGGCGACTTAGCTATTGCCTTCCAGCTTCTTCGTGACCACTTCATTTACAAGCTGCGGGTTCGCCTGTCCCTTCGACGCCTTCATCACTTGCCCAACGAAAAACCCGAGCATCGTTTTCTTGCCGGCGCGGTATTGTTCCACTTGCTTGGGATTGGCGGCGATCACTTCATCGGCCAGCTTCTCCAGAGCCGATGTGTCACGTGACTGCCGCGGGCGTCCCTCTTCGTCGTACACCGCGGGGAAATCTTTATTCCGCTCGAAGCTGAGGTCGTAGAGGTCTTTGAGCACCTTGCCGGAAAGTGCTCCCGATTCGACCAGATCGGCTGACGCGGCTACCCCGGCCATTGAAATTGGCGATTCCTCCAGTTCGAGACCCTTCGCCTTCAGTCTTCCGAGCAGTTCGCTCTGCACCAGGTTGGCGACGCGTTTGGGATTCTTCGCGGCTTGCGCTGCCGATTCAAACTGATCGGCCATCGCGCGGGTGCGAGTCAGGGTCTGGGCGTCGCCAGCGGTAATGCTGTATTCCTTTTTCATACGCTCGCGGCGCGCTTCCGGAAGCTCGGGCAGGCCGGCACGAATCTTCTCCCGCCATTTTTCGTCCACCACCAGCGGAA
>CAYQVE010000167.1:509-7406 GCA_964420785.1 uncultured Enterobacteriaceae bacterium | reverse complement strand
GAGAGGCGACCAAGGCTTCGGCGGCGGCAGCCAGGAACGCGGCATCGGGCCGCATGAAGGGCGGCGACAGGCAAATGAAGATCTCCGCAGCGGAGAACGAGCTCTTGGTGCCGGGCAGGGGAACGGGGAACGCGCCGGCGAGCATCGACGCCAGGCATCCGGTGAGGATCTGCAGCTGGAGCGTGGCCGGGCGAAGGGCGGCGGATTGGCCCGCGATGCCGATGACCGACGCACCAACGATCACCATGGACCACCAGTAGAGCGTGGCGATCCAGTTGTAGTCGGGCATCAGCGCGCGATGCAGCGCGCCCAGCGGGTCCCACCGAGAGCTCTTCACGGAGCGTGAAACGGTTTCGTCGTTCACTGCGCTGGTTTGCGTCATGGCCCCACTCTAGGCGGACGGCTTTGTTTCGTCTGTAGCGGACTCTTCATTGCCAACGTGAGGTACGTCACAACGCGGCGTAGACTGCTTCCCGGGGCGGGCGCGAGCGGTAGGCGGTACGCTCCGCGAGGAATTCGAGGAGCGCTTCCTCGGGAAGCGCGGCCGTGCAAAGGAAGCCCTGGTACTCGTCACAGCCCTGGGCGCGAAGTGTCTCGAGCTGCGCCTGGCGCTCGACGCCTTCGGCGACGACGCTCATGCGCAGGCTGTGCGCCATGGCGATGATGGCGCGCGTGATCGCCTGGTTCTCATGGTCTTCAGGAAGGTCCTGGACGAACGCGCGATCGATCTTGAGCTGGTCCACGCGGAATCGCTTGAGGTAGCTCAGCGACGAGTGGCCCATTCCGAAATCGTCGATCGCAAGGCGCACGTTCATCGCGCGCAGCTGCCGCATGATTTCCACTGCCCGGTCGGGATCGCGCATCATCGCGGTCTCCGTGATCTCGATCTCGAGCGATGTCGGGTCGGCCGCGGTTTCGGCGAGGATCGCGGCGAGGATCTTCGGCAGCGCCGGGTCGTTGAACTGGCTCGCCGAGAGGTTCACTGCGATCGGCGGAGCGCGCAGTCCCTGTTCGCGCCAGGCGCTCGAGCGCTCGCACGCGTGCCGCAGCGCCCAGAGATCCAGCGTCTCGATATAGCCGTTTTCCTCCACGAGCCCGATGAAACCCGCCGGCCCGATGAGGCCGCGTTCCGGGTGGCGCCAGCGGGCGAGCGCCTCGATGCCCGTGATGCGCCCCTTGCGAAGGCTCACCTTCGGTTGGTAGTGCAGCTCGAACTCGCCTTGCTCGAACGCGCGCGCGAGCGCGGCGCCCAGGGACAGGAGTTCCTGTGAGTGCACGTTCGGCTCCGCCGCATAGAAGCAGAAGCGGTTGCGGCCCTGCGCCTTCGCGCGATAGAGGGCGATGTCCGCGTTCGCGAGCAGGGTGCCGGAGTCGCGCCCGTCCTCGGGGAAGGCGCTGATGCCGATGCTCGAAGAAAGGCCCAGCGGCTGGCCGTCGATCACGAGCGTGCGGCGAATGGCGGCCTGGATCTTGCCGGTGACCTCGGCGAGATCGTCGATGCTGCGAAAGCCCTCGAGGAGGATGCCGAATTCATCGCCTCCCAGCCGCGCTACGAAGTCGTTGGAGCGAACGGTCGAGACGAGGCGCGTCGCGACTTCGTGCAGCACGCGGTCGCCGATATCGTGCCCGAGCGTGTCGTTGACGTTCTTGAACCGGTCGATGTCGAGCACGAGGAGGGCGAGCCCGCGCTGGTGCAGCTGCGCGCGGGCGATCGTGCGGGCCAGTGTCTCGGCGAAGAAGTCCCGGTTTGGCAGCCCCGTGGAGCGATCGCGGGTGGCCATGCGCTCGATCTGCGCGTGCGCCTCCACCAATTCCGCGTGCACCGGCTCGATCCGCCCCCTGAGTTCGCTCGTCCGCGCCCCCAGGCGCCAGAAGAACGCCAGCATCACCGCGAGCGACAACCACTGGAATCCTTCCTGGTAGACATCCACGGTTTCGGGCTTGCGCCACATCAGCAGGTTGATCACGCCCGCATAGGCCGCCAGCACGATCGCCGAGGCGATGGCGAATTGCCGCGACGAGAAACGGAACGAAGCAAACGAGAGGACGACAAGGCAGATGACGAGCCCGAATCCGCGGTCGTGGTCGAACTGATAGATGCCGAACATCAGCACGCCGATCGCGATGAGGACCTGGATCCATGCGAGCCGCGCGTCGCTCGCCGGATGCGCGCGTGGGCCGCGTGCCATCACGAACATCGCCAGGTTCGCCGCGACCATCACGGAGACGACGCCCACGGTGGATGCCCACGTGAGCAGGCCCATCGCATGGGCGACCAGAAGCATGGGAACGCCCGCCAGGTAAGCGACCGCCGCGAGGCTGAGATGCCCGAGTGCGCCCCTTCCGCTATTCGTCTTGCTGTTCATCGTCGGCGTCTCCCGCGTGCGCCGTGGCGGAGAGGTAAGACTGTCGGTGCGCAGGGACTCCGTCTGTCGCCATATCGCGACAGCCCGTGTGGGCGGCTTCCTACATTGATGTCAGCGCCTTCCTACTCGCATGTCGGCGCTGTCCGACAGGTCTTACTCCGGCAACCCCGCCTTTCGCCACGCCGGAACACGCTCGGTCTCGTGCCAGCGCTTGAAGGCCGGCAACGCTGATTTGTTGAGGCCATCCGCGCTGGATAGGCGCGCCTTCGGGCGGGCCTTCACGAAGGCGGCAGCAGCCTCGCGGGCAAGCGCGTCCTGCCCCGATCGCGCATAGGCCATCGCGAGCCAGTCCGAAGTGCCCGGCGTGCGATTGGGGTTGATCTCGTGGGAGCGGCGGAACCACTGGATCGCGCGCGCATCGTCGCCCAGCATGAAGTAGGCGCGGCCGAGATTGAATGCGCTCGTGTCGCTCAGGTGATTCGGCGTCAGCTCCAGCGATTTCTCGAGCAGCGGGATGGCCTTGCGCGGCTCCGCCGCGTAGAAATACCAGACACCAAGACCGTTGTTCGCGCTGGCGCTTCGCGGATGTGTCGCGAGGTAGGTTTCCTTCGCGATCCGGTTGCCTTCGCTATCGCCGCGCCGCGCGGCGACGTAGCCCATCACGCGAAAAACCTCGGTATTGCCCGGCGCGATCGAACGGATCTTCAGCGTGAGCTCGTGCGCTTCGGTGGTGCGGCGCTCCGCGGCGGCTTCGGTCGCGGGCGTGGTGAAGTTGATGGCATGCATGGCGAGCGCATTCGCGAGGCCCAGCATGGCGGAGACGCTCTGAGGATCCAGCGCGAGCGCCTGGCGATAGAGCGCCTCGCCTTCCTCGAGGTTCGCGGCGGTGTGGTGGTGGTTCTCGAGGGCGCGCGCGCGAAGCAGCAGGTCGGCAAGCTGCGGACTGTCCTTGCGGCCCTCGCTCTCTCTCGCGGCCACCTCCACCACTTTGCTTCCCACGCTGTTGCTGATGCGCGCGGTGACCTTGTCCTGGAGCGCGAGCAGGTCCGCAAGGTCGCCGTCGAATGCCTCGGACCAGAGTTGAGCTCCGCTGGACGCATCGTGGAGCTGGGCGTTGATGCGCACGTTCGTCCCGCTGCGTTGAACGTTGCCCTGCAGGACGAAGCGCACACCCAGCGTTTTCGCGATGTCGGCGAGCGGCGCCGGCTTGTCCTTGTATGCCAGCGCACTCGTGATCGGCGCCACGACCGCGTCCTCGATCCTCGCCAGGTCACTGGTGATGTCGGCGGTGAGTGCTTCGGCGACATAGGCCTGCGCGGCGTCTCCCGTCAGGTTGCTGAAAGGCAGTACCGCGATGGTCAATGCCTTGCTCGCCGTCGCAGGTGCGATCAGCGGCATCCAGGATTGACGAGTGACGTACCCGAGCGATCCGCCAACGAGCACGAGCACCGCGGTGACGAGGGCAGCCTCGCGAGCGTAGCGGGCGATCCAGTCCGAGCCGGGCGATCTCACGCCGCCGGGGAGGGCCTTGACCGACCGGCCCGCGAGCCAGCGATCGATGTCGTCGGCGAACGCTGCAACCGACGAGTAGCGTTCGCGCGGATTCTTCCTCAGAGCGTTGAGGACGAGCGTGTCGAGGCTGGTAGTGGCCGTAGCCGGCATCGCCGCAATCAGCTCGGACCCGCTCGCGCTCGGCCGTGTCGGTTCGAGGGCGAGGATCTCGTGCGCGACATCGCCCTGGCCTCGACCGAACGGAAGCGCGCCCGTGGCGAGCTCGTGAAGGAGCACGCCGAGCGCCCAGACGTCGGTCTGCGCGCTCACGGGATTGCCCACGATCTGCTCGGGCGCCGCGTAGCTCAGCGTGAGCGCGCGTCCGCCGACTCGCGTTAGATCCGTCTCGTGCGCTTCACCTCCGTCTTCCTCGACGAGCTTGGCGATCCCGAAATCAAGCAGCATCGCCTTGCCCTCGGCGGTGACGAGCACGTTGCTGGGCTTGAGGTCGCGGTGGATGACGAGCTTCTCGTGCGCGTGCTGGACGGCATCCATCACCTGTCGCAGCAAGTGAACACGCTCGGCCAGGGCCAATCGATTCAGGGTCGCATAGCCGGTGATGCTGTCGCCCTCGACGTACTCCAGGGCGAGGTAAGGTTGCCCCTCACGCGCAACGCCGGCCTCGAAGAGCCGTGCGATGTTCGGGTGCGACAGCGAACGCAGGATCTCGCACTCGCGCTCGAAGCGGCGCACGAGGACGTCACGCCGCAGGCTGAGGATCGGCAGCTTGAGCGCGACCTCGCGACCCGAGCCCTCCTGCCGACTCTCCGCGCGCCAGACTTCACCCATTCCGCCGCGGGCGAGCGCCTCCACCAGCGTATACGGCCCGATCGTTTCACCGGGCCGGAATTCCCACGCCGGCCGGGCGCGGCCCGGCTCGGCGATCAGGTCATGGGGCCGCTTCTCGAGGAGCCTCGCGATCTCCTGGCGCGACTCGTTCGCGAAGATCTCGCGCAGGATCGGCGCGAGCTCGGGGGAGCTCGTCGTCCGCTCGACGAGCCACGCCTCGAGCTGGGCCTCGTCGAGGTCGAGCGCCTCGTCGAGCAGGGGCGAGAGGCGCTTGAGCGTCGCGGCGTCGAGCTTGGAGGTCATCCCGAAGCTACTCTGCACCAATCATGCTGTGCCGCCAAATTGGGCCCCTGGGTTCGGCGGGGTAGCGACGCGGCTATTTCTCTCCGACGCAGCAGCTGTCGCGCTCGAGCTGGTAGTTGTTGAGCCGGGAGTCCCCTCCCTCGATGGCCGGCGTGACACCCAGCATCGCCGCCATCGACGCCGTTGCCGTTGTCGGCACGGCCTGCCAGAGCAGCAGCACGAAGACAGCCATCGTCGCGACAAACGCAACGACCTCCCGCCATGCCGCTGACGAGCCCGAGATTCGCCGCGCGAGCTGCACGACGAATCTCGAGCGCTCACGGCGCGCGGCGCGCAATTGAGCATCGATCGCCGGCGAATCCGGGTACAGGCCAGCGTGTTCGGTTGTGGTTTTCATCGTGGCGCCTCCCGTCAGAAGAGCATCGCGGCCAGCGTGATGGCCACGATGCAGAGCGCAAAGGCCACCGCCCCCCTGCCGTCGATCGCGTTCAGTTCCTGCAGCAACCGCGCCTTGCGTGCACCTCCCAGGTCAATCGTCGAGTCCATTGCGGGTCCTCCATCGAGCGCCGACTTGGCGCCTTCACCCGGGCATACGGAATCCGGTAGGCGAAACCGGACATGGGGAGGACAGGGAAGCGCCGGGGAGGGCGCTTGGGAGCTATTCCTTCAGGGCTGCCGCGAGGAGCATCTTGGCCTTGTTCCAGTCGCGGCGGACCGTGCGCTCGGAAAGGCCCAGCGCTTCGGCGACTTCGGTCTCGGTGAGGCCGCCGAAGTAGCGCATCTCGACGATCTGGGCGAGCCGTGGGTCGGCGGCCGCCAGGACCTCCAACGCGGCGTCGACCCGCAGCACATCGTTTTCCGGCGCCGCGAGCTTCTCCGAGAGGTCCGTATCGAGCGCGACCACCTGGGCGTCGCCCCCGCGTCGCTCGGCGCCGCGCGCCCGGGCGAAATCGATGATCACCGAGCGCATCACGCGCGCGGCATAGGTAAAAAAGTGGTGGCGGTCCCTGGCCGGAAGGGCGCGATTGCCGACCAGCCGCAGGAACGACTCGTTCACCAGCGACGTGGTGTCCAGGAGCGTCATCGTCTTGTGCCGCTTGAGCTTCGAGTGCGCGAGGCGCTTGAGCTCGTCGTAGAGGAGGGCGTACGCCGCGGCTGCGGCCTCCCGGTCACCGGCCGCGGCCGATGAAAGCAGCGCAGTGATATCGGACATGGTTGCCCTGCGTGCGATGCGTTGTTCGCACTCTATCAGGCACAACCATCCACTTCACTCCCGGGGGCGTCCCAGGAAGAAGTAGACTTTGCCTACTTCCGGTCGATCTGGATGTTCTCCTTGATGCCGCTATTGGCGACCGAGATCATGATCCCGATGCCGACCAGGATCGCGAGCCCGATCAGGATCCAGGTCATGCTGATGCCAGCCAGCCATCCCAGCTTCCAGAGCGCGGCGAGGATCCCGCCGACCAGGAATAGAAAGCCGACGAAATACATTCCCGCCCATTTCATGGCTGCCTCCTTCGGAAAGCCGAGGACTCTTTGACAGTCGAATCCGCCATCGGTGCCGGCCGATGGCTCACTGTCCTTGCCCTGTCCTCGTTCGCGATCACAGGAATCGCCGGCGAGCCGATGTGGGTCGTGCCAAGCGACACGGACCGGCGCATCACGGCCTTCAACCAGCCCCACCGCGTGAACCTTCCCGAGGGGACGCCGCGCGGGAAGCTGCTCGTCTTCCTCCCGGGCACCGGGGGCACGCCTCAGAAAGGACTTCCCGGCTCCTTCTCGGACACGGCCGCGCGCCTTGGTTACCACGTCGTTGTCCTCATGTACCCGGACAACATCGCAGCGCAGATTCGCTGTGGACAGAGCTCCGATCCCGACTGCCACCTGA
>CAYQVE010000167.1:0-499 GCA_964420785.1 uncultured Enterobacteriaceae bacterium | reverse complement strand
GCACGCAGGAGTTCTGTGTGGCAAAGGCCCCTATCCAGTTCGTCTCCTGAGATTTCGGCAAGCGGTCGTCCGCGGAGGGGGGATCAGCGCGAAGCGGAAGATCGCGCCTGCGGATTCGATCGAGAACCGCCTCGAGAAACTGCTGCGCTACCTGGCCTCAATGCATGGCGACCAGGGGTGGGCGCAGTATCTCGATTCGCGTGGCGTGCGTTGGCGCAACATCGCCATGGCGGGCCTGTCTCAAGGCGGAGGACATTCGTACGTTCTCGGAAAGCTGCACGAGCTGGATCGAGTCATCATGTTCGGCTCGCCCAAGGACTACAGTTTCCGCTTCGACCATCCGGCGAAGGGCTTCAACAGCGCGACCCGCACGCCGCTTGGCCGCTTCTTCGCCTACAACCATGTTCGCGACAACGGCAACGGCTGCACGCACGAGCAGCAAGCGAACATCCTGCGGCAGATCGGATTCACGGCGAAAGGGTTTGCCGACGTCCACCAG
>CAYQVE010000166.1:0-7561 GCA_964420785.1 uncultured Enterobacteriaceae bacterium | reverse complement strand
GACTCGCCTGTAAGGTAGATTGGCGCCTGGCTGCGTGCGAGCTTCTCGATCTTGGAGCGCACCTGCTCGATCCCGGGGCTCGAGCCAAGAAGCTGGCCTTCCCCTGATTTGGCTGCCGCTGCTTTCTGGGGCAGGGACAGCGCGGACTTGACCAAGGCGCGCAGCTGATCGAGGGACAGCGGTTTGGTCAAGTAATCGAAAGCGCCGGCCTTGAGGGCCGCTACGGCGTTTTCGGTGCTGCCGAACGCGGTGATCACCGCTACGGGCAGGTCCGCGCACTGAACGCCGATGAAGCGCACGAGCTCCAGCCCGTCACCGTCCGGCAAGCGCATGTCGGTAAGACAGAGCTCATAGCGCTTGGACTGCAGCAGCTGCTTGGCCGCAGCCACTGAACCTGCACACTCCACCGCCAGACCCATCCGTAGGAGCGACAGCTCGAGCAGCTCTCGGATGTCCGCCTCGTCGTCGATCACGAGCACCGTACCCTGGACGATGTTCGTTCGCCGTTCCGCGCGCCGGTTCTCTACGGTTCCTGCCATAGGATCCTGAAGTCCGCGCCCAGACCGCGGTCCAAGTACTCAAGACTCGCGCCGTTGGCGGCACACAGCTCGCGAGCGATGTAGAGGCCTAGCCCCGTCCCGCTCGCGAAAGTGGTGAAAAACGGCTCGAACAACTGCGCTTGCAATTCCTTTGCGACGCCCTCGCCGTCGTCGATGACGTGCAATTCTACTCGATTCGCCCGGCGTAACACGGTGATGTGCACGCTTCCGGCGAGCCTGCGACAGTGCCTCCATGCGTTGTGCAAGAGGTTCCACAGCACTTGGTTGAGATGGGCTCGGTCGAATTCCAAGGTGACGTCTTCGGCCGCCTCGATAAAAAAGCTTTCGCTGGGAATGCCGTCGTTCTGCGCGACCTCCTCGACAAACGTGAGTAGGTAAGGGCGCACTCGGATCGTCTCCGGCTGAACGCGGTCGCGCCGCGATAGTTCGAGGACGTCGTGCACCATTCGCTCAAGGCGCCGCGCGTTGTCCCGGATAATCTGTACCATGCGTTCCTTGTGGGGTCCGCGCTGTTCTTCCTGCAGGAGGTCCCCGGCGTGCGTGATGGCCGACAGGGGGTTGCGGATCTCGTGGGCGATGTTGGCGGTGAGCCTCCCGAGCGCCGCGAGCTTGAGTTGCTGGGCCTGTTCCTGGAGCTTGGACAAATCCTCGAGGAACACGAGGCTTGAGCTGCCACCTGCGGCGCCCGCCGACACGAAACGCGCACGGACCAGGCGGCCGCTCTCGGAAATTTGCACGTTCACGCTGCTCGCGCCTTGGCCGCCTCGCCAGGCGGCAAGCCGCTGGGCGAGCTCCTCCGAGAAATTCTCGATCCGGCTCAAGTCGGGCACGACCCGCCCCAGCAGATCCGCAGCTCGCGGATTGTGCAGGTGCACCCGCCCATGGGCATCCACGACCAGCACCCCGTCCTGCACGTCGCGGATAATCAATTTATTGATACGAAGCTGGTCGGCGAGGTCGGCACCGCGTTGCTGCGCTAAGCGCTCGTTCAGGATCAGGCGGCGCGCTAGCCGATTGGTGATCAGCGCCGTCGCGAAATAACCGATCGAAAGGAGCCCGGGCTGGACGTAGTTGGCGGTGCTGGAGTCTTGCACGAGCACCCAGTACGACTGCTCGAGAAGGACGGCAATCGAGGCCAGTGCGGCGTAGAAGAGCGTCAGCGTGCCCCGGCTGACCAGCGCGGCGCCCGCCAACGAAATGAGCAGCATCACGCCCAGGCCGCTGCGGATGCCGCTCGAGGCATACATCAACATGACGATGAGCACCACGTCGGTGACGACGTGCAGCGTGAGTTGAAGGTTGAAGTACGCCGGCACCTTTCGCAGGACGACGTGAAACGCGACGGCGAGCGCTAGATAAATGACGCTCGCGTAGGTATACGCCGCGATGTCGTGGCTCCCGAGGCTTAGCGCGTCACCGAAAATCAGGGCTGCGAGCAGGAATATCGCGGCCACCGCGATACGGTAGAAGTTGAAGTACTTGAGCGAGACCCAGAACGAGTCCGCGACGGCCCCCTCCTGCGGGAGCAGCGACAGGCTGAGCATCGCTGAAGCCGCCATGACCGCCCTCAGCCGGCGCCGAGCCGGCGGTGTTCTTCGCTGCAGAAGAAGCGGCCGGCGGCGCCAAGCGCTTCGCTGCGCGGAACGTTGACGCCGCAATGTGCGCAAGGGACCATCGGTTCGACCGGGGGCGGCGCAGAGCGCTGCCGGCGCTTGCGTGCAAGACCGGTCAACACGAAGTAAACGACGACTATTGCGATGACCAGAAGGAGGAGTTTGCTCATGTTGCAATGGCTGGCTGCCTGCGTCGCGGCTCGCGACGAGGCGCCATTATACCGGCGCGGGACGAGAGGACAGTCGGGTCGGGAAGCTGGTCGGGGTGACTGGATTCGAACCAGCGACTCCTGCGTCCCGAACGCAGTACTCTACCAGGCTGAGCTACACCCCGAATCGGACAGGAGCCAATGCGCAGGAAGGAGCGCTCCGGGAACTTCTAGTAATCACGCTCGACCGCGAAGGCCGACAATTCTAGCAAAGATTCACGGTAACTTGAATCAGGCAGGCCCGCGATGGCTTCGCTCGCCGCACACGCTTCTTCCTTGGCCTTGCTCCTCGCGTAGTCGAGCGCACCCGTCAGGCGAATCGCGTCCGAGACCTCCCTGAATTCTTCCCGGCCGCCGCGCTCGATCGCCGAGCGCACCAGCGCGGCCTGCGCCGGCGACCCGCGCTGCATCACGTGGATCAGCGGCAGCGTCGGTTTGCCCTCCTTCAGGTCGTCACCCAGGTTCTTTCCGGTGTGCGCTGCGTCTCCCGAATAATCCAGCACATCGTCGATCAGCTGAAAAGCCGTCCCAAGGTGCATGCCGTAACGCGCGAGGCCGCGCTCAATGTCCGGGCTCGCCTCGCCCAGGATCGCGCCCAGCTGCGCTGCCGCTTCGAAGAGCTTCGCGGTCTTGCGCCGGATGACCTCGAGATAGGCCGCCTCGCTCATCGAGAAATTGTGAGCATTCAGGAGCTGCAGCACCTCGCCCTCCGCAATGGCATTGGTGGCATCCGCAAGCACCTCCATGACCCGCATGCTTCGCACGGCTACCATGATCTGGAAAGCGCGGGAGTACAGAAAGTCCCCCACGAGCACGCTCGCCGCGTTGCCGAACTCGGCATTGGCCGTCTTGCGGCCGCGCCTCAGTTCGGATTCGTCGACGACGTCGTCATGCAGGAGCGTGGCCGTATGAATGAACTCCACGACGGCCGCGAGTTCCACATGATGCTCGCCGCGATAGCCTGTCGCCCCGGCGGCAAGGAAAACGAGCGCCGGGCGCAGCCGCTTGCCGCCTCCGGCGATGATGTACTCCGCGATCTGGCGTACGAGCACTACGTCGGACTCGAGCCGGCGCCGGATCATGGCATCGACCGCCCGCATGTCTGCGGCGATGAGGTTGCGAAGAAGTTCGGGCTGCAAAGGGGATTATCGCACTGCGGAATCGACTCAACGGCGGGTCAGGAGGATAGCATATTTTCTTTGACCACACCGGCTAAAGGTATGTATAATTTCGTGTTTTTCCACGGGATTCGGAGATCAGCATGTACGCGGTCGTCAGAACGGGCGGTAAACAGTATCGCGTTTCCGCCGGAGAGAAACTGAGGATCGAGAAGCTCGCCGCAGCCGTGGGCAGCGAGCTCGTGTTCGACGAGGTGCTCCTTGTCGGTGACGGTCAGGCCCTCGATATCGGAACCCCCGTAGTGAAAGGCGCCTCGGTGAAAGCGAAGATCATCGCTCACGGTCTCGGCGAGAAAGTAATGATTTTCAAGCTGCGCCGGCGCAAGAACTCGAAAAGGCTCCGGGGCCATCGTCAGGCTTACACCGAGATCGAGGTCACCGGCATTGCGCACGCCTAGGGCCCTGATCCTATGAGGAGAAAGACGAGCCATGGCACATAAGAAAGCAGGCGGCAGTTCCCGCAATGGCCGCGACTCACAATCAAAGCGTCTCGGGGTCAAGCGCTACGGCGGGCAGATCGTAGCCGCGGGCAGTATCATCGTTCGCCAGCGCGGTACCCGTGTACACCCCGGGGACAACGTCGGGGTCGGGAAAGACCACACCCTTTTCGCAAAGGTGAACGGTAAGATCCAATTCAGCTTCAGGGGCCCGGACCACAAACAAACGGTCAGCGTGGTTCCGGCCTAGAAACGGGCTGCTTTCCCGAAAGCCCTATCCACGCGGTGCGACTTGCGCTATCAGACCGTTTCTATCCACCGCAACTAGCACAGTTTTCCCTCCGTAAATCGATCCACACCCCGTATCAAGCCGCCTCAGTCTGTTGCAGGCGAGGCGCGCAGCGCTTGCGTGAGCGCTGCTAGAGCCGGATGAAGATCTTGCGGCGGTACAACCACAGGCAGAGCAGCCACATTATCAGGGCGCCCAGCACGTAGTCGAGCGCGTCTAGGTGGCTCAAGTGCAGGAGACCGCCGAGGTGAATATTGAGGTTGTCCCAGATCCACTGCCTGCACACAACGATCATGAAATACATGGCGAGGGAATTCGCACCGATCACCACCAGCGGAAACATCAAACCTCGCTGGCCTTTGATGTCGGCGAGCCAGTACGCAGCCGCCAGGAAGAGAAAGGTGAAGCCGGCACTGAAGAAAACCCAGGAGGGGGTCCAAAGCGCCTTGACGATCGGGCAGAGGGTGTAACCCAGGATCAGACCCAGCGCGAGAGAGATTGCCCCGGCCGCGGATAGCTTCCGTAGCTTCTCGAGCGGCGACCTCGGCCCCCGAAGGAGGTCTCCCGCCACGATTCCCAATGTCATCGTCGCAATCGAGGGAACAAAGTTGAGCGTGGGCCCATAAATGGCGTTCCCGAGAAACTCGTGAGACCGGGGAAATAAATTGAGAAACCAGCGGTCGAAGGCGTATGCGACGTTGGTGTACTTGTTCCAATGGGCATACAGGCCTGCGAAGGGCCCGGCGTCTTGCGGAATTCCGAGCGACGCATAGTCGAAGCCGGAGGATGGCAGGGGAAACAAGAAGAACGCGACCCACCAGGCTACAAGTATCAGCGCAGCCCCTGTGAGCTGAAAGCGGGCCGACCTCCCCACGAGCAGGAATGCGAATGGGAAAGCCAGCCCGATTTGACTGAGGACATTTCCGAAGCTGAACTGGGTTTGCTGGTGATGCAATGAAGTCAGCAGCAACCCCAGGATTATCAGAACCACGGAACGATAGACTACATGCGCGGCGACGCTCGCTGCGCTCATGCCCTGCGAGCGCCGAGAGAAGTAAGAGTACGTCATCGCCACGCCGACGATGAACATGAACGACGGCTGAATCAAGTCCCAAAACGCGGCGCCCTCCCAATCGACGTGATCGAACTGCCGTCCGAGCGCCTGCAGCCATGGGGCATTCTGGAACTTTGCAACGGCTTCCGGGCCGGCGCCGTCGAACGCCAGCGCCAGCATCACGAGCCCGCGGTAGGCATCCAGGGAAGTTATGCGGGCTGATCGGTTGCTCGCTTCGGATCCCTGGATTCGCCCACCTCCTGAAGGGATCGTTGTCATTGGACCATTAACGACCTGCACAATGCCGGATCAGGGAACGACGCTGCGCATCGAGGCGGGATGACCCGGGAGTTTGAAGCGCTTGCCGGTGTCAGTGACGACCGTCCCCTCCACCTTGAGAATCGAGATGTCGTCGTCCATGTAGTTGCCAACATAAAGGTACTTGCCGTCCGGGCTGAAGACCGCGCCTTCCGGCAGGCCGCGCACCTCCACTTCGCCCACTTTGGTGACCTTTTTGCCATCGATCTTCAGCACGGCCACCGAGCCGTTGCGGTTGTAGAAGAACGCCGACTTAGGCGCATTGCTGCCGCGAAGGAGTATCGCAACCGCGATCTCGCCCGTTGGGCTCAGGGCGAATCCCTCCGGCCCGTCACCCACCACGACCTGGTCGATCACGCGCGGCGGGAGTGCCTCCAGGTCGATGACGCTGACCGTGTCCACATTCCCGTCCGCCGAACCAGAAGCGCCGTTGTTCGCCGTCAGCGCGAGCTTGCCATTGGGCGTGATGCCGAGGTTGTAGGGGAAGAGGCCGACCAGCATGTCATATTTCGAATAGGTGACCTTCTCGCCGTCGACCCCTAGCACGGCGGCCTTGTTGCTGACGTTCTTGGAAGCCAAAGCCCGCTTGCCATCCGGCGTGAAAGCCACGGCCGAAACCTGTTCGCCCATTCCCACGGTATCGACGACCTTGACCTCTTTCCCTCGGATGGAGAGAACTGTGATGGAGTTGTCCGCCCGGTTGGCGACGAGCGCCAAGTTGCCCGCGCGGTTTATCGCCATGCCGGAGGGCTGCTTGCCGCCCTTGACGGTAGCGATCAGCGCCGGCGGATTCGACTTGAGGTCGATCACGAAAATGTCGTTTCCGGGGACGCCTTTCCACGAGCTACCGTCTTGGACCCAGTCCATCGAGTTGGCCACCAGGGCCAGGCCCTCGTCGGGCGTGATGGCCAGGTTCACCGGCGGACCGAACACCGAGTTCATCAGCGGCAGGCTGGCAACGAGCCTCGGGTTCACACGATCGCCAATGTCCAGCACGACGACCGCGTCCTTGCCGGGAGGGGAGAAGAGGGGTTTGCCGTCGGCGTCCCAGAATACCTTGTTGTCGATGCCGACGATCACGTGTTGCGCCAAGGCCGGGGGGACTCCCAAGCACAAGGCCAGCGCGATGCCCAACATGCGTGCAAACAGCGGGATGAATTCGTTCATGGCATCCTCATTGGAGTCCGATTTATAGCAGGTGGCGGAATCGTACCTCTTTGCACCGGACGATACGCCGTCACCTACAACTGTCAAGGTTCGGGCCCGACGCCTAGAGGTATCAACTGGCCAACGGCTGAGTTAGGATTTTGCAGAAGTCACACGAAAATGTCAGGCCCCTAGGGAAACGTCTGGACGTTGTCAGCGGATTACAGGAACAAATAATGGGTAAAACGTCCAAAAAGGCCGCAAGAGCCAAAATCAAGTTGCTTCAAGGTAGGGCTTTTTCGTTTCCACGGGCGCCATGAAATTCGTCGACGAAGCGCGCATCGAGGTCCACGCCGGCAACGGCGGCGACGGTATCGTGAGCTTCAGGCGCGAAAAGAACGTGCCGCGCGGAGGGCCCGATGGCGGGGACGGCGGCAGTGGCGGCAGCGTCTATGCGGTCGCCGACCGAAACGTCAATACCCTCGTCGAATATCGCTTCGCGCGCATTCACCGCGCGCGTGACGGCGCACGCGGGCGCGGTGCCCAATGCAACGGGAAAGGTGCCGACGACGTCGTACTGCGCGTGCCCGCGGGTACCGTGATCACGGACGCGGAGACGGGAGAGATGGTCGCCGACCTCGCCGCGCACGAGCAGGTCGCATCGCTCGCGCGGGGAGGCAAAGGGGGCCTCGGCAATATCAATTTCAAATCGAGCACCAACCGTACGCCGCGAAAAGCGACTCCCGGCGAGCCCGGC
>CAYQVE010000165.1:1298-7569 GCA_964420785.1 uncultured Enterobacteriaceae bacterium | reverse complement strand
CGCCCTCGATGCGGCGCGACACGCCGCCGCCGCGCGGGTTGTTGGGCATCAGCACGAGGTAGCGGCCGGCCAGGCTGATGAAGGTGGTCAGCGCGGCGCCCTTGTTGCCGCGCTCGTCCTTCTCGACCTGTACGATCAGCTCGTCGCCCTCGGAGATCGCGTCCTGGATGCGGGCGCGGCCGACGTCGATGCCGGGCTTGAAGTACTCTCGAGCGATTTCCTTGAACGGCAGGAAGCCGTGGCGCTCGGTGCCGTAGTCGACGAACGCGGCTTCGAGGCTGGGCTCTACGCGGGTGACGACACCCTTGTAGATGTTGCTCTTTCTCTGTTCCTTTGCGGCCGATTCAATGTCGAGGTCTATGAGCTTCTGGCCATCGACAATCGCGACACGGAGTTCTTCGGCCTGTGTCGCATTGAAAAGCATGCGCTTCATTGTTCTATTCTCCCGCGCGCACGGGCAGGACAAACCAAGAGCCTATTGTGGAGCAGGCTGGTCTCGCATCTTCGATCCTGGGATCATGAGAACGCGGTAGTTTGGCTTGTCGGGTTCCAGTCGCTGCATTGCAGGACCGCAAATTCTGCCGATATGCTGTTGGCGCGCTGTTCAATTACTATCACTGGTTGGATAACCAACCGCCTTTTGCTCGCTTCGGGTTCGTGCGCTCGCAAATCCGGCCTAGGCCGCGAGCAGCGGCTGAACCGGGGACAGGGTAGCTAGTCTTGTCTGGGGGCGAAAATTCGCACCGTCGCATGTACAAGCAGCCGTCCCGCAACGGAAGCAGCGCGCAGATCATAAACAAAATGAAGGATTTAAGCAACGCCTTGACGGTCGAGATCGACAGCGCGAGCGAAGGCCAGCGCGTGGACAACTTCCTGCTGCGATTTTGCAAGGGCGTGCCGCGCAGCCATGTCTACCGCATCCTGCGCAGCGGCGAGGTGAGGGTCAACAGCCGCCGCGTCGATGCGACTTACCGTTTGCAGCCGGGGGACCGGGTGCGTATTCCGCCGCTGCGCCTGCCGCGCCGGGCGCAGCGGGCCGCGCCGCCGCTCGAACTGCCGGTGATCTACGAGGACGACGCGCTGCTGGTCGTGGACAAGCCGGCCGGCACTGCGGTGCATGGCGGGAGCGGCATCAGTTTCGGGGTCATCGAGCAGATGCGGGCCGCGCGGCCGCGGCTCAGGTTCCTGGAGCTTGCGCACAGGCTCGATCGAGAGACCTCGGGACTGTTAGTCCTCGCCAAGAAACGCTCGGCGCTGACCGCGCTGCACGCCGCGCTGCGGGAGGGCCGGGTGAGGAAGGAATACCTCGCCCTGGTGAAGGGACGCTGGCGCAACGAAGAGCAGCACGTCAGCCTTCCGCTGAAAAAATTCCTCACCCGTTCCGGAGAGCGGCGCGTCAGCGTCGATCGCGAGGGCAGGGAATCGCAAACGGTTTTCCGGAAGAAAAGGGAAATCCGCGATTACACGCTGCTGTCGGCGGAGCTCCTGACCGGCCGCACCCATCAAATCCGCGTCCATCTCAACCATCTCGGATTTCCGATCGCAGGTGACGACAAGTACGGCGACTTCGAGCTCAACCGGGGATTGGCGAAGCAGGGCCTCAAGCGCATGTTTCTGCACGCGGGCGAACTGGAGTTCGGGCATCCGCTTTCCGGGAAAGCGCTGAAACTGCACGCACCGCTTCCCGACGACTTGTCGCGCTTTCTCGACGTCCTCGGAGGCTAATGCGCTATCCCTTGCTCGTCTTCGACTGGGACGGAACTCTGATCGATTCCGCACGCACCATTGTTGCCTGCATTCAGGCGGCCTGCCGCGACCTTGGGCTGGCGGTGCCCGACGAAGCGCGAGCGAGCCATGTCATCGGTCTAGGATTGAAGGATGCGCTTTCGTACGCGATTCCGGGCTTGCCCGCAGACGACTACGGCAGGGTGGTGGAATCGTACCGCAAGCATTTTCTCGCGCGCGACCCCGAGATCCCGCTGTTTCCGGGAGCCCAAGCGATGCTCGCAGGTCTCAAGGCTCGCGGTCACATTCTCGCCATCGCCACTGGAAAGAGCCGAGCGGGCCTGGCGCGGGCGCTGGACAATACGGGCCTGCGGCCTGTATTCGCCGCCTCGCGCTGTGGGGACCAATGCGCATCGAAGCCCGCGCCCGACATGCTTCTGGAACTCATGGAGGAACTGGGCACGGACGCCGTAAATACCCTTATGATCGGAGACACAGTGCACGATCTTCAGATGGCGGCACGCGCCGGAGTGCAGGCGGTCGCGGTGAGTCAAGGGGCGCACCCCAGGGGCGAGCTCGTCGCGCTCGCGCCGCTCGCCTGCCTGGAAAATATCGATGAGCTGACGCGATGGCTGACTCAGAACGCGTAATCTGCTCGAGCGCCGATCTCAGGGATTCAGGCGACGGGGTGCGCTTCGAGCTCGAAGTGGAAGGAAGGCCCGAGCCGGCGTTCGCGGTGCGCTACAGGGGCCGGGTCTATGCCTACCTCAACCGCTGCGCGCACATGCCGATGGAGCTGGACTGGAAACCCGGAAGGTTTTTTGATGTCTGGGGCCTGCATTTGATATGCTCGACGCACGGTGCGACCTACGCGCCCGATACAGGCCGATGTCTTCGCGGCCCGTGCTTCGAGGAGGGACTCACTGCCGTCCCCGTCGAGGAGCGGGGCGGCAAAGTAATCATCAAGGGTGATCCGCGTGTCCGAAGGTAACTGGGAACGGGACGTGATCGAGACGCTGGCGACCGCCGCCCTCAAGGAGCAGCGCCGCGCCCGCCGCTGGAGCATTTTTTTCAAGCTGCTGGGCTTTGCCTACCTCACGCTGCTGGTGCTCCTCGTGCTCGACTGGCGCGGACACGACGGCCTGACCTCGGGCAAACATACCGCGCTGGTCGATGTGGTGGGCGTAATCGACCCCAAAGGCGATGCGAGTGCGGACCGCGTCACCGAGGCGCTGCAGAATGCGTTCAAGAACAAGAATACCAAGGGCGTGATCCTGCGCATCAATTCGCCGGGGGTCAGACGGGTGCAAGTCGGAATCATGTAGGACGAAATCCGCCCCCTGCGGGGGATTTACCCCAACGTTCCCATGTATGCGGTGGTCGAGGACGTCTGCGCCTCGGGCGGATACTACATTGCGGCCGCCGCCGACAAGATTTACGTCGACAAGGCGAGCATCATCGGGTCGATCGGAGTGATCATGGACGGCTGGGGTTTCACCGGCACCATGGAGAAGCTCGGCGTCGAGCGGCGCGCGCTCACCTCGGGCGAGAACAAGGCCTTTCTCGATCCGTTTTCGCCGGTCGACGAGAAGCAGAAGCGCCACGCGCAATCCATGCTGGACGAGATCCATAAGCAGTTCATCGATGTCGTGAGAAAAGGGCGGGGAAAGCGGCTCCACGAGAGCTCCGATCTGTTCTCCGGGCTGCTGTGGACAGGCGCGAGAAGCATCGAGCTGGGGCTTTCGGACGGCTTTGGGAGTGTCGATTTCGTCGCCCGCGAGGTGATCAAGGCCGAGGACATCTTCGACTACACGAAGAAGCAGGATTTCACTGAACGTTTTGCCAAGCGCTTCGGCGCGGCGATGGCGAGCGCACTCGCCAAGGTGCTGGCGCAGGGTCAGTTCAACATTCGTTGAGGCCGCCGGGCGCCCGGCGCGACTACTCGGCGAGCAGCAGGAATACCGTGGGCCGTCCCTTGAGGTGCGGCGCTTCCTTGCGCCAGGCCCCAACCGGTCGCGTTTTCACCGTTTCCGATTCCAGCGTCAGGTCCGCGGCGACGCACACGAGCGTGGCCGGGTCGAGAGCGCGCAGCATCGCCGCCAGAGTGCGATCGTTGCGGTAGGGCGTCTCGATGAATATTTGAGTCTGCCTGAGCTTTCGCGACTGGCGTTCGCATTCCTTCAGTCTGGAGGCGAGTCCCGCTTCCGTGATGGGGAGGTAGCCGTGGAACGCGAAGCGCTGCCCGTCGAGGCCGGACGCTGCAAGCGCGAGCACGATAGAGGAGGGGCCGCTCAGCGGTACAACGCGGACGTTCCACTCATGCGCGAGACGCACCAGGCCTGCTCCGGGATCGGCGACCGCAGGGAGCCCCGCTTCGGAAAGTAGACCTGCGTCGCGGCCGTCGACAAGCGGCTCAAGCAGCACGGGGAAATAGATCGGTCGCGTATTGTGGTCGAGCCGTTCAATGCGGATGCTCTCTAACCTTCGCGTCGGCGCGATGCGTTTCAGGAAAGCGCGCGCCGCTTTGGGGTCCTCGGCGATGATGTAATCGAGCGAACGGACGCGATCGAGCGCCGCGGCCGGAATGACCACCTCCGGCGTGACGTCACCGAGCGTGTTCGGCAGGAGATAGAGTGAGCCTCTGCGCTCAGGGGACATTCAACCCTTGCTCTTGCAGCAGGTCGACCAGCGCGATCAGCGGCAGGCCGATGAGGGCGCTCGGGTCATCGCCTTCCATTTTCGCGATCAGCGCGATCCCCAGGCCCTCGGCCTTCGCGCTCCCGGCGCAGTCGTACGGTTGCTCCCGAGCGAGATAGCGATCGATTGTTCCTTCGTCGAGCCTGCGGAAGGTGACGCGGCAGGGGACCACGCGGACCCGGCTTGTCCCGGCAGAGGTGTTGTGCACGCATACAGCCGTGTAAAACACCGCCTCGCTTCCCGATAAGGTGCGCAGCTGGCGCACCGCGTTCTCGTGAGTGCCCGGCTTGCCGAGCACTTCGCCGTTTCCCACTGCGACTTGATCGCAGCCGATGATCAGCGCGTCGCGAAAGCGCTCTGCGACCGCCAGCGACTTGGCCTCCGCGAGGCGGCGCGCCGTGCCTTCCGGGGCTTCGCCGGGGCGGGCTCCCTCTGCGAGCTGCGGATCGGCGACCGAGAACGGGATCCCGAGCCGCCCGAGGAGGGCGCGCCGATAGTGCGAGGTTGAAGCGAGAACGAGCTGCATGCGTCGGGCCTTCGAGAGTCACGCTTGATGCGGCGCTAGAGCCTGCACTGCTCGGCGGCGAGCTTCTCCTGCCGCGCGATGGCGGCTGAATTGTCCAGGGGTATCCGCTCGCCTTTTTCGTTCAGCGTGTAGCTCGGCGGGCTTTGCTTCAAACGCTCGAGCAGGGCGCGTTGCTGATCGCAGAGTTGCTGGCGCTTTGCTGCTTGCGCCTCCTGCGCGCTTTCTCCCTTGATGGGGGCTGGACGCGGATCCTGCTCCTTCGGCCGCGACTGGTCCTTCGGCCGGGCCTGGCTCTGCTCGGGGCTCGGATCCTTCGGGTTGTTCGCCTCGGCACCGGCACCGCCCGGCGCGGGCGAAGCAAGCCTGTTCGGGACTTCGCTCGCCTTGCTGCCCTGAGGAGGTCGCTCGCCATAGTGTGTCACGCCGCGCTCGTCTACCCACTTGTAGACCTGGGCGAACGCCGGCGCGGCCGTGACCACGAAGAACAAAAAGTGCAGTAACGCTCTGAACAACTTGGAATTTCTTTTGACACTGAAGAGCAAACATAATATCATGCGCCCCTTATGTCGCAAGCGGGGGTGATAGACAGCCTCCATTTTGCCCGCGCCGGATTGGAACAGCGGGGAGTGCTGGGCCTGGAGCAACTGCCGCGCCTGGCGATGATGCAGTGCTCGACCCAAGGGCTGCAGTATCACCTGCGCGGGGGAAGGGCGAGCAACGGCAAGCGGTGTTTGCGGTTTTCGGTAAGAGGATCGGTGCAGGTGCTTTGTCAGCGTTGCCTCGATCCGCTCGCGGTTCCCATCGCGATCGATGCCGAGTTGCAGCTCGCCGAGAACCTGCGCGTGATCGCGGAGGCCGACGACGAGATCGACCGCGTGCTCGCATCCCGTCGCATGGACGTCGGACAGCTTGTCGAGGACGAGGTTATCCTGGCTTTGCCGATGGCACCGCGGCATGAACGCTGCGTGCACCATCCGGTGACATGAGTTTGAAGGAGCTCCCACATGGCAGTCCAGCAAAACAAGAAATCTCCGTCGAAGCGCGGTATGCACCGCGCTCACGATTTCCTCACCAATCCGCCGCTCGCGGTCGAGCCGACGACGGGCGAAGTGCATTTGCGTCATCACATCAGCCCCAGCGGTTACTATCGCGGCAAGAAGGTCGTCAAGACCAAGAGCGAGTAAGGCGCGATCTGGCCGCAGTGACCGGACAGAGTCGGGATCGGCCCTCCCATTGAATGCAGCTGGCATCGCGTCGCACCGCGCGTCAATGAACTCACAGTAGCCATCCATTGCATGGGACCGAAGCAAGGTGCGCACGTCA
>CAYQVE010000165.1:0-1288 GCA_964420785.1 uncultured Enterobacteriaceae bacterium | reverse complement strand
AAAGTGACCATCGATTGATTGGGCGGCGATCATAGTCCGCACGTCACGGTGCCGGCGGCGCTCAATTTCCTGAAATCCAACTCGGACGTCGACGTGGTCCTGGTGGGCTTGCGCGACGCCATCGAGGCGGAGCTGAAGGCGCGCGGTGCCCGGTCCGGCCCGCGCCTGCGCGTGCACCACGCAAGCGAAGTCGTGCTGATGGACGAATCCCCGGCGCTCGCGCTGCGCAACAAGAAGGATTCGTCAATTCGCGTCGCGGTAGAGCTCGTCAAGAACGGCGAAGCGCAGGCCTGCGTCAGCGCCGGCAACACGGGAGCGCTG
Organism: uncultured Enterobacteriaceae bacterium; assembly: GCA_964420785.1. Lineage (GTDB taxonomy): Bacteria > Pseudomonadota > Gammaproteobacteria > Burkholderiales > SG8-39 > VBDM01. Next base: position 967 of record CAYQVE010000165.1, on the reverse strand, counting down.
ATGGCGGTGTCGCGCTTCGTCCTCAAGACGCTTCCGGGCATCGACCGCCCCGCGATCATAGCCGCGCTGCCCAGCATGCGCGGCAGCACCTACGTCCTCGATCTCGGCGCCAACGTCGATTGCGGGGCGGAGCATCTGCTGCAGTTCGCCATCATGGGGGCGACTCTCGTTGCGGCGGTGGAGCACAAGGACCGGCCGAGCGTCGGCCTGCTCAACATCGGCGAGGAGGACATCAAAGGCAACGAAGTCGTGAAGGAAGCGGCAGAGCTGTTGCGCGACAGCGAGGTCAATTTCATCGGCAACATCGAAGGCGACGGAATCTACAGGGGAGAAGCCGATATCGTGGTGTGCGACGGCTTCGTCGGCAACGTCATGCTCAAGGCGTCCGAGGGAATGGTGCAGATGGCGCGCAGCTTCATTCGCCAGGAGTTCATGCGCAGCCTTCTCGCCAGGCTGGCCGGCGTGATCGTCATGCCGGTGCTGTACGCGTTCCGCAAGCGGCTTGACCCGCGCCGCTTCAACGGTGCGACTTTGCTCGGACTGAGAGGCATCGTCGTGAAGAGCCACGGCTCTGCCGACGTGTTCGGATTCGAGCGCGCGATCGAGCGGGCGATGGAGGAAGTCCGCAATGAAGTGCTGCACCGCCTGATGCGGCGGTTCGGTCAGGCGGAGCGGGGGAATTCGGAGGCCGTGGAAGCATGATCTGGTCGCGCATCATCGGCACGGGGAGCTATTTGCCGCCCAAGATCGTCACGAACGACGATTTGGCCGGACAAATGGATACCACCGACGAATGGATCCGGACGCGCACCGGCATCCGCCAGCGTCACATCGCCGAACCCTCGCAGACCTCCAGCGACCTTGGAGTCGAGGCGAACCGCGCGGCCCCTGCCGCCGCCCGAGTCACCCCGCAGGAAATCGAACTCCACCACGTGGCCCAGGGCACGCCCAGCCGCCATTTTCCCGG
>CAYQVE010000164.1:0-7569 GCA_964420785.1 uncultured Enterobacteriaceae bacterium | reverse complement strand
TATCCAGCGCTCTTTAGGAGCACGCGCGTTTCGGCGAGCGGCAAGCCGACCACGGCGTGCCAGACATCCCCCACGCGCGCAACCAACACGCGCTGGCCGTCGAACACCACTTGGGGAGCCGGGCCGGGTGCCCGCCCGACGCAGACGATCGCGACCCCGCCGGGCACGGGCGCCGTCAGGGGCAGGTCGCCCTGCGAGGCCGACACCGCTGCGGTGAGCGCGAGACCGGTCACGATCTCACCCAGGAAGTACAGGGCACGCATTTCGTTCCTTTTGGTTGACGATTTCCTATTTTCCCCCGATTTCCGACTTTGCGAACAAGCCGGGATATCATGCCCTCTGGGCCGGCAATCCGAGGGTGTGGTCGCGGAGGTCTGGAATTTTCCTCGGCGTGAAAAAAGAACGCGCCCCGATGAGATGCCCGGGGGCATAATTGCCCCTTCCGGCCGAGCGCATTCCCGCCCCTGCGCGGTGACCTGCGACCCCATTTCGCGAGGAACAAAAGATGATCGGCGAGAGCAGTCCCGCGAGCTCCTACAACACTTCGGTGGCGATGGAGTTTTTCCGTTTCGCCGGCAGACCCAAGACCTTCGCCAAGGGCAGGAAGATCTTCTCCGAGAACCAGAAGGGAATTCCGTTTCTGCTCATGCCGAACCGCATGTACCTCCTGCTCGACGGCGAAGTCGGCATATTTTCGAGAGACAAACCCGTGGCCACGGTCCGCCCGGGCCAGATCTTCGGCGAGATGTCTTCGATCGACCAGGGACCGCGCTCCGGGACCGCCGTGACGAAATCCGCATGCCGCGTCATCGGGCTCGACAACCGGCAGCTCCAGACCGCCCTCGGGAAATACCCGGAGTTCGCTCTCATGCTGATGAGCGTCATGATCGGCCGCCTGCGCGAATCCATCAGCCGGCTCGCCGACCCCGGGTCGCCCGCGAGCGGAACCCAGTGGAGGAAATCGGCGCCGCTCCGCAAAGACCTGATCGAAGATCTCGGGCGCGCGCTCGGTTCCGAAGCCCATCTCAGTTACGAATCCGGGACCACCATCGTGAGGGAAGGCCAGATCGGAGTGCTGATGTACGTGGTCCTCAAGGGCAGAGTGGCGATCCGCGTCGGCGGCACCTTGGTGGAGAACGTGGGCCCGGGGGGGCTGTTCGGGGAAATGGCGCTGGTCGATCGCACGCCGCGTCTCGCAAGCGCCGTCGCGGAAAGCAACTGCAGACTGCTCGCGATCAACCGCAACGCGTTTCTCAACCTGGTAAAGCACAGCCGCCGCTTCGCCGCCTCGCTGCTCGCCGCCGTGAGCGCGCGCGCGCGATACACGGCCACGCGCTAGGGCGGAAATTTCCTGAAATGAAAAACGGCGGCCGAGGCCGCCGTTTTTGCGTTCCGTTTCCAGCGGCTCAGTAGCCGAGCCACTTGGTAAGCACGGCGAGCTGCTGCGGGTCACCGCTCTCGTACCCCTTGTAGCCGATCTTCGCGAGGATCTTTTGGCCGGCCTCCGACTTCTCCAGCCCCAGCATCACCGTGCGGACTTTCTGCACGTCTTGGTCGCTCAGCTTGGTCGAGGCGATCATGTGCTTGATCGGCACGGGCTTCGACTCGAGGAGCACCGCGCCGCCTTTTTCCTGCCACTGCTTGACGACCGCGCTGGAACCCGTGATGCCGACGTCGCTGAATCCGTTGTCCACGAAGAACGGCACCGCGTCCTGATACCGGGTGGTGCGGATGTCCGCCTTGGCCGCGTCGATGCCGAGGTCGCGCATCGTGGCGCGCGTGATCACCGCGGTGATCGAATCCGGGTCGGGCATCCCGAAGCGCTTGCCCTTCATGTCCGCCGGCTGCTTAAACGGCGCATCCTTCTTCACGAAGAAACGCGCCTTGTAATCCGTGAATCCCTTGGTCAGCGCCACCAGCTGGTACTTGCCGTCGCGCAGCGACAGGAGCGAATGATGCGCCGGGTGCACGAACGCGAGTTCGTACTGCTGCTCGTCCAGCCCCTTCCGCAGGACCGGGTACTGGTCGACGGGTACGACCTTGATGGTCGTCCTGAGCTGCTTTCCGAGCAGGTCTGCCAGATCCTTGTATTTCTCGCGGATCTCAGAGGGCGTGACGTAGTAGGTGACGCCTTCGTTCACGGCCAGGGTAAGTTCGGCCTGGGCGGGCGCCGCGGTGAGCAGCGCGACGACGAGCGACGCGAGCAAGGAGGCGAGCAATCTCATGTTTATTCCCCGAAAATTTTATTTTGAGAGCTTAGCGCCCCTCTTAAAGCAACATACATGCCCGCGTCATAGATATAGGGCAATCGGGATGGCCGTAAGCTCCTTGTCAGGTTCGGCGTCTCCTCCGGGGGTCCGGGGTGCCCCAGTCGGTGAACAGGCTTATGGTCTCAGTCTTAAGAGGGACGAAAGGCGCAGTCGGCCGGCGTGGGACGGTGCCTTGCCCTGTCGGAAATTCGTAACTAGTTGATATCCCAGACACCAGGGCGAGCGCAGGTTCCCCCAAGAGGATCTCAGGCACTCCGATACTTTTCCTTCGCCGTGCGAGCGAGCGCCATGCCGTGGCCGGGCCGCTCGGGTATGCGGAAGCAGCCGTCCCTGCATTCAGGCATCTGTTCGAAAAGATCGGGCGGGGTCCAGTCGATGAATTCCACCAGGAAGCCGTTCGGGAGCGCGCCGACGACCTGCAGCGACAGCTCGTGCACGACGTGCGGCGCGACCGCGATCTGGTGGGCGGCTGCATGGCGGCCGATGCGCATGGTCTCGGAGAAGCCGTTGGCGCGGCAGACGTCCGGCATGAGAACCCTCGCTGCGCGGCGCTCGACGAGCTCGCGGAACTCGAAGCGCGTGTAGTTGTTCTCGCCGGTCGCGACGGGGATCTTGATCGCTCGCGCGACTTCGGCGCAGGCCGCGATGTCGTCGGCGAGCACCGGCTCCTCGTACCACACGAGGTCGAGCTCTTCGAGCGCCTGCGCCTGCCGTATGTTCGCCAGCACGTCCAAGCGCTGGTTCACGTCCACCATCACGCGCACCCTGTCGCCCAGCGCGCGGCGCACCGCGGCGACGCGTTTCGCGTTCTCGCGCGGGTCGGGATGGTGGATCTTCATCTTGTAGTACTTGCAGCCGAGCGCGGCGTATTTTTCGGCCTCGGCGATCAGCTCGCGCTCGCTGTACTTCGACCAGCCGCCACTACCGTACGCGGGAATCCGGTCGGTCACAGCGCCCCAGAGCTTGTAGAGAGGCTGCCCCGCGACTTTCCCCGCGATGTCCCAGAGGCCGATGTCGAGCGCCGAGAGCGCGTAGGCCGCGACGCCCTGCTTCTTCATCCCCATGTCCGTGCGGAACATCCTTTCCCAGAGGCGCTCGACGAAGAGCGGGTCTTCGCCGATGAGAGCGGGCGCGAGGCGCGTCGCCAGATAGGCGTGCACGGCCTCCGCGCCCCCTCCGCCGAAGACCAGGCTGTAGCCCAGGCCCGTCACGCCTTCGTCGGTCGAGATGTCCGCAACGACGAGCTTCTGCTGCGCGTAGTTGAGCGCCATCGGCTTGGGCGTGGGGACGGTGAGGACAAAGCTCTCGATCGCAGTGATCTTCATGGCCTCGCCAATGCCTGCTGCATGTCGAAATTCCCTCCCAGCGGCTACGTTTCGCCTACCCCGCCAGGCCGACGGCCCAGTCTGCGATGAACGCGACGCCGTAAGCCGCCGCCAGGGCGAGCACGAATACGACCAGGCCGCGCACCAGAGTCTTCGGAATGCCGATCTCGTTCAGGTAACGTCTGATGAAATAGCTCGCGACGAAAAATGCGATCGTCCCGAACACGAGGCTGAGCATCCGCGCATTGTACCGAGGGTCCGCCGATCCGCCGCGGCCCCTCCCGGCTTGCCGGGACGGACGGAATGGTGCATTCTGGTGCGCGGAAAACCACGGGCTCCGGCGAACGCGGGAGCGGATAATCAGACTTCCATCGCGGCCCTCGGCCGCATCCAAAAGGGGGATTCATGAATACGAGAAGGACTTTGTACTTGGGCGTCGCGGCGAGCGCTGTCGCGGCGCTTCTGGCCGCGTGCCTTAGCACGCAGGGCACGGGCAGCTCCGGGGCGAGCGACATCGGAGGCGTCGTCACCGGCCCGAACGGTCCCGAGGCCGGCGTCTGGGTTATCGCGGAAACCAATGACCTGCCGACGAAATTCGCCAAGCTCGTGGTCACCGACGATCGCGGGCGCTTCCTCATACCCGATCTCCCCAAGGCCAACTACAGCGTGTGGGTGCGCGGCTACGGGTTGGTGGATTCGCCCAAGGTGCAGAGCGCGCCAGGTAGAACGCTCAACCTGACGGCGGTGCCCGCGCCCAGCGCGGCAGCGGCGGCGGAATACTATCCGGGCATGTACTGGTATTCGATGCTCAAGATCCCTGCCAAGAGCGAATTCCCCGGCAGCGGCGACAAGGGCAACGGTATCAGCGCAAACATCAAGACGCAGGATCAATGGATCGACACGGTGAAGAACGCGTGCCAGTCTTGCCACTCGCTCGGAAGCAAGGGCATGCGCACGGTGCCGAAGGAATTCGGCCGCGGTCTCGCGGGCTGGGCGCGCCGCACCCAATCCGGGCAGGCCATGGGAAACATGGCGCTCGGCCTGGGTTACATGGGAGCGGAAGGAGCGTTGAGGAATTTTGCCGACTGGACCGACCGCATCGCCGCGGGCGAGCTGCCGTTCGCCAGACCGCCGCGGCCGCAAGGGCTCGAGCGCAACATGGTCGTGACGATGTGGGATTTTTCGACGCCGAAATACTATCTCCACGACGGCATCTCGACCGACCGCGACAATCCGCGGCTCAACGCCCACGGCCCGATCTACGGTGCGCCCGAGGAAAGCACCGACATGGTTCCGGTCCTCGACCCGGTGAACCACCGCCCGTACTTCATCAAGCACCCCGTTCCCAATCCCAAGACGCCGTCCTCCACGGAATTGCCGATGCAGCCCTCGGCCTACTGGGGCAAGGAACCGATCTGGGACGGACACTCAAGCATTCACAACGCGATGATGGATAGCGAGGGACGGGTGTGGTTCACCGCCAGGATCCGGCCGGCGCCCAACCCGGATTTCTGCAAGAAAGGTTCGGATCATCCATCGGCCAAGGTCGCGCCGCAGGAAAGCTCTCTGCGCCAAGTCTCCGTGTACGACCCGAAGACGGGCAAATGGCAGCACGTCGACACCTGCTTCTCCACGCACCACCTGTACTTTGGCCACGACGCCAATAAGACGCTGTGGCTGAGCGCGGGCGGCCCGGCGAGCGGCGTGGTCGGCTGGGTGAACACCAAGCTGTTCCTCGCGACCGGCGACTCGGCGAAATCCCAGGGCTGGACGCCGATCATCGTCGACACCAACGGCAACGGCAGGCGGGACGAGGGTGACACCCGGCTGACCGCCGCGTTCTACGGCATCATGCCGAGCCCGGTGGACAATACGGTTTGGGGACAGTCGATGGGCATCGGCTTCGGCCGCATGGACCAGCCCGGCTACGTCATCCACATCATCCCCGGGTCCAACCCCGCCGAAACCGCGCTCTCCGAGGTCTTCGTGCCGCCCGAAGGCGCCTGGAGCCCGCGCGGCATCGACATGACCACCGACGGCGTGGTGTGGACGCCGCTGGCGAGCGGACACATCGCAAGCTTCGACCGCAGGAAGTGCAGGGGGCCGCAGGACGGGCCTGGGGCCGCGAGCGGCAAGCTCTGCCCCGAGGGCTGGACGCTGTACCGCATGCCCGGGCCGCAGTTCAAGGACCTGGATCCTGCGGGAAGCGCCAACCACGCCTATTACATCTGGGTGGATCGCTACAACACCCTGGGACTCGGGGCGAATGTGCCGATCGCCTCGGCCAACGGAGCCGAGTCGCTGCTCGCGGTGGTGGACGGCAAGATGGTGGACCTGCGAGTGCCGTATCCGCTGGGCTTCAACACCAAGCTCGTCGACGGCCGTATCGACGATCCGAACGCAGGCTGGAAAGGCAAGGGCCTGTGGACCATGTCCGGAACGCGCACCGTGTTCCACAACGAGGGCGGCACGCGGAACAGCCCCAAGGTCTACAAGGTGCAGATCCGCCCGGATCCGCTCGCGAACTGACGCGTCGCTGAAAAAGCGCTACGTCATCAAGACAGAACGCCCCGGGATTTCCCGGGGCGTTTTTGCTGCAAGACGAGCCGGCGCGACCGGCAGCTGAAATTCAACCCCAAGGAGGATTCGCCATGAACGCCGAGAAACCCGTTCGCAGTCCCGCAGCGCTCGCCGCCCTTGCATTCGGCGCGCTTGCCTTCGCCGCCGCGCCCGCGCGGGCGCAAAGCGGCAACCATCTGGAAATCATCCACCACCCGAACTACGACAAGAGCGTATTCATGCCGTTCTCGCCGGCGATCAAGATCAAGAGCGGCAAGATCCTGTGGCTCGCCGGCGGCACCGCGCTGCCCGTGTACCACGACCATCCGCACAAGCGCGAGCAGATCCTCAAATACCTGACGAACGACCTGGAAGGCCAGGTGCGCCAGACGATGGACGGCATCATGGAAACGCTGAAGGCCGCGGGCGCCTCGCCCAAGGACGTGGTGCACGTATTCATTTTCCGCGCTCGCCCGCGCATGGGCGACATCGGCAAAGCGAGCGCAGTGGTGAATTCCTACTTCGCGCCCCACAACCACAAGCCGACCACGACCAACCTCGCGGTGCTCGAGCTGGGCGAGCCCGAGCAGCTGGTCGAGATCCAGGTCGTCGCCGTCGTGGATTGACCCGCCGGCTCTAGGTGCCGCGTCCCCACAGGCCGCAATAGCGACGCAGTACGAATGGCAGGTTGTTCTCGTAGCCGGGCCACTTCTCGTACTTCGGCAGCTTGAGCTCCTTCTCCACCGGTTCCCAGCATTTCCCTTCGCGCGCGGCGACCTTCACCGCCGCCGAGGCGTCCTGCAGGAATGTGAGCTGGTCCTCCGCGTCTTTCTTCGTGCCCAGCCGGTCGCCCGGTCCGGGATGGCCGGGGATGAGGCGTTCCCAATCCATCGCCAGCACTTGCTTGATCGACTGCTCCGCCTCGAGCGGATAGAAATCGATCATGCCGCGGCCCGGCACCGATCCGACCGGGAGGAAGTCCACCGCGAAGAGGATCTTCTCCTTCGGCAGCCGCATGACAAGGGTGCTGTCGGAGTGGTTGAGGCCGAGATAGCTCAGCTCGAGCGCGGTGCCGCCGAGCGTGATCGTCCTCTTCTCGTCGAACGTCTCGTCGGGCAGCGGCGTGGCCGGATCTCCGAGGACGGCGAGGCGCTCCTTCGCCTTCTTGTGGGCGAGGATTCTCGCGCCCGCGTCCTTGAACGCCTGGCCGCCGGCGATGTGATCGTAGTGGTGATGGCTGTAGACGAGGTACTTGATCGGCTTGTCGGTGACCTTCCTGATCTCGGCGACGTAGGTCGCGCCGCCGGTCGGACGCCCGTAGGCGACCGGGTCGGTGGCGATCACGCCGTCACGGGTGACGACGAACATCGCCTGGTGATTGCCGTTGCGGAAGATGTATACGCCTTCGGTGCCGT
>CAYQVE010000163.1:0-7573 GCA_964420785.1 uncultured Enterobacteriaceae bacterium | reverse complement strand
CCTACAGGGGACCACGGTCGGCGGGCATTCGGACCCGTAGCGCCACTTCACCCGGGGTCCGCTCGCGGACGCTGTCGATCGGCAGTACCCCGGCCGCCAGGATCCGCACCGATTCCTCGCCGCGCTCGAGCTTCCCGCGCACGAGCACGAGCGTTCCCGCCTCAATCAGCGCGGCGCTCCGCTGATACGTTTCCGGGAAGGCGATCACCTCGACCCCACCCGCCGAATCCTCGAGCGTGAACACGGCCACTGCCTGTTCGCCGATGCGCAGGAAAGTCCTTCCGGGATTGACGGTCGCAACGGCGAAGGTGCCGTTCGCCAGGTCGCCGATGCGCACTAGGTTCACGGTCACCGGCACCTGCGCGGCCACCGGTTGACGGTCGCTGCGAAAAACGAACACCAGCACCTTGCCGGGCGGCGGGGTCGCCCGCGAGGCGTCCTGGGCGTGCGCGCTCGGGGCAGCACCAAAGAGCGCGGCAAGCAAGAAGACACCGCTCACCGAGAGGCATGCACGCAGCTCATTCATGGGCGGATCTCCGTAATTGTTTCTTCTTCGCTTTCCCCGGACCGCGGAGGATTTGCCGCTCGCCATTGTAGCGTCCAATGAATAAAAAAACGATAATTCTTTTGTCGCAGGCGCAGCACGCCCGAGGAGTTCGCCGCATACATCAAGTCGGAAACGCTGAGGTGGGGCAACGTCGTCAGCGATTCGGGCGCAAAGGCGGAGTGAGACCGTGACGAAACGAAGCTTGTGCGCTGCGCTTGCCGCTTGGGCTGGAATCGCCGCGGCGCACGCGCAGTACTATCCCGTGAGGCCGATCCGCTCGATCATGACTGTCGCCGGGGGCGCGGATATCGTCGCGCGGCTGGTCGCTCAAGGGCTGACCGTCGCGCTCGGCCAGCCGGTCGTAGTCGAATCGCAGAGCGGCGCGGGCGGCGCGATCGGCGCGGAAAGCGTGGCGCGCGCGGCCCCCGACGGCTACACCATCATGCTCACCTCGGCGAGCGCTCTGGTGATGAACCGCTTTCTCTCGAAAAGCGCGCGGCTCGATCCGGTGAAGGATTTCACGCCCATCACCAAAGCTTTCGAGACGATCGCGGTGGTCGTGGCGATCCCGTCGCTTCCGCTGGGGTCGATGCGCGAGCTCGTCGAATACGCGAAGCGCCATCCGGGCGAACTGTCCTACGGCACATCGGGAATCGGCACGACGCACCACCTGTCGGGCGAATCGATTCGCCTCGTCACGGGCATCGACTGGGTCCACGTACCCTACAAGGGCGGGCCGCCGGTGCTCACGGATCTCGTCGGGAGGGAAATCCAGGTCGGCTTCAGCATCCTCGCCACGGCAGCTCCGTTCATCGCTTCCGGAAAGGTGAAGGTCCTCGCCGTTAACGGCGCGAAGCGCTATCACGTCATCCCCGATGTACCGACCGTGAGCGAGGAGCTGCCCGGCTACGAGCCGCCTTCGACCTGGGGAGGCTACTTCGGACCCGCGGGGATGCCGCAGGCCATAGTGAATCGGCTGCACGACGGGATCGTGCGCATATTGAATTCGCCCGAAGTGCGCGCCAGGGCCGAGGACATCGGCTTTCCGATCGCGACCAGCACGCCCGAGGAGCTCACCGCCACCATCCGCCGCGACATCGAGTACACGGCGCGGATCGTCAAGGCGACCGGGATCAGGCCGGAATAGCCATGGCGGGAAAACTGAAGCTCTCGATGATGATCGGCGACTACGAGATCGTGCGCGCCCTGAAGGACGGCACGGTCAAGCCCAAGGGTATCGAGCTCGTCGTCGCAGACTATCCCGGTACGCGCGCGATCCACGACAAAGTGGCTGCTGGCTCCGCCTGCGACATCAACGAGTTCAACGGCGGCGCGTACGTCGTGCAGAAGCACCGCGGGCGTCACGACTTCACCGCGATCCCGGTGTTCCTGCATCGCCGCTTCCGCCTCGGCTTCATTTACCTCAACAAGGCGAAGGGCATCGCGAAGCCGACCGACCTGATCGGCCGGCGCGTCGCCTGCCGCACGCTGGGCGCGGCAGCGAATTACTGGATGCGCGGGCATCTCGAGGAGGACCATGCGGTGCCCCACCGTGCCGTCACCTGGGTCATCGAGAGCGACGACGACGCTTCGCGCCAGGCCCCCTCCGAGCTGAAGATCGAGCGCGCGCCGCGCGGCAGGAACGTGGAGGAGATGTTCCTCGAGGGCGACGTCGACGCGATGATCGCGCCCAACGTGACCCGCATGATCGGAGAAGGCGATCCGCGCGTGGCGCGGCTCTTTCCCAACTACCGGGAGCTCGAGGCCGACTATTACCGACGCACGGGACTCTTTCCGATCATGCACGTCACCACGGTGCCCGCGGAGGTCGTCGCGCGGCATCCCTGGGTGGTCGAGAGCCTGGTGCTGGCGTTCGATGAAGCGAAGCAGCTCGCCTATCGACGCCTGGCCGATCCGCGCAACGTGCCGCTCGCCTGGTATAGAACCTACTGGGAGGACGAGCGCGCGCTGCTCGGCGCCGATCCCTGGGAGTTCGGCCTCTCGGACCTGAACAGGCGCAACTTCGGCACGCTGGTCGGATGGGTGCACGCGCAGGTGCTCACTGGCGCTCGGCCGACGCTCGAGGACCTGTTCCCGAAGGAAGCCTTCCAGCTCGAGCTGCCGCGCGCGCGCGGAATCGACTACAAGTTCTAGGAGGGGAGCGCATGCCGTCGCACGACGCTCACCCCGATTTCAAATCGCCGCCCGGGGGCTGCGACGCTCACTTTCACGTGTTCGGCCCGGCCGGACGCTATCCCTATAACCAATCCGACCTGCGTTATGCGCCGCCGCTGGCGCCCGTCGCGGATTTCCTCGCGCTCTCGAAAATGCTCGGCCTGGAGCGCTTCGTCTTCGTGCAGCCCTCGGCGTACGGGCGCGACAACCGCTGCATGCTCGACGCGATGCGCGAGGTCGGCGCGGTGAAATGCCGCGGCATCGTCGACATCGACGAGAACGCGCCGGACGCGGAGCTCGAGCGCCTGAACGCTCTGGGCACGCGCGGCGTGCGGGTCAACCGTTCGCCCATCAAACCTTTCGAGGCGGGATTCGCGCCGAGGCTCTTGCCGCGAATCGAGCGCCTCGCCGGGCGCTGCACGGAGATCGGCTGGCAGCTCGACTTTCTCACCCCGGGCTGGCTCACCGCCGAGCTCATGCCCACCCTGGGGAAATTGAAACTCGATTTCACGCTCGCCCATTTCGGCATGCTCCTCGCGAAGGACGGCGTCGAGCAGCCGGGGTTTCGGCAGCTCCTCGACCTGCTGCGCCGCGACGAGCGTCATTGCTGGGTGAAACTCACAGGCGTGTATCGCATGTCGGTCGCGAAGGGCTTCGCCGACGTCGCGCCGATGGCGCGCGCGCTGATCGAAGCCGCGCCCGACCGCGTCATCTGGGGGAGCGACTACCCGCATCTCTCCTTCGCCGACAAGCTCGGCTCGGTCGAGCTGTGGAACCTGTTGGGCAAATGGGCGCCGGACGAGGCGACCCGGCGCAGGATCCTGGTGGACAACCCGCGGCACCTATTCAAGTTCGGAGCGCCTTGACCCCTCAACGGGCTTGCGCCTACACTCGCCGGCAACGTCGGAGGAACCACCATGCGCACACTCTTCGGAAACTATTGCGGCGGCCTTGGATGTCTGGGGATCGTGCTGGCGCTTGCGGCATTGCCCGCTCAGGCGGGCGAGGTGCGCGTCTACGCCACCAATAGCGCCGGCGACAACATCCACGTCATCGATCCGGCGACCAACAAGGTGGTGCAGGTGATCGGCGGTATCGAGACGCCGCACGGGGTCGACTTCGCCCCCGACGGCGCACGCGTCTATGTCAGCAACGAGGCCGACAGCACGCTGGACGTGGTGGATCGCAAGAGCGGCAGGATCGTGAAGAAGGTGCCCCTGAGCGGACACCCCAACAACATCGCGGTCACCCGCGACGGCGCACGGGTCGTCATCTGCATAGCGGAAAACGATGGCGGGCTCGACATCGTGGACACCCGGTCCCTCACGCTCGCCAAGACCGTCCCGCTCAACGGGCGCATGCACAACGTCTACGTGACGGCCGACGGCCAATACGCCGTCGCGGGCTCGGTACGGCACAAGTTCCTCTCCGTGCTCGACCTCAAGACCGAGCAGGTGGCCTGGGACCTCAAGCTCGACAAGGGCGTGCGGCCGATGACCTTCGAATCGGCTCCCGACGGCTCGACCCGCCGCATCTTCGTCCAGCTGTCGGACCTGAGCGGGTTCGCGGTGGTGGATTTTGCGCAGCGCAAGGAAGTGGCGCGGGTGAAGTTTCCGGACCAGCCCACCGGTTACGGCATGGCCGAGGGACGCAGCGAGACACCCTCCCACGGCATGGCTGTCGCTCCGGACAACAAGTCGCTCTGGGTCACCAGCGTGTTCGCCAACGCGGTCTTCGTCTACTCGCTGCCGGAGCTGAAGCTGCTGGGACACGTCGTGCTGCCCGAGCTCAGGCTCCCCGGGCGCGCTCCGATCGGCGCGCTGCCCAACTGGGCGACCTTCACGCCCGACGGCAGTCTGCTCTACGTCACCAACTCAGCGATCAGGTCGGTGTCCGCGATCGACACGAAGGCGATGAAGGTGGTCGCGAATATCCCGGTCGGCGAGGTGCCGAAGCGCATCAACACGCTCGCGCTGCGCTAGGAAAGGGCCTGCATCGTGCGCGCGGGTCTTCTGGCATCGATTGCGGCAGTCGCGGCAGCCCTGCAGGGGACTCCCGCGTGCGCGCAGTCTCTCGATTACGAGTTCTTCAAGGCGCGGGTCGAGCCGATCTTCCTGAAGAAGAAGCCGGGCCACACCCGCTGCTACGTTTGCCACGCGGAGAGCAACAACGCCTTCCGTTTGGAGAAGCTCCCGCGGGGGGCCAAGTTCTGGACCGAGGAACAGTCCCGCCGCAACTTCGAAACGGCCTCCGGACTGGTGGTTCCGGGCAACCTTGCCGCTAGCCGCCTTCTGGTCATGCCGCTCGCACCCGAGGCAGGGGGCAACGCCTTCCACAACGGCGGCAGGCAATTCGAGTCCAAGGACGACCCGGACTGGAAAACGCTGGCCCAGTGGGCGAACGGGGAGAATCCGGGCAAGAGCAGGTAATTCCCGCAGTCCAAAGAAAGCGGAACGGCATGACACCAACATGCCGGCAACGCGATGCATTGCGCCTCTTCACGGCGTGACGCATTTCACGTCGCTACGGATGCGCCATTTTCATCCCGGACCCGATCTCGTATCATCCGCCCATGGAATTTCCGAGCCTTTCCGAACCGGTCACCGCGGCTATGATCGGGGCGCTCGCTACGGTGGCGGGCGCGCTCGTTCAGCTGCGCATATCCTGGCGCAGGGAAATGAAGGAGCGCGAGCGCGGCCAGCCGATCACGAAGAAGACCCGGCGTGGGCCCGTGATCGTCGTCTTCGCCCTGCTGGTCGCCGCGGCAGTGGGCGGGTTTGCGCTCTCGCAGTACTTCGTGTCGCTGCGCGAAGGCGACCGGGATTCTCTGCGCGCCGATCTGCAAGCGAAGCTCTCCGAGATCAACGCGACCGCGACACGCCTGGAGCAGGCCCGGATGAACGAGCGCAAGCAGATCGAAACCGAGGTTCAGCGCGCCGATGCCTCGCGCCTCGGCGAGGAAGGCACGGGGGCGAGCGTCGTCGTAGGACCCTGCAAGCCCGAGGGCGTCCCGGGTGCGAGAGAGGAATGCAGCGAGCAGAGCGCGCTGCGGATCGCGGTCTGCGCGAGAGTGCCGGCGGCGGCGACCGTCAAGGAAGTGCAGCTCTACATCGGCGTCGAGAACTCCAAGCAGCCGTGGCAGGAGAGCCGCGTGCAGCCGGGGCAGGAAGCGGGGCAGGCGCGCTTCGCGGACAAGTTCTCGGAGCGGCCCGACGGCGAGGCCAAGCAGGTCTGCCAGCGGTTCGCGAACTGGAGCGGCGAAAAATCGCGCATCGCGCGAATTCTCGTCAAATACGCGCTTTGAGCGCAGTTTGACCGAACGCCGAGCGAGTCGCTCCTCGGCCACACCCATGCCGCCCGTCACGCAGACCCTCCTGATCGCCAACGTCGCCGTTTTCCTCCTCCAGTCCGCGGGCGGCGAGCTGCTCGTGGCCTGGTTCGCGCTGTGGCCGCCCGGAGACGGATTCTGGATCTGGCAGCTCGTCACCTACGGATTCCTGCACGGCGGGATCGCGCACATCTTCTTCAACATGCTCGGGCTGTACATGTTCGGGAGCGACATCGAGCGGCTCTTCGGTTCGCGCTATTTCCTCTTTTATTATTTCGCCTGCCTCGTCTCGGCCGCACTCACCCAGCTGCTGTTCACTGCGATCGCGGGCGGCCCGCCCGTCCCGACGCTGGGCGCCTCGGGTGCGCTCTACGGATTGCTGCTCGCCTTCGGGATGTATTTCCCGCGGCGCATGGTCATGCTGATCTTCCCGCCGATCCCGATGCAGGCGCGCGTCTTCGTGATCCTTTTCGGCGCGCTCGAGCTCGTGTTCGGCGTGACCGGCACCGCAGCGGGCGTGGCGCACTTCGCGCACCTGGGCGGCATGCTCGGGGGCTGGCTCGCCATCCAGTACCGCCGCCGGGGCTTTCCTTTCACGCGCCGGCGCTGAGGCGGGTTGTCGTCGGGCCCCTCACCTGAAGATCGACACGGGAAAGACCAGAAAGATTCCCGAGAGCAGCAACAGATTAAGGACGACCCTGCGAAAGCTTGCTTCGTCGAGCCGTCCGTAGAGCCTCATCCCGACCCAAGTGCCCGCCAGCAGCATCGGCAGGCCGAGCAGAAACAGCTTCACCGTATCGACGGTGACCGCGCCGCTCGCACCCAGCCAGGCCGCGGTCATGGCGCTCGTCGCAATGATGACCGGCTGGAAGACCGTGCGCTGCACGTCCTTCGGCCAGCCGCGCAACTGGCACCAGACGACCAACACGATCCCGACGAGGCCGGTCAGCCCGCCGAGCACCCCGTTGAGAAATCCGATTCCGATGTCGGCGGGAAGTCCGCCCTGCACCGGCTCGAGCGCGGGCCGGGCCAGGTAGTAGATGCTGTAGAGCAGCAGCACGAGGCCCACGCCGGTGCGCAGCTGGGCCGGGTTGATGTGCGCCAGCAGCATTGCGCCGATCGGCACGCCGATCGCGCTGCTGATGATGAACGGCGCGATTTTGCGCCAGCTCAGTGCGTGCCGCAGCTTCCATATGCTGTAACCCTGCAGTAGAACGCTGTAGCTCACCATCAGCGTCACGGTCTGGACGGGCGTGAGGATATGCAGCCAAATGCCGGACACCACGAGGCCCATCGCGAAACCGGCAACACCGGTCGTCACCGCGCCGAGAAACGCCGCAAGGAGAAAAAATCCGAGAACCATGCCATCCATGGGTCGCTCCAAAAATGACGTGACCAGCGCTTGGATGGATGGCTGCCATCTCTAGGGGAGGCTGTTATCCCCTGTGATCCCGGTTGATCGGGGTCTCTTCAAGTCATGCGGAATCCTCCTTGAGCTTCAGCGCGAGGATGCCGCGCCGTAG
>CAYQVE010000162.1:0-7575 GCA_964420785.1 uncultured Enterobacteriaceae bacterium | reverse complement strand
TGTAGGTGCCGGGCCGTTTCGCCTGCCCGACGACGAAAATCTGGATCGAGCGCACCTTGCCGGGCGTAGCGGTCAGCTGGAAATTGCGGAACGTGCGTCCGAAGACGGTCTTGAGATAGGCGGGCAGATCGCTCGCCTTGATCCCGGCGACGTTGATCACGCCCACCTTGGGCACGCCGATCGTGCCGTCGCGGTCGACCACCGAACTGTAATCGACGTCGATCTGGCCCCAGGCGCGGATCTGGATCTCGTCTCCCGGCCCCACGACGTAGTCGGCCGCGACCGGAACGTTGTCGACCGGGGCGAAAGTGCTCGGCACGGTGCGGAAGAGATTTGCGCCGAACATCGGCAGATCGCGGCCGATCGACTGCATGACGAACTGCTGGAATTCGTTGCGCTCCTTCTGCTCGGCCTGGAGATCCTGCTGCAGCTGCTCGAATTCGAACTCCTTGATGCGCTGCTGCAGATCGGTGCCGGGGAACGCGGCGCGCGCACCCGGCGTGAGCCCGGTCTGCCCGGTTCCCGCCGCGGCGCCCGGCTGCGTGCCCGTCGTCGTCGCGCGCGGGCGATTGCTGATTGTGTTGAGCGGGCTGCGGACGTCCTGAATGCTCGGCATCGCAGGAATCTGTTGTTCCTGGCTGATGGCGGGAGCGGGAGCCGTCGTGGTCTGTTGTTGGGTGGACTCGACCTGCGCGAAGGCGGGCGTCGCGAGCAGGATGCCGAGGCCGATTCCGAAAAAGAAAAAGTTAGTCCGCATATAAGATCCATTCAAAAAACTGATCGGAAACCTACGAACTATCTGCAGGAGTTACCAGCAGGGCGTTGAATCTTATACCCATTGTGCAGGGTCGTCCATTGCGGCCGCATTGCCAAAGAGCACGGGGAGTGTGGAAGTGCCTGAGGCACGGCAGGCGCAGCATCCCGCGGGCCGCTCTTCGCAAAGGGGCGATGATGCAGCACGCTACAATACGCGACCGAAACCGCAGCGCAGCTCTCAATGAATGAATAAGGCCAAGGTCGCGCTGATCACCGGAATCACCGGCCAGGACGGAGCCTATCTGGCCGAATTTCTCCTGGGCAAAGGCTACGTGGTGCACGGCATCAAGCGCCGCACCTCCCTGTTCAATACCCAGCGGATCGACCATCTCTATCAGGACCCGCACGTGTCGGATCGCCGATTCATCCTGCATCACGGCGACATGACCGACTCGAGCAGCCTCGTCCATATCACCGAGGAGGTCCAACCGGACGAAATCTACAACCTCGCCGCGCAAAGCCACGTCGCGGTGTCGTTCGAGGAGCCTGAATACACCGCCAACGCCGACGCGCTCGGCGCGCTGAGGCTGCTCGAAGCGATCCGAATCCTGGGACTCAAGGACAAGACCCGGTTCTACCAGGCCTCGACCTCCGAGCTCTTCGGGCTCGCGCGTGAATCGCCGCAGACCGAAGGGACGCCTTTCTATCCGCGCTCGCCTTACGGCGTCGCGAAGCTCTACGCCCATTGGATCACGGTCAACTACCGCGAGGCCTACGGCCTGTTCGCCTGCAACGGCATCCTGTTCAACCACGAATCCCCGGTGCGGGGCGAGACCTTCGTCAGCCGCAAGATCACGCGTGCGCTTACGCGGATCAGCCTCGGCCTCGAAGACTGCCTTTACTTGGGGAACCTCGAGGCGCGCCGCGACTGGGGCCACGCTCGCGAGTACGTGGAGGCGCAGTGGCTCATGCTGCAGCAGGAAAAGCCCGAGGATTTCGTGATCGCAACCGGCGATCAGCACAGCGTGCGCGAATTCGTCGTCGCAACGGCAAAAGAACTCGGCCTGCAGGTCAGCTGGAAAGGAAGGGGACGCGACGAGCGCGGATACGACCAGAAGGGGCGCTGCATCGTTGCCGTCGATCCGGACTATTTCCGTCCGACCGACGTGGAGAGTCTGGTGGGCGACGCGAGCAGGGCGCGGCAGAAGCTCGGCTGGAAACCCCAGGTACGCTTCCCGGAGCTCGTCGCGGAGATGGTCCGCGAGGATCTCAAGGAAGCCGAGCGCGATCAGCTCGTGAAACGGCACGGCTTTGAGACCGATCGACGCCACGAGTAGGGCGAACTCGAGGAATCCGGGCGACGCATGGAGTTGAACGCGCGGATCTACGTAGCCGGGCACCGGGGTCTCGCGGGATCGGCGCTGGTGCGTCGCCTGGCGAGCGGGGGCTTCCGGAATCTCCTCACCCGAACCCACGCCGAGCTCGAGCTCACCGACCAGGCCGCAGTCAGGAAATTCTTCGCGCAGGAGAGACCCGCCTACGTCTTCATGGCGGCCGCGAAGGTCGGCGGGATCCTGGCGAACAACAACTATCCGGCGGAGTTCATCCAGTCCAACCTTTCAGTCCAAACCAACGTCATGCACGAAGCCTGGAGGAACGGTGTCAGGCGCCTGCTTTTCCTGGGTTCCTCATGCATCTATCCCCGCGACTGCCCCCAGCCGATCAAGGAGGAGTATCTGTTGACGGGCCCGCTGGAATTCACGAACCGCGCCTACGCAGTCGCAAAGGTAGCAGGCGTGGAGATGTGCGGCAGCTACAACCGCCAGTACGGCACGCGCTACCTCGCCGCCATGCCGACGAATCTCTATGGGCCCAACGACAACTACGATCTCGAAGGGGCCCACGTGCTGCCTGCGCTCATACGCAAGATGCACGAGGCGAAGACGGGTGGCCTGGATCGCGTGGTGATCTGGGGCACGGGCTCGCCCCGGCGGGAGTTCCTCTACAGCGACGACATGGCCGATGCCTGCGTGATGATGATGAACCTTCCGGACGACGCGTTCCGCGAAATAATTCAGGGCCCCAACGGCCTGCCGCTGATCAACGTCGGATGCGGCGAAGACCAGACCGTCGCGGATCTTGCCCGCGCGGTCGCGTCGGTGGTCGGATTCGGCGGCGCGCTGGAATTCGACAAGAGCAAGCCCGACGGAACGCCGCGGAAGCTCCTCGATGTCAGCCGGCTCCGCAAGCTCGGGTGGTCGCCCAGGATCGGTCTCGAAACCGGGATCGCCGCGGCATACAAGGACTTTCTGGCCCGGGAGGGCGGTCTTTCAAACCGCGTTAATTCGCGTCGGCTTTAGACGCCGCCCGGACGCTCCATGCAGATGAACGGCTCGCGCCGGTTGACTCCGTAGAGGCTCTCGCCGTAATCCTTGAGCACCGCGTCGTGCTCCAATACTTTGGAGACGAACCCGACGCTTTGCAGTCTCGAAAACAGATCTCTCCCGTAGAGCCGCACGTGATCTTCCTGCCCGAAGGCCTGCAGCCTCGCTTCCTCGTCGCGAATGCTTTCGTCTTCGAACGTCCGGGTGAGCTTGTCACTGTAGGGCGTCTGAAGGACCGCCAGGCCGCCCGGCTGCAGCACGCGAAATATCTCCTTCATCGCGGCGCGGTCGTCCGCGACGTGCTCGAGAACGTGGTTCGCGATCACCACGCCGAACGCGCAGTCGCCGAATGAAAGCCTGGTGAGGTCCTCCCGCGTGACGTCCGCCGCGTTGGGAAACAAGTCCGCCTTGACGTATCTTGCAGGCCTCGCGCGCGAGATCCTCGCGGCGAGGACGCGCTCCGGAGCGAAATGGAGAACATTGGCGCCCTCGATCTCTTTCCACATTCCGGCACGGTCGAAATACATCAGCAGATGTCTTTCCCTGTCGTGCGCCCCGCACCTCGGGCAGGAAAAGTTTTCCACGTCGCTCCCGATCACATCGAGAGCCTTGATCAAGCGCGGCACGTCCTTCCAGCCTCCGCGGTACGGCAGGAACCGGCCGACGCGCCTGTTGCAGGCATAGCACAGCTTCGCGGAGCCCAGGACCGCGAAAGCCCTCGCGATCCGTCCCATCGCCCGCGAACTGAAGTTTGCGATCATTTTTGCCGCCCGCTTTCTACCGGTCGTACAGGATATCGGCCCCGCCCCCGAAGATGCGGCGCGCGAGCCTGCGCAGGACCCTTCCGCCCACGGAGAACGGGAGCATCAGCACGAACCAAGCGAGCATTGTCCGCGACACCAGCGGGCACTCCTTGACGATCCTGTCGCCCCAGCGCCAGGCCTCCCCCGGTCTGCCGCGCGCGACGGCGAGGCGGACGACGTTCTGGACGAGGCCCTTCACGCATTCCAGCAGGGCGCCGCGGTCGGCGCCCATTGATCCGGCGCACAGGATCGCCTTCCAGTACAGCTCCAGCACGAATCCATAGTTCGTCGACATCGTCGAGGTCGCCGAACGCCTTCGATAGGCCGCGAGCACCCGATTGACGTATCCCAAAGCCCCCTGGCCTGCCAACAGAATATGGAAGTGGTAATCCAGCGCATCGCCCTGCAATTGCAGGATGGGATCCCTGCAGCGGGCCCGGTACACGAGGGAGCTGCCGTTCAGGAAATTGCCCTTCCTCACCAGATAGTCCAGGTCGAACTGCTGCGGGAGCACCCCGTTGAATCTCCCCACCAGCTCGCCTGAATCGCTGATGGCGATGGCGTTGGCGTAGACCGCTGCGCAATTCCGGTTCTCCTCGAGAAAGGCGATCTGCTCCGCAAGCTTTCCCGGAAGCCAGTAATCGTCGCCGTCCACATGGGCGATGTAATCCCCCTCGGCCTTGCCGATGAGGACCTGATAGTTCCGCGTGCCGCCGATGTTTTTCGGGTGGAAAACCGGGAGAACCAAGCCCGGATACTTATCGGCGTACGCGGCGATGATTCTCCGGGTCTCGTCCGTGGAGCAGTCGTCCCCCACCAGGATTTCCAGGTCCGCATCCACCTGCTGCCCGACCACGCTCGCCAGGCAATCGCCGATGTACCGGCCGTGGTTGTAGGCCACGACGCAGACGGATATCTTCAAGCGGTTTTCACGCATGCTTGCCGATTTTTCGCAGCAGATCGAGAACCAATTGCCGGGTCTCGAAGTGAACGAGAAGCGCGGCCGCGATCACCAGCAGCGCCAGTAGACTCAAGCCAAGCGCGGAAACGACCCTCGATGCCAGCGGCCAGGCGATCTGCCGGGACAGCAAGACCGGCGCCGCGGCGATCGCCAGCGCCGGAAAGACATCCCGGAACAGCCAGGCCGTGCGGATTTCCGGCAGGAATTTCCCATGCACGACGGGCGTCCAGGCGAGCAGAAAGAACAGGTTCGTGACCGCCCAGGCCATCGCCGCTCCCACGGCGCCGTAATACCAGGTGCTCGATATCACCGCGGGAATCAGTATGAACAGGCACGCGAGGTTGCCTTTTATGTGCAAGCTGAGGTCGCCGTGCGCGTGCTGCAGGAGGTAACTCATCGCCGCCGCCCCCATGAAGCAGGTTCCGGCGGCATACCATCTGAGCACCTCCGCGGCCTGCGAGGCGGCCCCGGCGTCGCCCGTCCAGGCGTAGAGGACCTGCGCGGGAAACGCGACCATCACGCCGCCGATACCCGCGAGCATGGCAACCAGCAGAATCGTGGTCTTGCGATACAGCTGAACCAGCCTGCCGTGCTCCTTTTGCTCCGCGAGAACGACGAGGCGTGGGAGAACGGCCTGCTGAAGCGGCGACACGACCAGGATCGTGCCCAGCGCGATCGTCGTCGCCAGGATGAAGCCGCCGTATTCCTGCATCGGCAGCATGTGCGACAGGATCAGCTTGTCCCCCTGGCTGACTGCGACCCACATGCAGGTCAGAAATGCCAGCCCCCTCCCGAAGCGTATCGGTTCCTTCAGCACTTCCCATTGAAATTTGCCGACCGGGCCGCCGGGCAGCGATCTCCGCAACACGGCTCTCATCAGCACGACCTCCACGACGGCGACGACGAGCTGGAACAGGAAAAACGCCAGAATCGAATTCGATACCCAGATCAGGATCGGAACCACCGCCACGGATCTCAAGGTGGCGACCGCCGCCGCGATGGAATTC
Source organism: uncultured Enterobacteriaceae bacterium (assembly GCA_964420785.1). Taxonomy (GTDB): domain Bacteria; phylum Pseudomonadota; class Gammaproteobacteria; order Burkholderiales; family SG8-39; genus VBDM01. The sequence continues at coordinate 1,664 of CAYQVE010000162.1, read as the reverse complement.
GCGCCGACCTGATGCTCGAGGCCGAGCAGGCCGCCGCGATAGACCCCTGAAACGAGCCGCAGGCCCAGGACGATGCCGACGACGCCGACGCAGCGGGCGACATCCGCGGGATCGAGGGCGTCGAGCTTCAGCCACGATTCGGCCACCCAGGGCCCCAGAGCCCAGCTCAGAGCGGCGATTGCGACGCCGAAGACGCCCAAAATGATTTCGAGCAGGCGCAGGAACATGTTCAAGGACTCTACGGTCGTCGCGCCGGCGTTCAATTTTGCGGCCTCCCGCCCCAGCGTCAGCGACAAACCGAAATCGAGCACCTGGCTCCACGCCTGGACCATCGCGAAAAACCCGACCAGGCCGTAGGCCTCGATTCCCATGTACTTGAGATACAGGGGAACCATCGCGATGCCGATCAGGGCGACATAGACCTGGCTCGCGTAGTTGACGGCTATGTCGCGTCTGAGGGAGGCGCGCTCGCTCATCCTTCATGATGGATCTGGCGGAGCTGCAAGGCGACCCGGCGGGAATTCATCCAGTCAGGCCCGATCAACCGCGCGTGCACACGAGATAGATGCTCGCCGACAGTTCGGGATACTGCATTCCGAGGGCGTAGCAGCCCTCCAGATAGCCTTCGTCGATCACCTTGTTCTTCATGAGCAGATCGAACTGGAAATTGGCGAAGGGCTTGAAGAAAACCCCTCCCCGGGATTCGACGTTCAGGCCTGCCTCGCGCGCGTCGCGTTCGAGCGTATCCAGGCTGTAAGTGCGGCGGTGCCCGTGCGCGCGCTCGCCCGCCGTGACCGAGCTGTTGGTCTCGACCAGGCCCATCTTCACGGCGATCTGGCGCGAAGCGGCGTTCGCGTTGGGCACGACCACGAAAAGCCTGCCCGTCGGACTCAGCCAGGCGCGCATGCGCGACAGGGCCTCGACGGGACGATCCAGGTGCTCCAGCGTATGCACCAGGAAAATCGAGTCGTATACGGGCTCGAGTTCCGCGGTCTCGATCGTCGAATGAATGAAGCGCACGCGCGCCGGCACTTTCGTTCTTGCGATCTCGATCAAGCTGTCCGCAGCCTCGATTACGGTGAGGTCGTCGAAGCGCTCCGCGTAGAGTTTGGTCGTCGCGCCTTCGAAACAGCCCAGCTCCAGCGCCTTTCCCTTCGTGAAGAAGGGCGACAGCGTGCGCATCATGTAGCGGCGAACCACGGTGTCGAAATCGTAGGCGTATCGCCTGGATTCGTTGTCCTGGTATTCCCGATTGTGGTCTCTCATGGATGCTATCCTTTGCCGCGAGACGCGTCCTGCGATTCGGGCCGCTCGCGCCGCATTTTCAGGAAGTCTTCCCGGTTCCCGACGACCCGGAAGCCGAATTTCGTGTACAGGCGAATTGCGGGATGGCTGTCCTTCGAAACTTCCAGCGAAACCGTTTCGACGTGCTCGGCGCGCGCGCGCTCAAGACATGCCGTGAGCAGCCTCGCCGCAACACCCCGGCCGGAAAACTCGGCCAGCACGCTCGTGTTCGTGATGAAACAGGAGCGGTCCCGGGCATCGATATAAGCGGCCACCATCCCGACGAGGGACCCGGCGTTCCAGGCCTCCAAGGTGACGGCATTAAGGCGGAGCTTCCTCGAAATCCCCCCGATATCACCCATTCCCGTGAGGGGCGGGGG
>CAYQVE010000161.1:7244-7612 GCA_964420785.1 uncultured Enterobacteriaceae bacterium | reverse complement strand
CGCGCGATTCAACTCCCACGCCGCATGAATTTCGCCATCACCCTTCTGGCTTTCATCGTGGCGCTGGGCGTGCTGATCGTGTTCCACGAGTTCGGCCACTATCTGATCGCGCGCTTCTTCGGGGTGAAGGTATTGCGCTTCTCGATCGGTTTCGGCCGGCCGCTGTGGCGGGTGCGCAGCGGCCGGGTCGGGACCGAGTGGGTGATCGCGGCATTTCCGCTCGGCGGCTACGTAAAAAAGCTCGACGCGCACGAGGGGCCGGGTGCGCCGGAAGAAGCGCACCGGGGATTCAACCGCCAGGGCGGCCGGGGGCGCACCGGCATCGTCCCCGCCGGGCCCCCGGCGAATTTCTTTCTCCCCCATCGGTT
>CAYQVE010000161.1:0-7234 GCA_964420785.1 uncultured Enterobacteriaceae bacterium | reverse complement strand
CTCTCGCGATCGTGCCCGCGGGGCCAACGGCGAATTTTTTGCTGCCCATCGGGTTCTACTGGGGCCTTTTCGTAGGCGGGGTGCAGGAGGCGAAGCCTGTCGTCGGCACCCCGGATCCCGGGACCGTCGCGGAGGCGAGCGGCTTCGTGCGGGGCGAGACGATCCTCAAAATAAACGACGAACCCATGGCCAGCTGGCAGCAGGTGCGCTGGCGCTTGCTGCAGCTCGCGGTGGAAAAAAGGCCGGCGCGACTCGAGGTGATCGACCTCAAGCAGCGGCTTACCTGGCGCACCCTGGATCTGACGAGTTTCGATCTCGAAGGCTTCGACAGCGATCCCCTCGCGCGTTTGGGTTTGAGGCTGGACCTGCCCGATGTTGCTCCAGTGATCGGCAAGGTCGTCCCGGGAAGCGTCGCGGAGACGGGAGGGTTGCGCCCGGGTGATCGCGTCGTCACGGTCGACGGAGTCCAAATTCGCGTCTGGGAAGATCTCGTGAAGGTGGTCCGAGCGCGACCCGGCGAAATGGTGAATCTGGGCATCGTTCGCGATCGAGACAGAATTGAGATCCGCTTGCGCCCGGAAGCGTTCCAGCAGAATGGCTCGCGCATCGGTCGCATAGGAACGCTACCTCGTCGAAATCCTGAAGCGATGAAGGACCTGGTAACGACCGTGCGCTACGCGCCGGCCGCCGCGCTTGGCATGGCCCTCGAGCGGACCTGGGAGATGTCGGCGTTCAGCCTGAAGATGCTTGGCAAGATGGTCGTCGGCCAGGTCTCCTGGAAAAACCTGAGCGGACCGGTGACGATCGCCGACTACGCGGGTCAATCGGCGCAGCTGGGGATCGGCGCCTACGTCGCCTTTCTCGCATTGATCAGCATCAGCCTGGGTGTGCTCAACCTGCTCCCGATTCCCTTATTGGATGGCGGACACTTGCTGTATTATGTCGTCGAGATTTTCAAGGGCAGCCCGGTTTCGGAGAGAGCGATGGAACTGGGCCAGCGTCTGGGCCTCACCTTACTCCTGTTCCTGATGGCGTTCGCCATTTACAACGATTTCAACCGCTTGTTCGCGGGCTAATGATTCATCAGTGAAAAACGCGCTACGAGCCGCGCTCTTCCTGCTCGTGCTCGCCGGGCCGGCGTGGGCGTTCCAACCCTTTGTCGTGCGGGACATACGCGTCGAGGGCATCCAGCGCATCGAGGCGGGAACGGTCTTCAGCTATCTCCCGGTCAAAGTCGGCGACACGATGACCGACGAAAAGGCCGCAGGCGCGATTCGCTCCTTGTTCGCCACCGGGTTCTTTCGCGACGTCAGGCTCGAGGTCCAGGGAAACGTGCTGATCGTGACTCTCGAGGAACGGCCGGCCATCGCTTCGATCGATTTCGCCGGGATGAAGGAATTCGAAAAGGACAAGGTCAAACAGGGGCTGCGCGATGTCGGATTCCAGGAGGGGCGCATCTTCGACCGTGCCTTGCTCGATCAGGCGGAGCAGGAGCTCAAGCGCCAGTATCTGACCCGGGGCCTTTATGGCGTTCAGGTGACCACGACCGTCACACCGCTCGACCGCAACCGGGTCGCGATCAATTTCAACCTGAACGAGGGGGAGGTCGCGAAAATCAGGAGAATCAACATCGTAGGCAATCGCGCCTTTTCCGAGGAGGAATTGCTACGCGTGCTCCAGCTGCGCACGCCCGGCTGGTTCACTTGGTTCTCGAAGAACGACCAATACTCCCGGCAGAAACTTCAAGCGGACCTCGAATCGATGCGTTCGCACTACCTGAACGCCGGCTACCTCGAGTTCAATATCGACTCCACCCAGGTCTCGATTACCCCGGATCGTCGCGACATCTACATCACGGTCAACATCACCGAGGGCGAGAAATTCGAAGTGGGCGATGTGAAGCTGGGGGGAGACTTGCTCGTTCCCGAGGCGGAGCTCCGCTCGTTGATCACGATCAAGTCGGGCGAAACGTTTTCCAGGGAGAGGCTTACCGACTCGACCAAGGCGATCACCGACAGACTGGGGCGGGACGGGTATGCTTTCGCCAACGTCAATGCGAATCCCGATATCGACAAGGAAAACCGCAAGGTCAGCTTCACTTTTCTTATCGACCCGGGAAGGCGCGTTTACGTCCGGCGCATCAGCGTCGTCGGAAACTCGCGCACCCGCGACGAGGTGGTGCGTCGCGAAATGCGCCAGCTCGAGGGCGCCTTTTTCGACAGCCAGAAACTCCAGCTCTCAAAGCAGAGGATCGACAAGACGGGCTTCTTCAGCGAGGTCGAGGTCGAGACTCCCGCGGTGCCCGGCACGACCGATCAGGTCGACGTCACCGTACGGGTCAAGGAGAGGCCCACCGGCGCGGTGCTACTCGGTGTGGGATTTTCAAACATCGATAGATTCATCGTTCAGGCATCGGTTCAGCAGAGTAATTTTTTCGGCACCGGCAACACCGTGGGCCTGCAAGTCGCCTCCGGATCCGTCAACAAGGTCGCCTCGTTTTCCTTTACCGATCCCTACTACACGGTCGACGGAGTCAGCCGCGGCTTTGACGTCTACCGGCGCGACGTGAACGCCACGACCCTGGGGGTCGGCAACTACAGGACCAGCACAGTCGGCGGGGCGGTACGCTTCGGAGTGCCCTTTACCGAGTACGACACTTTGTTTTTTGGCCTCGGAACGGAGCAGGTCAGACTTTACCTTGCTTCCGACAGTCCGCAGCGTTACCTCATTTTTCAAAACCAGTTCGGCGGAACCTATGTCGCGCTGATCAGCACCGCCGGCTGGGTCCGGGACTCGCGAGACAGCTTCATCTGGCCGACGAGAGGCCACCTCGAGCGTGCCACTCTGGAACTGGCGACGCAGCCCGGAGATCTTGAGTACTGGAAGTATTCCTATACCCACCAGTATTTTTACCCGTTCTCGCCCAGGCTCACTTTCGTGCTCAACGGGGAGATAGACGCCGGCGACGGATATGGGGGTAAGCCGCTTCCGTTTTTCAAGAACTACTACTCGGGCGGCATCGGCAGCGTGCGCGGATACCGAGCTGCGTCCTTGGGTAGGCGCGATCTCGACGGAAGCTTCCTGGGAGGCAATCGGAAAGTCAACGGATCGACGGAGGTATTGTTTCCAGTGCCCGGAAGCGCGCTTGACAAGTCGATGCGATTTGGAGCTTTCATCGACGCGGGACAAGTCTATGGCTCGACTGAAAACCTCGACCTTTCGCAGCTGCGCGCCTCGGCGGGAATGAGCTTTGCCTGGAACTCACCGGTCGGGCCGATGAAAATCAGCGTCGCGAGACCGTTGAACGCAAGGCCCGGGGACAATACCCAGAACATCCAGTTTACGCTTGGCGCCGTATTCTGACGGCCCGGTATAATCTTTTCTCAAAGGCGGGTCTCATGGCAGCTTCGAAAAGGAACTCTCTCGTCGCTTGGGTCTTCACCGCAGGGCTCGGGGCCGTCACCCCGGCGCTGGCGCAGCCGAGCATCGGGTTCGTCAACCTGGAGCGGATCCTGAGGGAGGCGCCTCCTGCGCAGCGAGCCCAGAAAAAGCTCGAGCAGGAATTCTCCCAGCGCGGGCAGGAGCTCTCGAAGATAGCGGAGCAGCTGAAGAAGATGCAGGGGTACCTCGAGAAGAACGCCTTGACGATGTCGGAGTCGGAACGGCAGAAGCGGGAGCGTGAGTTCGGCGATGTCAACCGGGACTTTCAGCGCAGGCAGCGGGAATTCAACGAGGATCTGGCCCAGCGGCGCAAGGAGGAGTTCGACGAAGTCCTCGCGCGCGCCAACCGGGCGGTGAAGCAGATCGCCGAAGCGGAAAAACTCGACGTCGTGTTTCAGAACGAGCAGGTAGTATGGGCGAGCACCCGCATCGACATCACCGACAAGGTCATCAAGGCGCTAGAGGATACCCGCGCGGGCAAGTGATTCGGCGTGACGCAACCCATTTCGCGTACTTACCGGCTTGGTGAAATCGTCGCCAGGCTAGGCGGGGAGCTGATAGGCGATCCCGATGCCGAGATTCTGCGGATTGCCACGCTGGAAAGCGCCGGCCCCGGCGACCTTTGCTTCTTTTCGCACGGCCGGTACCGCGCGCACTTGCGCGACACCCGTGCCTCGGCCGTGATTTTGGCGCGCGAGGAACGCGACGCGACGGCCTTGCCGAGGATCCTGTGCGACGACCCGTATGCCTATTATGCCCGGGCCGCGCAGCTGTTCGGCTCGGTGAGCCGCCCCGTTCCGGGAATCCACGCGCGCGCCGTCGTCGAAGAGGAAGCCGAAATTCCGGCATCCGCCACGATAGGACCGGGCTGCCATATCGGGCGCGGGGCACGGTTGGGGGAGCGCGTCGTGATCGATGCCAGCTGCACGATCGGCGAAGATGCGTCGATCGGAGAGGACAGCCGCCTGGGTCCTTCGGTGACGGTGTATCCCCGTTGCGTCATAGGCAAACGCGCCTTGATTCACGCCGGGGTAGTGATCGGGTCCGACGGATTCGGCATGGCGCCCGATTCCGGACGCTGGATCAAGATTCCGCAAACCGGGCGTGCCGTAATAGGCGACGACGTCGAGATTGGTGCCAACACCACGATCGACCGCGGCGCGCTCGACGACACCGTGGTCGAGGACGGCGTCAAGCTCGACAACCAGATCCAGATCGGCCATAACGTGCGCATCGGTGCGCATACTGCGATGGCCGGGTGTGCAGCTGTTGCCGGCAGCACGCGTATCGGTCGGCACTGCGCCATCGGCGGTGCCGCGCGCATCATCGGCCATTTGACCATCGCCGACCACGTGACGATCTCCGCTGCGGCGGTGGTGACGAAGTCCATCACGCGCGCAGGCACTTATACCGGCGTGCTGCCCTCGGCGCCCAGCCGCGAATGGGCGAAGACGGTGGCGCACCTGCGCAGCTTCGACCGGCTGGTCAAGCGGATCCGCGAGCTGGAAAAGCGACTCCCAGCAAAGAGAAAGAGGTAAGAGATGGACATCCGAGAGATCCTGGAATACTTGCCTCACCGCTACCCCATGCTCCTCCTGGACCGGGTGCTCGAATGCGAGCCGGGCAAGCGGCTTCTCGCGCTCAAGAACGTCTCCATGAACGAGCCTTTCTTTACCGGGCATTTCCCGCACTATCCGGTGATGCCGGGGGTCATGATCATAGAGGCGCTCGCCCAGGCGGCGGCGGTACTGTCGTTCCGCACCATGAACACGAAACCCGACGACAAGTCGGTCTATTACTTCGCGGGAATCGACGAGGCGCGGTTCAAGCGCCCGGTGGTTCCGGGCGACCAACTCCTGCTTGAGGTCGCGGTGGAACGCAGCGCCCGTGGACTCTGGAAATTCGCCGCCGAGGCGCGCGTCGGAGATGCGCTCGCTGCCGAAGCGAAGATCCTGTGCACTCTGCGCCCCATATGATTCACCCGACGGCCATTGTTCACTCCGGAGCGAAGCTCGCCACGGGAGTGTCGGTGGGACCCTATTCGATCATCGGCGGGCACGTCGAGATAGGGGAGGGAACCTCGATCGGGCCGCACGTGGTGATCGAGGGGAGAACCCGCATAGGAGCTCAGAATCGAATTTACGGATTCAGCTCGCTCGGCGGACCGCCCCAGGACAAGAAATACGCAGGCGAAGCGACTGCGCTCGAGATCGGCGACCGTAATACCATCCGCGAATATTGCACTTTCAGCTGCGGCACCGTGCAGGATGCAGGCGTCACGCGCGTCGGCAGCGACAACTGGATCATGGCCTATGTGCATATCGCGCACGACTGCCAGGTCGGCAACCACGCGGTCTTTGCCAACGTGGCGACGCTTGCCGGTCATGTCCTGGTCGGGGACTACGCCGTGCTGGGCGGATTTACCGGAGCCCATCAGTTCGTCTCGATCGGCGCGCACTCGATCACCGGGGTCGCGACGGTCCTGCTGCAGGATCTGCCTCCGTACGTCATGGCGGCGGGCAATACGGCGAAGCCGTTCGGAATCAACAGCGAAGGGCTGAAGAGGCGCGGCTTCGCCGCGGCAAAAATCACCGCGATCAAACGCGCCTACAGGACTCTCTACAGGTCCGGTCTCGCGCTCGCGGAAGCGCGGCGCAAGATTGCAGGCCAGGCCGTGAAGTCGCCTGAGCTGCAAGTGCTCGTCGATTTCCTCGAGCGCTCGCAGCGGGGCATCATTCGCTAGCCGCGGTGGAAGGCAAACCCGTGGTCGTAGGCATGGTCGCGGGGGAGGCTTCGGGGGACTTTCTCGGGGCTCACCTCATCGCCGCTCTGCGCGAGCGCGTTCCCGGACTGAAGTTCGTCGGCATAGGCGGCCCGAAGATGGAGGCGGAGGGCCTCGATCCCTGGTTTCCCATGGAGAAGCTCGCGGTGCGCGGCTACGTCGAGGTGCTGCGGCACTTTCTGGAAATCCACGCGATCCGGCGAAAGCTCCGGCGCCGGCTCGTCGCAGCGAGGCCGAGGCTTTTCGTCGGCATCGACGCTCCCGATTTCAATCTGGCGCTCGAGCGCAAGCTGAAACGAGCGGGCATTCCCGCGGTTCACTACGTGAGCCCGTCGCTGTGGGCCTGGCGCGGCGGGCGCATGTCCGCGATCGCGGCCTCGGTCGACAAGATGCTGGTCCTGTTCCCTTTCGAAGAGCCCCTTTACCGCGCAGCCGGAGTGCCGGTAGCCTACGTCGGACACCCCCTGGCGGACTTGACCTCCGACGAGGATGGATCCACCGCGGCTAGGGAGCAGTTGCGCCTGTCCGCAGAGCGGAAGGTCATCGCCCTGCTGCCGGGAAGCCGCCAGTCGGAAGTGCGCTACATGGCCCCAGGCTTCGTGCAAACGGCCAAGCTGATCGCTGCGCGGCAGCCCGGAGTGCATTTCCTTGTGCCGCTCGTGAGCCGCGAAACGCGCGCCATTTTCGAGGAAGCGATGTACGACGCCGCTGCGGCGGAATTGCCGCTCACCGTTCTGTTCGGCCATGCACGCGACGCGATCGCGGCGTGCGACGTGGCGTTGGTGGCGAGCGGGACCGCGACGCTGGAGGCCGCGCTCGCCCGCAAACCGATGGTGATCACCTATAAGATGGCCGGGCTCACGTACCGCATGATGTCGAAGATGCGGACCCTGCCTTGGGTGGGTCTGCCCAACATCATCGCCGGAGAATTTCTCGTGCCTGAGATCCTCCAGCACGAGGCGACGCCCGAGAACCTTGCCCAGGCGGTGCTGAATTCGCTCAACGATCCCG
>CAYQVE010000160.1:0-7624 GCA_964420785.1 uncultured Enterobacteriaceae bacterium | reverse complement strand
GGGCCTGCACGCCTACCACGGGTCCGACCAAACCCTGCGCGGAGCCGGGGAGGGCCGCGCCGGGATCGCCGCCGCGGCGGAAAAGGCGAGTCGCACGAAAACCCTGATCGAAAGCGCCGGCATCGCCTGTGAAACGGTCACCGGAGCGGGCACGGGGACGTTTCTCCTTGAGAGCGCGAGCCGAGTCTTCAACGAGATCCAGCCCGGCTCCTACGTGTTCATGGACGCGGACTACAACCGCAACGTCTGGGAAGAGGGCTGGCCGCGCTTCGAGCAGAGCCTTTTCGTGCTCGCCACGGTTATGAGCACGCCGGCGCCCGACCGCGCCGTGCTCGATGCCGGCCTCAAGGCTTCGAGCGTCGACTCGGGGCTGCCGCAGGTGCACGAGCGGCCGGGCGTCGAATATGTGAAAGCCTCGGACGAGCACGGCGTCCTGAGGATCGCCGGGGGAGCCAAAGCACCGAAGCTCGGCGAGAAGCTTCTGCTCGTTCCGGGCCATTGCGACCCGACGGTGAATCTCTACGATTGCTTCGTCTGCGTGCGCAAGGGAAAGGTCGAGGCGCTGTGGGCGGTCACGGCGCGCGGTGCGGTGTGGTGAATCACCCCCAGACACTCTTTGAAACTTCCAGCACCAGCCCCAGCTTCCGCCACTGGTCGTCGGCGGTGAGCTTGTTGCCGTGGTGGGTGCTGGAGAAGCCGCACTGCGGCGAGAGGCACAGGTTCTCCAGCGGCACGAATTTCGCCGCGGCGTCGATCCGGCGCCTGAGCTCGTCTTTCCTCTCCAGCTCCGGCACCTTGGAGCTGACGAGGCCCAGCACGACGGTCTTCCCCTTCGGCACGTAGCGCAGCGGCTCGAAGCCGCCGGCGCGCTCGGTGTCGTACTCGAGGAAGAAGGCGTCGACGTCGAGGCCGGTGAACACGCGCTCGGCGACGAAATCGGCATACGCGCCGCTCGCGAGCCAGGTGCTCTTGAAGTTGCCGCGGCAGGTGTGGATCGCCACCGTCATGTCGTCGGGCACGTCGCGGATCGCGGCGTTCACCGCGTCGGCGTACATCGCCGCGTCCTTCTTCGGGTCGTCGCCGAGCTTCTTGAACTGCTCCTGGACCTTCGGGTCGCCCCACATGGCGATCGTCGTGTCGTCGATCTGCAGGTAGCGGCAACCCGCCTTGTACAGATCGGCGATTTCCTCCCGGTACGCGCGGGTGAGATCGGACCAGAACTCGTCCAGGTCGGCATAGATCTTCCTGAGCGAGGCGCGGTCTCCGCGCGCGTGCAGCATCGCAGGCGAAGGCATGGTGAACTTGGGAGTGCGCTTCGCGACCGACTTCAGGAACTTGAAGTGCTCGAGCATGGAGGGTTTCGTCCGCCGGATCCTGCTCTTCACGGTCATGAAGGGCGGCTGCTCCTCGGTGTTCTTGAACTTCGCCTCGCCGTAGGCGTCGCCCTCGGCGAGCTCCACGCCGTCGAAGCCGTGGATGAAATCGATGTGCCACCAGTCGCGGCGGAATTCGCCGTCGGTGACGAGCTGCATGCCGACCGATTCCTGTTTCGCCACCGCTTCGCGGATGTGCTTGTCCTGCAGCGCGCGGAGCGCATCCGCGCTCATCTCGCCGCGCTTCGCCTTGGCGCGCGCCTCGTGCAGTTCCTGCGGCCGCAGCAGGCTGCCGACGTGATCGGCGCGGAAGGGGGGCGTTTTTCGTTGTGTCATGGGAGACTCCCGGCTGCAGGGGCTGGGGAAAGGAATTTGAGGCGAAGCGCCGCGCGCTGTCAACCCTTTTTCGGCCCAACGCGAAAGTGGGAGAAAAGTGGGACGCGCGCCCGGCGGGGCCCCGGTGCAGTCACGCTACAATAGCCGCGATGTACGGCGTCATTTTCCGAATCGGCATCGCGGCTTGCGCCGCGCTCCCGGCGCCCGGCGCGCTCGCGCAGGCCTGCGACTACGCGCGCTGGGCAGCGGTCATCAAGAAGAACAACATCACTGCCGAGTAGCGCACGGCTTCGAAATCGGACCCGGGGTGGGCGATGATACGCGGCACCGACAGGATACTGACCACGCACGCTGGAGCGCTGCCGCGCTCCGACGAGCTGCGCCGGATGGTCCTCGCCCGCGCCGAGGGACAGCCGCACGATGCGGCGGCCCTTGCCGCGCGGTTGAAGGGCGAAGTGGCCGAGGTCGTGCGCAAGCAGATCGCCTGCGGCGTCGACAGCGTCAACGACGGAGAGCTCGGGAAGAGCAATTTCACCAACTACGTGCGCGAGCGCATCGCGGGGATCGAGATGCGCGATTATCGGCCCGGGGTGGATCCCGCCCCGCTCGACATCACCGCCCGCGATCTGCGGCAGTTTCCCCTGTACTTCGGCGCAGGCAAGGGCGGGCTCACCGGCGCCGCAATGCGAAAGCGGTTGAGCTGCTGCGTCGCGCCGCTGCATTACGTCGGTCACGAGGCGCTGAGACAGGAGCTCGAAGATTTCCGCGCGGCGCTCCGGGGCATGAAGGTCGCCGAGGCCTTTCTTCCGGCGAACACGCCGGGAACGGTCGAGCATTGGCTCCGCAACGAGCACTACAGGACCGAGGAGGAATTCGTCCAGGGCATCGCCGAAGCCCTGCGGGACGAGTACCGGGCGATCGTCGATGCGGGGTTCCTCCTGCAGATCGACGACCCGGATCTCCCCGACGGCTGGCAGATGTATCCCGACATGAGCGTGCGCGAGTACCGCAGGTACGCGACGCTGCGCGTGGACGCGATCAACCACGCGCTGCGCGGCATTCCGCGGGAGAAAGTGCGGCTGCACGTCTGCTGGGGGAGCTTCCACGGCCCGCACCGAAACGATATTCCGCTGAAGGACATCATCGACATCATCTTCCGCGTGCGCGCCTCGAGCTACTCGATCGAGGCCTCGAACCCGATGCACGAGCACGAATGGCGGGTGTTCGAAGAGGTGATGCCGCCCGAGGGCGCGATCCTCATTCCCGGAGTCGTCGGCCACTGCTGTGACTTCATCGAGCACCCGGAGCTCGTCGCCCAGCGGCTGCTCCGCTACGCGAAGCTCGTCGGCCGCGAGAACGTCATGGGCGGAACCGACTGCGGCCTCGGGCCGCGCGTGGGGAGCGCGGAGATCGCGTGGGCGAAGCTCGAGGCGCTCGCGCAGGGCGCGCGCCTGGCGAGCGAGCGATTGTGGATGCGGCCGGCGAAACCTTCGAGGAAGCGCGTGCCGGTGCGAAAGAAAGCCAAGCGGCGCTAGTCGGCCTTGATGTTCGCGGCTTTCGCCACCGCCGTCCACTTGGCGATGTCGGTCGCGATGATCCTGCGGAATTCCTCGGGCGTATTTCCCGAGGGAACGATCGCCATCTGATCCAGCCGCTCCTTGATCTCGGGGAGCTTCACCACGCGCGCCAGTTCCTGCTGCAGCCGCTTCACGGTCGCGCTCGGCGTGGCTGCGGGTGCGAGAAACCCCGTGAACAGGCGAATTTCGACGTCCGGAACGCCGGCCTCGCCGAGCGTCGGCAGCTCGGGCCAGTTCGGGCGGGGGCCGGCGCCGGTGACGGCGGGCCCGCGTACCTGGCCGCCTTTGAGCGGACCGATCGCCGGCGGCGGGTCCATGATCGTCATGGTCACCTGTCCCGACATCACCGCGCCGACCGATTCGCCGCTGCTCTTGTAGGGAATGTGGACGAACTTCGTCCCCGTTTTCTGGTTGAAGAGCTCGGCCGCGAGCTGGAAGGGCGCGGCGCTCGCCGCGTAGTTCACCTTGTCCGGCCGCGCCTTGGCATACGCGATCAGCTCCTTCACCGAATTCGCCGGGAGCGACGCGCTCACCACCAGGATCAGGGGGAAATCGCCGATCATCGAGATCGGAGCGAAATCCTTGAGCGGTGCATAGGGGAGCTTCGAATATATCGCCGGGTTCATTGTCATGGGGCCGCTCGGCCCCATGAGCAGCGTGTAGCCGTCGGGCGCGGACTTGGCGACGTATTCGCAGGAGATGATCCCTTGCGCGCCGGGCTTGTTCTCGATGATCACCGGCTGCCCCAGTCCCTCGGACATCTTCGGTGCCACCACGCGCACGATGATGTCGTTGCCGCCGCCGGCCGCATAGCCGACGATGATGTGGATGGGCTTGTTCGGGAAGTCCTGCTGCGCGTGGACCGCCGCAGCCATAGATGAGGCGGCGGCGAGACACGCGAGCCGCGCGACGAGTCGTGATCTCATTGTTTCCTCCGGCGCGTAGATTGCCACGTTACGCTGTTGGGCTTCAACTGCTTTCGCGGCGGCAGCGGGGAAGCACCGGGATTGCGCGGGCCGGCCGCTCTCGATAGAGTGGTCCAATGGGGAGGCTCATCAGCGTACTGGCGGTCGTGCTTACCTGCGCCGCGATCGCGCTGTCCGCGGATCTTTTCCGGATGGCGGGACTCTCGCTCTACACCGAGCAGGTCCTGGCCGGGCTGCTCGCGATCGCCACGCCTCTGGTGTTCCTGCACGTATCCGCCGCAGGCGAGCGCGGTCGCGCGGGCGCCGTGCCCTGGTACGACCTCGCCGCTGCGATCATCGGGTTCCTTGCGGCGGCGTATCTGGCGGTTCGCTACGCGAGCCTGTCGGAACTCACCTGGAAGCAGCCCTGGGACGGGCTGGCAGCGGCGGGAGCGCTGCTCGTGCTCTTTCTCGAAGGCTTGCGCCGCACTTCCGGCCCCGCGCTTTTTTACACGACCCTCGCTTTCATCGCGCTCGCGATGTTCGGGGGAAGCTTGCCCGGGGAGTTCGCCGCGCGCTCGATACCGCTGCCGCGCCTGGCTTATTACCTGGTGTGGGATTCGAGCGCGATTCTCGGCATCGCGATCAAGATCATCGCGACCGTCGTGGTGGTATACGTTTTTTTCGGCCAGGCGCTCCTCAAGGCGGGCGGCTCGACCTTTTTCACCGGAATCGCGATGGCGCTGATGGGCAAGTACCGCGGCGGTCCGGCCAAAATCGCCATCTTGGGCTCGTCCCTGTTCGGATCGATCTCCGGCAACATCGTCTCGAACGTCATGACGGTGGGCACGGTGACGATTCCGCTGATGAAGCGCGCGGGATTCCGGCCGCATCTCGCCGCCGCGATCGAAGCCTGCGCCTCGACGGGAGGCCAGATCACTCCCCCCGTCATGGGGATCGCGGCATTCATCATGGCCGAGTTTCTCCAGGTGCCCTTCTACGAAGTCGCTCTGGCGGCGGTCATACCCGCGCTCCTCTTTTACGTCGCGCTCTTCATCCAGGTGGACCTGGAGGCGGCGAAGAGCAAGATCCTGCCGATGCCCAAGGAGGATATCCCGCGGCTCGGCAGGGTTCTCAGGGAGGGCTGGTATTTCCTGCTGCCGCTCGCGGCGCTGGTCTACGCGCTGTTCGGGCTGAACTACGAGCCCGAGATGGCGGGGCTGGTGGCGACCGCCATCGTGCTCGTTCTGGGGGTTGTCTTTCCCTTCCGGGCCAGGCGCATCGGCCTTCGCGACCTCTATGCGATGCTGCGCGACGCTGGGACCTCCGTGCTCGACCTCTTCATGCTCGGTGCCGCTGCCGGGATCATGATCGGCGCGCTCAACTACTCGGGGGTGGGATTCACGCTGACGCTCGTGCTGATTCTTCTCGCGGGCGGAAGTCTCGTCGCGCTGCTCGTGCTCTCGGCGATCGCCAACATCATCCTGGGGCTGGGGCTGCCGACCGTGGGCGTCTACATCGTGCTCGCGACCCTGGTGGCTCCGGCGCTCGTCAAGATGGGGATAGCCCCCATGGCGGCGCATATGTTCATCATGTACTACGGCTGCCTGTCGATGATCTCGCCGCCGGTGGCGATCGCCGCCTTCGTCGCGGCGAATCTCGCGGGGGCGGACCCCAACCGCACCGGCTGGGTAGCCATGGCGTTCGGCTGGACGCTTTTCGTGATTCCTTTCCTCTTCGTGTTCTCGGGCACGCTGCTCCTGAGGGGCGATCCACCGTCGATCGCCGTCGATTTGTCGCTCGCGGTCGCGGGGGTCTGGTTCATTTCCGCGGCGATGATGGGCCATGCCGCGCGTCCCCTCGGGTTCGCCGCCCGAATCTGCCACGGCGTCACGGGCCTTTGCCTGTTCATGCCGGCGAACGCCTTCGGCGCCGGGCGCTGGATCAACGCGGCGGGAGTGGGTCTGGCGCTCGCGATCTTCGTCCTGGAGAAAGCAGCCCGCCGGCGCGCTGTCGCGGCCGAGGGATGATCCGGGCTGACGGGAGACCTCGTGCGCAAAGCCAACGGCTCTACTTCACCAGGCCGATTTCCCCGTAGTATTTCATCGCTCCGGGGTGCAGCGGAACGCCCTCGAGCGGCTTCGCCATGTTCTGCGGCAGGAATAGTCCGAACGGAGGGAAGGTCGCGACCAGGTCCTGCTTGCCGTCGTGCAGTGCTTTCGCCACCCTGTAGACGACGTCATCGGACACTTTGGCGTTGGTGATCAGCACCATGTCGAACGCGATCAGGTTGGTCGGCTTGGCGATTCCGTCGAGCGCGGGATTCGGCGCGACCTGCATGACGTAGGCGCCCGGCAGCAGCGCCTGCGTGCGCTTCAGCGCGTCGGGCGAAGTGCCGACTTCGAGGACGCGCAGCCCTCCGACGCTCGCGTTCGCCTGCTTGATCGCCGCCGAGCCCAAAGCGAAGAACAGCACGTCGACCTTGCCGCTCATGAAGTCCTCTGCCTGCCGAACCACGTTCGGCGCCGGAATCTTCACCACGTCTCCGTAGCCCAGCCCCATGTTCGCGAGGTGCGCCTCGATGATCCGCGCAATCGTCTTTTGAGCGTTGAACTCGCTCGAGACGCGCTTTCCTTTGAGGTCGGTGATCGAATTGATCCTCGAGTCGGCGCGCACGTGCATGGCGACCCGGTACGGAATGAGCGAGCCGACGTAGCGCATCTCCGGCTTCCTGCCCCGGCCCTCGTATTCGCCGGTGCCGGTCGCATAGAAGGTCGCGTCGAACGAGTTCGACACGTTGAAATCCGCCGAGCCGCTTTCCACTTCCTCGAAGCCCGTGCTTGCCTGTGCCTGGACGATCGCCCGGAGCTTCGCCCTCTCGACGAGCACTTTGGCGATCGCCTGCCCCGCAGAGTTGGAGAAGGACCCGGCGGGGGTAGTGACGATGCCGATCGTCTGGGCGCCTGCCACGCCCGTCAGCAACGGCGCACACAGGGTCACGATGCGCAGCGATATCATGATCGATCCCTCCTCGCATATTGGCGGGCTAGGCCGCCATTTCTTTTGCCCCGGCCTTCTCTTCCTCCGCTGGAAACAACCACGCTGCCCCAACCGTGGCAAGCCCCCGCCTTCCCACCACGTAGAGCAAGACCTTGAAGTGCCCGCCCCACACAGGAACCCACGAGCACAGCGGCACGGCGAGCGCGCTCGCCCCGAATGAGACTACGTAGCGCACCGCGTAGGCGCGCGCGCGCCATTCTTCGGCGGTGTAGCGCGCGATCATGGCGTCGTTGATCGGGATCTGCCCGAACACGAAGAACATCATCGCCACGGCGGTCGCAAGCATGAGGTAGCTTTCTGTCGTGCCGGCGAGAGCAAGGAGCGGCACCTGGAGCGCGACCACCGGGACAAACACCGATTTGAGCGAGCGGCG
>CAYQVE010000159.1:0-7644 GCA_964420785.1 uncultured Enterobacteriaceae bacterium | reverse complement strand
GCAGCCAGGAATTGTGAGTGGGCTTCAAGGGGGGCAGATCAACCGCGCCCTGGCGGCGGATTGCCTCCGGGTCGTCGCCACCGATCTCTGTCATCCCTTCGAGCGTCCGCCGCCCGGCCTCGCCGAGGCCGGTCTCGCCGACGAACATGTGGTGGGCTTCCTCCGTCAGCATGAAACGGCAGGTGCGGGCGAGCGGGTCAAACGAGGACTCGGCGAGACTCTTCAGCTGGAACTTGCCGTCGCGGTCGGTGAAGTAGCAGAAGCAAAAGAACGACAGCCAGTCCTCGATCGGCTCGTTGAAGGTGCCGAGGATGCGCGGCTTGTCCACGTCGCCCGAGTGGCGCGCGAGGAGCTCCTCGGCTTCCTCGCGGCCGTCGCGGCCGAAGTACGCGTGCAATATGTACACCATCGCCCAGAGATGGCGTCCTTCCTCAACGTTGATCTGGAAGAGATTGCGAAGGTCGTAGAGAGAGGGGCAGGTGTGGCCGAGCAGGTGCTGCTGTTCGACCGAGGCGGGCTCCGTGTCGCCCTGCGTGACGATAAGGCGGCGGAACTGGGAGCGAAATTCGCCGGGCACCTGCTGCCACACTGGCTGGCCGAAAGAGTCCCCGAAGCCGATCGTGCGATCGGCTATAGGATCGGCGAGGAAGATGCCCCAGCGGTAGTCGGGCATCTTCACCGTGCCGTAATGTGCCCAGCCTTGCGCGTCCACGCCGACCGCAGTGCGCAGATAGACGTCTACCGAGGCGAAGTCGTTGGGTCCCATCTCGCGCCACCACTCGAGAAAGCGCGGCTGCCAGTGTTCGAGCGCGCGCTGCAGCGTGCGGTCATTGGCGAGGTTGACGTTGTTGGGAATCTTCTCGGAATAGTCGATGCTGCTCATGCGCACTCCCGCTTCAGGGTACGGCTTCTAGACCCGCTCCCAGTTGAATCTGGCTTTCGCGCCGCTGCCGTACACCTTCAGCGCGCCGTGCTCGCCCACCGCGTTGGGGCGAACGAAGATCCAGTTCTGCCAAGCCGAAAGCCTGCCGAAGATGCGTGTCTCCATGGTTTCCCTGCCTGAGAAGCGCAGATTCGCTTCCATGCCTGTAAGCGCGTCGGGGGAGAGGCTCGCCCGCTCCTCGATCGCGATGCGCACCTCCTCGTCCCAATCGAGATCGTCGGGCGTGAAGGTGACCAAGCCCAGCTCGGAGGCGCGCTTGGCGTCGAGCTTCTCGCCGATGCGCTCGCGCGCCGCCTCGATCGGTTTCGCTTCGCCGCAGAAATGCGCGCTGATGCGCGCTTCCTGGCTGACCATCGGATAGGTGCCGAAATTCAGCTCCGACAGCGCGACCTCTGGCGCGCCAGCTTCAGCGTCGGGCAACTGGAGCATGTAGCTGCGGTCGGCGGCCAGCGCCAGCTCGAACAGCGTGCCCGCGAAGCAGGAACCCTTGTCGATGATTGCGAACAGGGTGCGCGAGGAGACGTCCAGCCTGGCCAGGGTGCGGCGCAGGAAACCGATCACCTGGCGCACGAACCAGTCGTTCTCGTTGGCCGTGAGGGCCGCATCGGCCGCCAGCACCTTGTCTATGTCTCCACGCGTGTTGAAGATCCACGTACCGATCTCCAGCTCATTCGTGCGCAGCATCAGGACGGCATCGTCGAGCTCGCGCGCGATCGCGAGCGGCCACCACGCGTCGCCCGCAGCGTGGATCGCCTCGATGCCGGAAGAAATCTCCTTCCGCGGTGCGAAGACCGTGACTGTCGCGGTGCGTGCTTTCCGGTCGATCACCGCGTCCACGTTGTCGTAGTGGTAGCCGCTGGCGTCGATCGCGCGCTTGAGCGGGTTGAGGGTCACGCCTTTGCCGCCCCCGCGTGTACTGAGCGCACTGAGCGCTGCGGCCCGTTCCCTCACCGCATCCTTGAACGCGTGCGGCTTCGCGGTGTAGTCGACCAGCTTCCACTGCTTTGCGCGGTCGGCGCGCACTCCTTCGCTCGTCGTGCAGAACACGTCGGCGAGGTCGCGCCGGACTTTTTTCTTGTCGGTGACGCGCGTGAGACCGCCGGTTCCGGGGAGAACGCCCAGCAGAGGCAGTTCGGGCAGGCTCACCGTGGAGGAACGGTCGTCGATCATCAGGATCTCGTCGCAGGCGAGCGCGAGCTCGTAGCCGCCGCCCGCGACCGTGCCGTTGACCGCCGCGAGAGACCTCATGCCCTCGTGGCGGCTCGAGTCCTCGATGCTGTTGCGCGTTTCGTTGGTGAACTTGCAGAAATTCACTTTCCACGCATGCGTGGACTGGCCGAGCATGTAGATGTTGGCGCCCGAGCAGAACATGCGCTCGCGCGCACTGGTGATCACGATGCACTTCACTTCGGGGTGTTCGAAGCGGATGCGGTTCAACGCATCCGCAAGCTCGATGTCTACGCCGAGGTCGTAGGAGTTGAGCTTGAGCTTGTATCCGGGCCTGAGAGCCTTGTCCTCGTTGACGTCCATCGCGAGCGTCGCCACGGGCCCGTCGAAGGTAAGGCGCCAGTGCAGATAACGGTCCGGGTGTGTGTCGTAAGTGACAAGGGGAGGCGAGGGCTTGGTTTCATGTACGGCACTCATGGGGTGCTCCTGGTGCTAGGGGGCGACAGCCTTGCGCAGCGCCGAGAAACTCTGCTCCGGCGTCTTGCCGGCCGTGTCCACCGTGACGTCGGCTTGTCCATAGAGCACGGCCCGCCCGTCGAGTATACGCCGCAGATCCTCCATCGCTTGGTCGTTCCCGGCCATAGGACGCGTGTCGCCCTGGGCGATCACACGCGCCATATGCTCTTCGGGCTCGGCCTTGAGCCACACCGTGAAGCAGGCCGAGAGGAGGAGCTCATAGGTTCCCGGCTCCGAGACGATGCTGCCGCCCGTGGCGATCACGGCGCGCTCGTTTTTTTCGAGCACCCTCTCGAGGCAGCGCCGCTCGTAGCGCCGGTAGCCGGCCTGCCCGTATAGGAGAAAGATCTCCGAGAGACTGGTGCCCGCCTCGCGCTCGATCTCGCGGTCGAGCTCGACAAAGGGCGCGCCCAGTGCCTTGGCGAGCTTCGCACCGAGCGTGGACTTGCCCGCACCGCGCAGCCCGATGAGCGCGATTCGCTTCATGCGCTCGTCGCGCGCGCTGCCGTAATCGCGGACGAGCTGCGAACGCACGGCAGCGAGCGTCTGCCGCGGCAGACGCTTCAGGAATTGCGTCGTGAGAGTCAGCTCCACGAGGTCGCCCGAATCCTCGGCAAGGAGCTCGGTGAGCGGAAGACTGAGAGCTGTCGCGATCTGGCGCAGCAAAAGGATCGAAACGTTGCCCTGGCCGGCTTCGAGCTGGGCGAGGTAGCGCTCCGACACCCCTGAATCACCCGCAAGCAGCTTGCGCGACATCCCTCGTCTGGCCCGGGCTTCTCGGACCCGGTCACCCAGGGCCGCGAGGTAATCGCGCTCGCCAGGCGTATCGCTTTCCTTCGTATGGACAGTCTGTTGCGAAGGTTTTTTTAAGTGAATACTAGAGGTGCTCACCGGTGCAATATAATGCTTGCCATACGCGTTCCATGCAGTATGATGCACTCGATATTGAAACGCAAGCGGGAACGAAAAAAGGCCGATGGCGCTCGAACTGACCATCCTCGTGGGGACGATGACCGGCACCGCCCAACTGGTCGCGCAGGAGCTCGAGCTCACGCTCGACGATGGCGAAACACGCGTGCGAACGGTGACTATGGACGGCCTCGATGCGGGCGTGTTTTCGGGCGGCGGCCTGTTCCTGATCTGCTCGTCCACTTACGGACAGGGCGACGTTCCCGACAACGCGAAGAACCTGTACGAGTCGCTTCAGACGGCGCGCCCCGACCTCTCCAACGTGCAATACGGCGTGATCGCGCTCGGTGACCGCACCTACGCCGAAACTTTCTGCAACGGCGGCAAGCGCTTCGACGCGATCCTCTCGTCGCTGGGAGCGAGGCGCATCGGCGAGATCATGCTGCACGATGCCAGCGCGGGCACCATGCCTGAGGAAGTCGCGGTGACATGGGTGGGCGACTGGATCTCGCTGTGTCGCAAAGAAGCCCGACTCACGGCCTGAGCTGATCAGAGAAGGGAGTGACAATCGTGCCGTCGCTCAGCGCCGCTGACCACTCGGTCAGCCCGCCGAAGATCCATATTCCCCGCGACTACAACGCCGCGTACGATTTGATCGAGCGCAACCTTTCTGCAGGCCGCGCGGGCAAGGTCGCGTTCGTGGACGACACGGGTCGATACACCTTCGGTGAGCTCGCCGAACGCGTGAATCGCTTCGGATCTGGGCTTCGGGCCATGGGCCTAGCGATGGAGCACCGGGCGCTGCTCGCCCTCACCGACACCATCGATTTCCCGACTGCCTTTCTCGGCGCGATCAAGGCGGGAATCATCCCGGTCGCGGTGAACACGCTTCTCACATCGAAAGACTACGAATATATGCTCTCCGATAGCCGTGCCAAGGCGCTCGTCGTCTCGGAGCAGCTGCTTCCTCAGTTCGCACCCCTCTTGCCCAATCTGCCGTTTCTGAAACACGTCATCGTTTCGGGGGCGGGCGCATCCGGTCACGAAGCGCTGGAGGAGGTCCTCGCGAAAGGCTCCCCCGAGCTCTCGCCCGCGCCGACGACCTCCGACGATCCCTGCTTCTGGCTGTATTCCTCCGGGTCGACCGGCGCGCCGAAGGCCGCAGTGCATGTGCATTCGAGCATGGCCGTCACCGCGGATCTCTACGGGAAGGGGGTCCTGGGCGTCACCGAGAACGACGTGCTTTTTTCCGCGGCGAAGCTCGCTTTTGCGTACGGCCTGGGCAACGCGCAGACTTTCGCTCTCGCCACCGGCGCGACCGCTGTGCTGATGGCCGAGCGTGCGACGCCAGCGTCGGTATTCAAGCGCCTCGCCGAGAGCAAGCCCACGATCTTCTACGCCGTCCCGACGCTCTACGGGGCGATGCTCGCCAGCCCGGAGTTTCCGAAGGAGGAGTTCCTCACGCTGCGCCTTTGCGTTTCGGCAGGTGAGGCCTTGCCCGCCGACATGGGTAGGCGTTGGAAGGAAAGGACCGGCGTCGACATCCTGGAGGGCATCGGTTCGACCGAGATGCTGCACATGTTCATCAGCGCCCGGCCGGGAGATGTGCGCTACGGCGCGACCGGGAAGCCCGTGCCCGGTTACGAGCTGCGCCTGGTGGACGAGCAGGGGGCTCCGGTGGAGCGGGGCGAGATCGGCGAGCTCCAGGTGAGTGGACCGACAACTGCGGCGTATTACTGGAACAACCGCGAGAAAAGCCGCTCGACCTTTGTCGGCTCCTGGTTCAGGAGCGGCGACAAATTCAGGCAGGATGAGGACGGTTACTTTGTATACGCCGGACGCTCCGACGACATGCTGAGAGTCTCCGGCTTCTACGTCTCGCCCGCAGAGGTCGAGGCCGCCCTCGTCAGCCACGAGGCGGTGCTCGAGGCGGCGGTGGTCGGCCAGGAGGACGACAACCGCTTGATCAAGCCCAAGGCGTTCATCGTGCTCAAGCAGGGACAGGCGCCGAGCGAGTCCCTCAAAGCGACCCTGCAGCAGCACATCAAAGACAGGCTCGCGCCTTACAAGTACCCTCGTTGGATCGAGTTCGTGAGCGAATTGCCCAAGACGGCGACCGGCAAGATCCAGCGCTTCAAGCTTCGCGGCTAGCCGTTTCCTCCGCACCGCGACACCGGGCTTGGCTTGCTTTCGGCCCTTCTGCGGCCTAGAATTTGAACAATGGTTCAAGTTTTGAATCGCAGTTCCAACGATGCCCCCTTGTCGGAGCGCGTGCAGCGCAAGAACGACGCGCGGCGCCTGGAGATCCTACGAGCTGCCGCACGCGTATTCCGCCGCTTGGGCCTCTCGGCGACCGGCATGCGCGAGATCGCCGCGGAAGCAGATCTTTCGCCCGGCAACCTGTATTACTACTTCAGCGGCAAGGACGAGATACTGCTCTTTTGTCAGGAGCGCACGCTCGAGCGCCTTCTTGCCGCGGTGAAGGAGGCTCGCGCCGCGTCCGGTGCTTGCGCCGGGCGGCTACGTGCCGTAATGAGCGCGCACGTTCGTTGCATGCTCGACGAACTCGAAGGCGCGACCGCCCACCTGGAGGTGGATGTTCTTCCCGAAGCGATGCGCAAGGGAGTCATCGAGAAGCGGGACGCCTACGAGCGCGCGGTGCGCGGTCTCGTCGCCGAAGGGATGAAGCGCGGTGAATTCGCGGAGACCGATTCAGCGCTCGTCACGCGAGCGATGCTCGGAGCGGTCAACTGGACTGCGCGCTGGTATCGCCCCGAGGGGCCGCAGTCGGGAGGCCAAATAGCCGATTCGCTGCCAGAGTACCTCGTCCGCGGTCTCGCGCCCGCATCCCGCGCGAGAGTTGCGAAATGAAAACTCCGGTACCGAAAAACGTTCACGTCGCGCTGCGCGTGAACGGCGAGGAGCAGCAGGTTTCCTTCGCCCCCTACAAGACGCTGCTCGAAGTGCTGCGCGAGGACATGAACCTCACGGGCACCAAACATGGCTGCGAGCTCGGCGAGTGCGGCGCATGCGCGGTGCTGGTGGAAGGCGTGCCGGTGCTCTCCTGCCTCGCGCTCGCCCTCGATTGCGAAGGACGGGCCATCGAGACCGTCGAAGGTCTGGCGAGCGGCGGCAAGCTGCATCCCCTGCAGGCGGCCTTCGCCGATCTTGGCGGTGCGCAATGCGGCTATTGCACCCCCGGGATCCTGATGACGGCGAAAGCGCTGCTCGAGCGCGAACCGAACCCGGGCCGCGAGCGAATCAAGGAAGCGATCTCGGGAAATCTGTGCCGCTGCACTGGCTATCAGCAGATCTACGAATCGATCGAGGAAGCTGCACGAACGATAAGGGAGGCGAAGCCATGACGACCAGGCGTTTCGACGTCCTCGGCAAGCCGCGCCGCCGCGTGGACGGCCGCGCCAAGGTGACGGGCCTCACTCGCTTCGCCGACGACGTGATGCTGCCGCGCATGGTGCATTGTAAACTACTGCGCTCGCCGCTCCCGCACGCGGTGATCGAATCGATCGACGTGTCTCGCGCCGAGAACCACCCGGGCGTGCACCTCGTGCTCACCGGCAAGGACTTCCCCATAACCTTCGGCATCCTGCCGGTGACCCAGGATGAATACCCGCTCGCGCCCGAGCGTGTCAGGTACGTCGGCGACCCGGTCGCCGCGGTGATCGCCCGCGACGAGCAGACCGCGTTCGCGGCGCTCGATCTCATCGACGTCAAATACCGGCCGCTCAAAACCATTTCCGACCCCGAGGAAGCGCTCAGGACGCCCGAGCCGCGCATCCACGAATACGGCGATCAGGGCAACATCCACCCCCTTCAGGCCTTCCAATTCGGGGCCCGAAACGAGGCCCACGCCAGGGCCACACCCCCTGGAATACCCTAATGTGACTGGGTGAGGACGAGGCCCGCAAGCCTTTTGCGCTCGCTGATGATATAGCCGAGCTCGGGCAGAACGATATCGATGCCGGGCTCCGTCTCATCGCCGAATTTGACGCCCAAATCGACCATCAGCCATTCGCGTTGATCGGCCGCGCCTAAGCCATAGCAATAGCAGTTCATGCCGATCTCGCCGACGCCGCCCAGAGGCAAGAGAA
>CAYQVE010000158.1:0-7716 GCA_964420785.1 uncultured Enterobacteriaceae bacterium | reverse complement strand
GCGAAATAATGGGTAAAGAGTTCGATTGGGCGCAAGGGCGGCGTCACCGGGGCCGCGCCGGGCCGCGCACCCCGCTCGCGTCGCCGTGGCCCGCCTTCACGAGCCGGGTCACGACGGTGTCCGAGTAGACGTGACGGCTCCAGCGCGCGGGCACGTTGCGGACCAGGCGCTCGATCCTAGATAGCCCGCCGCCGAGCACGATGACCTCGGGATCGAGCAGATTGATGACGCTCGCGAGCGCGCGTGCGAGCCGCTCCTCGTAGCGCGCCAGCGTGGCCGCGCAGCCGCGGTCACCCGATTCGGAACGCGCGGCGATATCGGCGGGCGCGCGCGCCTCGCCCGTCGCGAGCAGGTGATCACGAGCGAGTCCCGGACCCGAGAGGAAGGCTTCGATGCAGCCGTCGCGACCGCACGCGCAGCGGGGACCCGGCAATTCGCCCTGGGTCGGCCAGGGAAGCGCGTTGTGCCCCCATTCGCCGGCGATCGAGTTCGCGCCTTCGATCGCCCGGCCGTCCGCGACGACTCCACCACCCACGCCGGTGCCGAGAATCGCGCCGAATACGAGCTGTGCACCTTTGGCCGCGCCGTCGATCGCCTCGGAGAGCGCGAAGCAGTTGGCGTCGTTGGCGAAGCGCACTTCGCGGCCGAGCCGCCGCTCGAGATCGGGCCCGACCGGCATCCCGTTCAGTGCGCTCGCGTAGGCGTTCTTGAGCACACCCGATCCGCGCGACACCGCGCCGGGCGTGCCGATGCCCACGGAGCACTGCGAACCAACCTCGCGCTCGGCTTCGAGAACGAATTGCGCGATCGCGTCGATCGCCTCAGCGTAGCTCCCGCGGGGCGCAGGCTCGCGGCGCCGCAGCAGCTCCGCGCCCGATTCGTCGATCGCGGCGATTTCCATCTTCGTGCCGCCGATGTCCACGCCGATACGGATCATTTCGGGCGGAGCGGGAATTCAATAGGCCTCGTCCCAGGGAATGCTGAGACGCATCGCGGAATTGATCATGCCGACCATGCTGTAGGTCTGCGGAAAATTCCCCCACAATTCGCCGCTGCGCGGGTCGATATGCTCCGAGAGCAGACCGTGGCGGTTGCAGCGGGCGAGTATGCTCTGGAACAGGGCACGGGCCTCGTCCTTCCGTCCCAGCGCCGACAGCGCGTCGATATACCAGAAGGAGCAGACCACGAAGGCGTTCTCCGGGACGCCGAAGTCATCCGGCACGCTGTAGCGGAAGAGGAACTCGCCGCGCCGCAACTCCCCCTCGACCGCCTGGACCGTCGAGGCAAAGCGCGGGTCGTCGGCGCGCAGGAAATTGAGCTCGTGAAGGAGGAGCAGGCTCGCGTCCAGGTCCTCGCCGCCGAAAGTGGCGGCGAAGGTCCTGCGCTTCCCGTTCCAGGCGCGATCGCAGATCGCCGAATGCATCGCGTCGGCGCGCGCGCGCCACGTGCGCGCGCGGTCCGCGAGCCCGATGCGCGCGGCGATCTTCGCGAGGCGGTCGCACCCCGCCCAGCACATGACGCTCGAGAAAGTGTGCACGCGCCTCGCCCCGCGCAACTCCCACAGACCGGCGTCGGGCTGGTCGAAGAGCGCCGCGGCCCGCTCGCCGAGCTGCTCCAGCTGGCGGAACAGCGACTCGTCGCTGCGCAGCGCGAGCCGCGCGTCGAAGAACACGTGCGCCGCGGCAAGGATCGCCGCGCCGTAGACGTCGTGCTGGACCTGGGAATACGCCTGGTTGCCGATCCTGACCGGCCCCATGCCGCGGTAGCCGGGCAGCGATCCGATTTCGCGCTCCTCGATCCCCGCCTTGCCGCTGATCGCGTAGACCGGCTGCAAATCGCGGCCGTTGGTGCTCGTGGCGATGTTGATGATGTAGTCGAGGTAGCGCTCCATCGGCCGAGTGGCGTTCATCCGGTTCAGCGCGTTCACCACGAAGTACGCATCGCGCAGCCAGCAGTAGCGGTAATCCCAGTTGCGGCCGCTCGCGCGCGACTCCGGGATCGAGGTGCTCACCGCCGCGACGATCGCGCCGGTATCCTCGTAGGCGTTGAGCTTCAAGGTGATGGCCGCGCGGATGATGTTCTCCTGCCATTCGAACGGGATGCCGAGATTGCGTACCCAGGCTCGCCAGAAGGCGGCGGTGTCGTCGAGGAACCTGCGAAACACTTCCGCGGCGGAGCCCTGCAGTGTCTCGTCCGGTCCGAGCACGACCGACACCGGTTCCCGCAGCACGATGGGCGTTTCCTCGAGGATCGCGGTGATCGAGTAGTCGGAGGTCACCCTGAGGACCATCTCGGGCATGACGTAGCGCACGTGATTACTGCCCCATGTGGTCGCGGGGCGGCGCGCGCCGTATTCGCATGCGGGCCGGATGCGCATGCGGATGCGCGGACTGCCCGAGATCGGGCGCACTTGGCGCACGAGCATGACGGGGCAGAAGAGCCTGCCGAACTGCTCGAATCGCGGGGCGAGATCGGTGATTTCCACGCCGCCCCCGTGCCGGTCGAAAAGGCGGGTCTTGAGGATCGGCGTGTGCGCGATGTAGGCCTGCTCGGCGCGGGCGAAATCGGCGAGCTCGATCTCGAAAAACCCGTGGTCGTCCGCGCCGCGTCCGTCGCGCAGGAGGGTGCAGAACACCGCGTCGCTGTCGAAGCGCGGCAGGCAGGACCAGACGATGGTCCCGCTCGCATCTATCAGCGCCGCGACGCTCGAATTCCCGATCAGGGCGAGATCGAGGCTCGTCATGATTTCTCCCGCCCGCGCTCGGCGAAGCGCTTGAGCCACGCCCGGACTGCGTCCGCGTTCGGCAGTCGCCAATGCGCGGCCGAGCTGCCTTCGCCCACCTTGACCGAGCAGCCTCCGACCCGGTTGATCAGCTCGAAGCCGAATTCGTCGGTGAGATCGTCGCCGATGAACACCGGGAGGCGACCCCGGAACGGAGCTTCCGCGAGGAATTCCGCGATCGCCGTACCCTTGTCCTTTCCGCTCGGCTTGATTTCCATCACCATTTTTCCCGATTGCAGCTCGAAGTCTCCGCCGAGCTCATCGACCAGGCGGCGGAGGGTCTCGCGCACCGCCGCGCCGAGCTCCGGCGCCGAGCGATAATGGAGCGCGAGATTCATGCCCTTGTCCTCGAGCACGAGCGCGGGGTGTTGGGCGACCATCACCCTCAAGCGCTTCAGCGCCTTGCGAAGTCCCGCAATGGGGACGCGGTGCTGGTGCATCCTCCCGGCGGCGTCGCGGCGCTCCGCTCCATGCTGCCCGGCGGCGCAGAAGTTCCTCCCGAAGAGGCGGTCGATTTCCGCGACCGAGCGGCCGCTGATGAGCGCGACCGCCCCGCCCGAAGCGTCGCGTATCGTCGCGAGCAGGGGCCCGAGATCGTCGTCGATCCGCACGAGCTGCGGCCTTTCGGCGATGTCCAGGAGCGTCCCGTCGATGTCCAGGAAGAATCCTGCGTCCGCGGGCAGACGCGGCACGGTTCCAAGCGGGAAACCGGCATCCGCGGCCGCCCAATCCTGGCGGGGCTGTCTTCGGAGGCCGACGGCGGCCACGTCGCGACTCCGGCTCCTGGAATTCGGCATCGGCACCGTGATCAGACGCTGCGCAGCGGAACGGGCTTTCGCCCGCGGTCGACGCGGGCGAACAGGCGCGAGCGCATGCGCATCTGGCCCGCGTCAAGCAGCATGCGCCCGGCCCAGCGGTACACGTTGAATTCCTGGATGAGGCCCCGCATGCTGCGCATCCGGTCGCGCTGCTCCGCGGGGGGCATCGCGAGCGCCGCTTTCAGGGCTCCCGCGCATTGGTCGACGTTGTAGGGATTGACGATCAAGGCTTCCGGCAGCTCCCGCGACGCCCCGGTGAACTGGCTGAGAACGAGCACCCCGCGCTCGTCGTCGCGCGAGGCGACGAACTCCTTGGCGACGAGGTTCATGCCGTCGTGCAGGCTGCTCACGAAACACAGCTCCGACGCCCGGTAGTACTCGTAGACGTCGTCGGGGTCGTAATGCTCGATCTTGAGCAGAATCGGCTCGTGGTGCTTGTTCGAGAATTTGTCGTTGATCCGGCGCGCCAGCGCGCGTACGCGCGCGTCGTAGTTCTGGTACTCGTCGATGCTGGAGCGCGAAGGCGCCGCGATCTGAACGAACACGAACTTGCCGATCCATTCGGGCTCGAGCTCGAGAAAGCGCTCGACCGCGAGGAATCGCTCGAGTATCCCCTTGGTATAGTCGAGGCGGTCAACGCCGACGCCGATCAACGCGTCCGCGGCGAGGCCGTTGCGCTTGCGCACGTCGGCGCGGCATTCCCCCAGAGGTTTTTGCATGGTCTTTGAATTGAGCGGCCATTCTATCGAGATCGGATAGCGCCGCACCGCGGTCTGGTCTCCGCCGTAGGATATGGTGTAGGTTTCGCGATCGATTCGCGCCTCGACGTAGCGGTCCACCGCGTCGATGAAATTGTTGCAGTGGAACTGGGTGTGAAATCCCAGGATGCTGCTGCCGAGAATCCCGTCGAGGATCGCCTCGCGCCACGGACAGATTCCGAACGCCTCGGCGTTGGGCCAGGGAATATGCCAGAAGCTTATGACGGTCGCCTCCGGCAGCCTCTCCCGGATCATGCGGGGCAGCAGCGCGAAGTGATAGTCCTGGACCAGGACGATGGGGTCGGAGGTCTTGGCTTCGCGCACAACCGTGTCGGCGAACCGTCGGTTGACCGTGACGTAGGCGTTCCAGTCCGCCGTGCGAAAGATCGGACGCGTGTGCGCGATGTGGCACAGGGGCCACAGGCCGCTGTTCGAGAACCCGTAGTAGTAGCCGGCTTCCTCGTCCCTGGAGAGCCAGACGCGCCGGATCCGGTAGGCGGGCCGCTCGGGCGGCACCATGACGTGGTCGCTCGAATCCGCCGTTTCGCGGTCCGCGTTGCCGCTGCCGTGCGCGATCCACGTTCCCGAGCACGCGCGCATCACCGGCTCGAGCGCGGTCACGAGCCCGCTCGCAGGTCGCTGCACCTCGATGCGCTCGTTGCGCCGCATGTGGATGTAGGGCTCCCGGTTGGAAACGATGAGCACTTCCTCACCCTTCAGGTCGTTGCGCAGTATCGCCCGGAGCGTCTCGGCAGACCAGTTGATCTGGCTCTCGTCGCGCGCCTTGCGCTCCGACTCGAGATCCCGGATCAGCGCCTGCAGATCGCGCGCCACCGGCCGCAATTCGCGCAGGGGCACTTCCGTCTCGCCGCGACCGAACGCTTCGCCCCGGATCACGGCCTTGAGGCCTGCGACCCAGCCGCGCCAGCTGATTTCCGCGATCACCACCGTCACCAGCGAAACGATCGCGCCGATCGCGGCGAAGAGATAGAAGATGTATTTCTTCGTGTCGTCGCTGCGGCGCTGCACGAAGCTCATGTCGTGCACCAGCATCAGGTAACCGTACGCCGTGCCCTCGGATTCGACACGGTGGATCGCCACGTGGATCGGGCCGCGCTGCAGGTTGACCAGACGGCTCTCGCTGACGACCGCGTCGCCGTCGTCGCTCGCACAGGTGATCGAAGCGGGGAACACCGCGGTCTTGTAGATCATCCTGCGGGACGGGTCGCAGAAAGCGACCGCGAACAAGCGCTCGTCCTGCATGATCCGGTCGAAAAAGCGCATTACCTTCGTTCGCGAGCCTTCCCGGACGAGGTCCCGCAAGGGATCCTGGATCGTATTCGCGATGAGCGAGGTGCGGATGTCGAGATCGCGCACGAACCACTGGAGCGTGAACCTGTCGACGAGCGGTATGACCGCGTACGCGATCGCCGCGAGCGTGAGGGCGAGGGGAAGGATGAACCGAAGCGACAGTCTCATGCGGACTCCTGTCGGGTCTCTGGGTCATGCGGAAAACCGGACGCGGGAGCAATGTAACACGTTCGGCCGCGCCATACGACCCTGAGAAAAAATGCCCCGGGGGGGCGGATGCTACAATCGGCGCATCGACCGGGAGGGACGCTGCAGCCTGCACACAGAATCGTTGCCGGCGCCATGGCGCTGATCGCGTCCGCGCCGGCCTGGGCCGCCGACGGCCCGGCCGTGCTGGGCGTCCCCGTGGATTTCGTGCTCTTCGGCGTCACGCTGCTCGGCGTGGCTCTGTTTCACCGCCACACGCTAGCGGTCGCCGTTGCCGGCCTCGCGCTCGTCACCTCGTACAAGCTCGGCTTCACCGGGTTCAAGACCGGGAACGGCATCCCGGGACTCCTGGTCCACCTGCAGCACGAGTGGGTGATCCTCACGAATCTGCTGTGCCTGCTGCTCGGCTTTGCTCTGCTGTCGCGTCACTTCGAGAAGACGCGCGTGCCCGCGGTCCTGCCGCGGTTCCTTCCGCACGACTGGAAAGGCGCGTTCATCATGCTCGTGATGGTGTTCCTGCTGTCTTCGTTCCTCGACAATATCGCGGCCGCCCTGATCGGCGGGGCGATGGCGCATACGCTGTTCCGCGCCAGGGTCCACATCGGTTATCTCGCGGCGATCGTCGCCGCCTCGAACGCGGGCGGCTCCGGGAGCGTGGTGGGGGACACGACCACCACCATGATGTGGATCGACGGTGTTGCACCCCTCGACGTGTTCGAGGCGTACGTCGCGGCGAGCGTCGCGCTCGTCGTGTGCGGCATTCCCGCGGCTATGCAGCAACAGCGCCATTCGCCGATTCTGCGTCACGAGCACGAAAATATTCACATCGACTGGACCCGGCTCGTGATCGTGTTTTTCATTCTGATCGTTGCGATCGTCACCAACGTGACGATGAACGTGAACCTTCCGGAAATCTCGGACCATTTTCCCTTTATCGGCGCATCCGTGGTGATTGCGCTCCTGCTCAGCGTGCCCCTGCGCCGCCCCGACTGGGAGGTGCTGCCCGAGAGCTTCAAGGGGAGCATCTTCCTGCTGTCGCTCGTCCTGTCGGCGACGATGATGCCGGTGGAGAAGCTGCCCGCGGCGTCCTGGCATACGGCGATGGGACTCGGTTTCGTCTCCGCGGTATTCGACAACATCCCGCTCACGGCCCTGGCGCTCAGGCAGGGCGGGTACGATTGGGGCTACCTCGCCTACGCGGTGGGCTTCGGCGGATCCATGATCTGGTTCGGCTCGAGCGCCGGCGTAGCGCTCTCCAACATGTTCCCGGAATCGAAATCGGTGGGGCGCTGGCTCTATCACGGCTGGCACGTGAGCCTTGCCTACGTGCTCGGCTTTTTCACCCTGCTGATCGTCATGGGCTGGCATCCCAATCCGCCCCACAAGGCAGGGGTGCCGAGCAGTCCGCCGGCGGCGAGTGCCGGTGTGGAGATCCCTGAAGCGGCTTGATTTCGCGTCGGTATAGGAATACGATTCGCGGGCTTTGGCGTGTGCAAGCCCCAGGGGCCCGCGGGGGGGAACAACTGGGCCCCACGAATCGTTTACCGCAGAAGGTTCCGGGGAACAAGAAGAACGACGCCGGGACGACCATCCATGAACCGCCACCATCCGAAGGAGGAGCTAATGAGCAAGGAGCAACCCATGAAAACCGAGACCGCTTCGCGGCGCAAATTCCTGGCAGGCGCGGCCGCGGCGACCGCAGGTGCTGCGACGCTGGGCTTCCCGACGATCGTCAAGGCCCAGGGCCCGATCTCAATGCGCTGGCAGAGCACCTGGCCTTCAAAAGACATCTTCCACGAATACGCGCTCGACTTCGCCAAGAAGGTCAACGACATGACCG
>CAYQVE010000157.1:0-7723 GCA_964420785.1 uncultured Enterobacteriaceae bacterium | reverse complement strand
AAAGGACGGCGCCCGCGATCCCGCCCAGGGCCCAGACCACGACGACACCTTGATCGAGGACTGCGAACAGCGCCGCGGGCGCTCGGTAGAGCTCGATGACGCCGACGATGGGACCGTTTGACTGATAGTGCACCGGTACGTAGACCTCTTCCAAGCGGGGGAATCCACGGAGAGTCGAGTGATGCCCCTCCTCTCCTGGATAGCCAATCTCTGCGATGGTTTCACCGCGCAATGCGGCAGCGACCTTCGTGTTCTCGCCGAAATGGTGAGCGGTGAGCGAAGCGTCGTCCGACCACAGCACCCATCCGTCGGTGTCGTATACCATGAAGCGCACCACCTGCTCGGACCGAGCGAACTCCCGGAGGCGCTCGGCACCGGCAGGCGGCGCGCCGGACGGCGCCGAAAAAAATTCGGCAGAAACGCTCGAAGTGAACAATCGGGAGGCCAGATCGGCGATGACGGCCCCATCGTGCGCGATGAGCTGACGGCGGAGGACTGCGCTGGAGGCGAGACAGACGAGGACCGTGATCGCGAGAACGCAAAGAAAGCTCAGCAGCGCAAATCGCTGCGACACCGAGAACCGGCGGAGCATCAGCGCCTGAAGCTTACCCAGCATCTACACGCTCATCATGATGAGGAGTTGGTCAAACGATCCCGTGCGCCGGGAGAGAGAGGTCAAATCCCCGAGTTCTCCGCGGGAACTTCAATGCGCTGGTTCGGTCCCCCGCTTGGAGCGTTAACGCTGCACGAATCCGGGATATTCCACCGACGCAGTCCACCCCTCGCGGCAACGGAACTACGCATAGCGCGGGCCGCAAGCGAGTGCGACCAGTCCATCGTCAACGTGAATCTAGGGAATGATGGTCGTCTTGAAAGGAGTGAGACTGCCGTATGCGATCGTGCGGCCCGCCGCGCCTTGAAGGTTGAGCGAGGCGACGCTGATCTCCGCGGCGGGGGCCGCCTTGATGGATTTGAAAGTGAGCACGAGCATTTCAGCGTCAGACGCGGAAGCGGCGATCTGGTTCGAGACGCCGACGAAAATCGAGCCGTCCGAGTTGACGCGGTAGCCGAAGCTTCCCGTCTTTTCTGAGCTGAAATAGCGACCGGGCCGAACCGACACGGATTCGAGGACAGCCGGATCAAAACGCAGCTGCATCGGCGCCGCGCGTATCTGCTCGCCAGAGGTCACGCGCAAGGACACGTTGAAGTTCGCGCCCGCCCTCGCGCTCGTCGGCCCCTCCCACCGAAGCTGCGCAGGTGCGGTCCTGCCGAGTATCGAGTTGTCGGAGGAGGAAGCACCGGGTGTGGGACTGGGGATCAGTTTTGCCACCGGCGACAGCGGCGGCGGTAAGGTCGAGGCGGAGGCCGGCGTTCTCGCCTGGGGCGGTCCGCCCCGCGCGGTGAGCTCCTGTTCCTTGAGCGCGCTGAACTGCAGGGTCTGACGCGCACCCGAAGGAAGATAGATGAAGCTCACCTCGGTAGCGCTCACCGAGTCGACTTTGTACTGGCCGTCGAGAGTGTCGCCTTCCTTGGCCGGGAAAATCTCCTCGCCCCGCGCAACATACACTTCGATCCCCGACTCGCGGTGAAACTGACCGGCGAAGCGATACGGCAGTGGCGGCGTAACCGGGTCCGGCGGTGGGGAAGCGACGGCCGCTTTGCGCCGCGGCAACCACGATTGCGTGGAAAACGGATCGGCACCGAACCTACCCAGCGTCGGGCGGGTCGGAATTCCAGGCTGCCTTGCCTCCGCTCCGGGTGTGGCGGCGCGCTCGGAGTCCTGGGAAACACCCGATGCCGGGGCTTTTGCCGACGTCGGCGCGGCCGGGCCGCGAAGGTCGATCGCAACCCAAGCCGCCGCCCCGGCGAGCAATGCAATCAAGACTGCGATTCTTGGCGGCCGACGCATCTTGCCTCGATGTCCTGATTTCTGTCCGGACTATTCTAGTACGACTGGATTACAAGAACACATCGTTAATCGGTGCCGGGTAGAGGAGTCGAACCCCCGACCAACTGATTACAAATCAGCTGCTCTACCAACTGAGCTAACCCGGCATCGGGACACATTATACGTCTGCGGCGATGCACGACCCGGGGAAGCGCCCGCATACTGCTGCGTCCTCGCGCGTTGAGCGGCGTATCTCGCTTCCGCGCCTACGCACGAAGTTGAAGCAGCGCTCAGCGTGCGCTTCGACCTTACTTGATCCGTCTCAACGCGGGTTTTCCGCCAGTTTTCGGAGGGTCCTTCGGGTCGGGCGGAGGTACGACTTCTTCGCCGCTCGCTTCCGTCACCGTTTCCTCTTTTCCCGGCTCGAACGACATGCCGTGTCCATTTTCGCCCGCGTAGATCGCCGCGACGGTCGCGACGGGGATGACGAGGTCCTTGGCGACCCCGGAAAAGCGCGCCGTGCATTCGATGAGCTCGTTCCCCATCCGCAGGCGGCTCGCCGCAACGGGCCCGATGTTGAGAACGATCTCGCCGTTGCGCGCGTATTCCATCGGCACGCGAGTCCTGGCGTCGACCATCACCGAAATGTGGGGCGTGTAACCGTTGTCCACGCACCATTCGTACACCGCGCGCAACAGATACGGCTTGGTGGACTTGGGCTCGGTCATCAGGGCGACCGCGACCGTGAGCAGATCGAGGAATTCACTCGCGGGTTCGGAGCGAGCGCTCTCATTTGCGCATCACCTTTTCCGACGGCGTCAATGCCTCGATGAACGCGGGGCGGGAGAAGAGGCGCTCTGCGTATTTCATCAGCGGCGCGGCCGCCTTGGGCAGGGTCACGCCGTAGTAATCGAGTCGCCACAAGAGCGGACTGATCGCCACGTCGAGCATCGAGAACTCGTCGCCCAGCATGTACTTCTGCTTGGTGAACACCGGCGCCATCTGCGTGAGCTGGTCGGCAACGTGCTGGCGAGCGCGGTCCTGCTGCTTCTGGTTGCCGTTCTCGAGCGCCTCGATGTGGGAAAAGAGCTCCACTTCGAACTGGAACAGAAATAACCGCGCACGCGCGCGCATCACCGGATCCGCAGGCATGAGCTGCGGGTGGGGAAATCGCTCGTCGATGTACTCGTTGATGATGTTCGATTCGTACAGGATCAGGTCGCGTTCGACCAGAACCGGCAGGCGGTTGTAGGGATTCATCACCGCAATGTCTTCCGGCTTGTTGTACATGTCCACGTCGATGATTTGAAAGTCCATGCCCTTTTCGTACAGCACGATGCGGCAGCGCTGCGAGAACGGGCAGGTGGTTCCGGAGTAGAGATTCATCATGTTTGCTTGCCTTGTCGCGGAATTCGGATCGGTGTGCAGATGAAAAGGGCGCGGGCGCAGAGCGCGCCGCGCCCTCTGGGCGGTTTCTTTCAGTGCACGTCTTTCCAGAACTCCTTGTAAAGGAGATACGTGAGCACCAGCAGCACCAGAAGAACCAGCATCACGACATAGCCGACCTGCTTGCGCGTGATCTGATTGGGCTCGGACATCCAGGTCATGAAGTTGACCAGATCGCGAACCGTGATGTCGTAGTCGATCTGGGAGAGTGATCCCGCCGTTTCGGTCCTGATCGTCTTGAGGATGAAGCGCTCCCCGTCCTTGCCGGCTTGATCAGGCGTCAGCACATCGATTTTCCAGGCGTTCCTCTGCTGCCTGCCGACGGCTTCCGCCTGCTCCATGTTGCGGAACTTTCGCTCCACCTGCACCTGTTGCCCGGAGAGCGTCCACAGCACGTGCGGCATGGCGACGCGCTCGAACACCATGTTGTTCCAGCCGGTCCCCGACTCCGGGTCCCGGTAGAAGCTGCGCATGTACGTATACAGCCAGTCCGGGCCGCGGGCACGGGCGATGACCGATAGGTCCGGGGGCGCCGTGCCGAGCCATTCTTTTGCGTCTCTCCTGGTCATGGCGACATTCATCAGGTCCCCGATCTTGTCGGTCGTGAAGAGGAGGTTCTCCCTGACCTGCTGCTCGGTCAGACCCAGATCGAGCAGCTTGTGGTAGCGCATCATCCCCGCCGAATGACAGTTCAGGCAGTAGTTGACGAAAGTGCGGGCGCCCGATTGCAGGCTCGCGACATCGCGCGGGTCGATCGGTGCGGAATCCAGTCTGACCGGCTCCTCAGCGGCGAGCGCAAGCTGCGCCGCGAGCGCGAGGAGAACTGCGATCGCCTTCATTTCGAGGTGACCCTCTCGGGCTCGGGGAGGCATTTATCCATCTTCGAATACCACGGCATCAGGAAGAAGAACAGGAAATACACCGCTGTGCCGACTTGCGCGGCGAGGGTGCGCCCCTCGGTCACGGATTCGGTGCCGAGATACCCGAGCACGAAGAACACGACTACGAAGAGGGTGAGCGCCGTCTTGGTGATCGGCCCCTTGTATCGGATCGACCTGACCGGGCTCCGGTCGAGCCAAGGCAGGAAAAAGAAGATCAGTACTGAGGTCGCCATCAGCACAACGCCCCAGACCTTTGCGTCCAGTCTCAGGAGGCCGGCGAGGAACACGATCGCGATCACACCGATGGCTATCCTTGTTGCGCTCTTCTTCATGCTCCAAATGAGAAGAAGCGCGAATGCGACCACGCCTGGAATGAGAACCCATAGTACGAACTCATCGGTCGTGGCGCGCAGGATCGAGTAGTACGGCGTGAAGTACCACACCGGCGCGATGTGCGCGGGGGTCTTCAGCGGATCGGCGGGGATGAAATTGTTGTGCTCGAGAAAATAGCCGCCGGCGTCCGGCGCGAAAAACACGACCATCGAAAAAACGATGAGGAAGACCACCACGCCGAAGGTGTCCTTCACCGTGTAATAGGGGTGAAACGGAATGCCGTCGAGCGGCCTGCCCGTCTTGGGATCCTTGACGTTCTTGATCTCGACGCCATCGGGGTTGCTCGAGCCGACCTCGTGCAGCGCGAGCAGGTGCGCGACAACGAGCGCGAGGAGCGCGAGCGGCACCGCGATCACGTGATAGGCGAAAAAGCGGTTGAGCGTCGCATCCGACACCACGAAATCCCCGCGGATCCAGATCGCGAGGTCCGGTCCGATCACGGGAATCGCATCGAAGAGATTCACGATCACCTGCGCGCCCCAGTAGGACATCTGGCCCCACGGCAGCAGGTAGCCGAAGAAGGCCTCGGCCATCAGGCACAGGAAAATCAACATGCCGAAGATCCAAAGAAGCTCGCGCGGCTTGCGGTAAGACCCGTAGAGCATCGCGCGGAACATATGCAGATACACGCAGATGAAGAAGAAGGAGGCGCCCGTCGAGTGCATGTAGCGGATCCACCACCCCCAGGGCACCTCGCGCATGATGAACTCGATCGAGGCGAACGCTTGAGCGGCGTCCGGCTTGTAATTCATGGTGAGGAAGATTCCGGTGACGATCTGGAC
The DNA here is from genome assembly GCA_964420785.1 of uncultured Enterobacteriaceae bacterium. Classification (GTDB taxonomy): domain Bacteria; phylum Pseudomonadota; class Gammaproteobacteria; order Burkholderiales; family SG8-39; genus VBDM01. The sequence goes on along the minus strand of CAYQVE010000157.1, from coordinate 2,333 downwards.
CACCAGCACGAAGAGCGCGAGCGACCCGAAGTAGTACCAGAAATTGAAATTCTTCGGCGCGTAATACTCGGAAAGATGCGAGCGCCAGGTCTCCATCAGCGGAAAACGCTGATCGATCCACGTGAGCACGCCGTTGAAGGGCCCCGCGCCGGTCACCGCCTGTTTTTCTGTCGCAGCCATCGCTCTATGCCTTCTTCTTGTCCTCGCCGATCAGGATCCGGGTGTCCGAGAGATAGGTGTAAGGCGGGACCTTGAGATTGTCCGGGGCGGGCTTGTTCTTGTAGACCCGGCCGGCGAGGTCGAAAAGCGATCCGTGGCAGGGACAATAGAACCCCCCGGTCCACTGGCTCTCGAACGCCTCCGGACCCGCCTTGAGCCGATCCTGCGGAGAGCAGCCGAGGTGCGAGCAAATTCCAACCACAACCAAGTACTCCGGCTTGATTGAGCGGTATTCATTTTGCGCATAAACGGGTGTCAACTCGCTTTTCTTGCGCTCGCTCTTGGGGTCAGCGACTTTGCCGTCGGTCTGCTTGATTTCTTCGAGCATTTGCTTGGTGCGATGAAGGATCCAGACCGGTTGTCCGCGCCATTCGACTGTCATTTTTTCCCCGGGATTGAGCTGGCCGATGTCGACCTCGACGGGCGCGCCGAGCGCTTCGGCGCGCTCCGAGGGCAACATCGAAGCCACGAAGGGGACGGACGTCGCGACTGCGGCTGTACCGCCTGCACAGGCGCTCGCGATGACCAGGCTGCGACGGCTGCGGTTGACCCGGGATTGATCGCTCATGGGGAAACCCTGACTGGGAAAGGCATTATCGGAGAGAGCGAAATTATACAGAAAGCATCGCGCCGAACCAAATTTCTTGACCCAACTCATTGATTCAGAGAGTGAATTCACGACCGGCGCCGGATTCCCGCCGAGCGCGCGTGCGCCAAGAACGCTCCGGCAGGCAGTTGCCTCGCCAAGGCGGCGCGCTCAGGCGTTTTGCGCAATAATCGCGGTACAAGGGAGTCCGGGTCGCACCTCGCATACCGCGCAGGTGAACCGCCGCGGACGAGCGTCCAAGATCTCCGCCGAAGCACCGCCCGCTCAATCCATGCGCAATCTCTGGCTCATCTTTGCCCAAACGGCGACCGTTGCGGTGAGTGTGCTTTTCGTCGTTACCACACTGAAGCCGGAGTGGCTCGGTCGTCCGGGTTCCGGACTTCAGGTGGTCGAGTTGCGTCAGGCTACGTCATCTCCCGGCCTTCCCGCGCGCGCCGCCTCCTACAGCGACGCAGTGAAAAAAGCCGTCCCCTCTGTCGTGAACATTTTTACCAGCAAGGAAATCAAGACTCCGCGCCATCCGTTCCTCGACGACCCTCTGTTCCGGCATTTCTTCGGGGACCGCCTCGAAGAGGAACCGCAGCGCGCGTCAAGCCTCGGCTCCGGAGTGATCGTGAGTCCCAAGGGATACATTCTCACGAATCACCACGTGGTCGAGGCCGCCGACGAGATCGAGGTGGCGCTCATCGACGGCAAGAAACTGAAAGCCAAAGCCGTCGGCTCCGATCCGGAAACGGACATTGCAGTCCTGCAGGTCGAGGGCGGGCCGGTCCCGGCGATCACTTTCGGCGACGCCGATTCCCTGCGCGTCGGCGATGTCGTGCTTGCCATCGGCAACCCGTTCGGCGTGGGACAGACCGTGACGATGGGCATCGTCTCGGCGCTCGGCCGCAGCCAGCTCGGCATCAACACTTTCGAGAATTTCATCCAGACCGACGCGGCGATCAACCCGGGAAACTCCGGCGGAGCGCTCATCGACGCCGCTGGGAACCTCGTCGGCATCAACACCGCGATCTACTCGCGCTCGGGAGGGTCCCTTGGCATCGGCTTTGCGATCCCCGCATCGAGCGCAAAGAACGTTATGGAACAGATCATCCAGACCGGCGGCGTCACGCGCGGGTGGATCGGTGTCGAGGCGCGCGAGATCACTCCGGAAATGGGCGAGTCCTTCCGCCTGGGCGCCACCTCCGGAGTCCTTATCGAGAACGTGCTGCGGGGTGGACCCGCCGAACGAGCGGGACTGAAGCCGGGCGATGTCCTGGTTGCGATCGAAGGCAAGCCGGTCAAGGATCCGAACGCGATGCTGAACCTGGTGGCGGCCCTCGTTCCGGGAAAGGCCGCTTCGATCCGGCTGCGGCGCGACAACAAGGACGTGGATGTCCAGATCGCCGTCGGCAAGCGCCCGACCCAGCAACGCCGGCGGCGCTAGTCGCCGCCCCCGGGGGCCTCGGACGCACCACCGGCGCGTCCGACGACGCGCGCGCAAACGATGCCAAGCTCGTAGAGA
>CAYQVE010000156.1:0-7775 GCA_964420785.1 uncultured Enterobacteriaceae bacterium | reverse complement strand
CACCGAGATCTTCACGCCCGAGTCCTTCAGCCCGCGCAGCGTGCGCGCGGCGCCCTGCGGATCGCTCATCAGCAGGGACTCGGTGAGCTCGAACTGGACGAGCGACGGATCGATGCCCGCTTCCCGCAGGATGTGCCTCACGATGGACTCGAAATCCTTCTGCTGGAACTGGCGCGCGGAGAGGTTCACCGTCACCGGCAGTACCGCGAGCCCGCCCCGCTGCCATGCCTGGATCTGCGCGCACACTTCGCGCAACACTCTTTCGCCCACCGGCACGATCAGGCCCGTGTCCTCCAGAACCGAAACGAATTCCCCCGGGAGGACCAGACCCTTCTCGGGATGCCGCCAGCGCAGCAGCGCCTCGAAACCGCAGATGAGACGGCTCCCAAGGGACACCTTGGGCTGATAGTGGAGCAGGAACTCCCTTTGATCGATGGCCCGGCGCAGCGCCGCCTCCATCTGCACGCGCGCGAGCGCCCGCTCGTTCATCTCTCGGGTGAAGTACTGGTAGGTATTGCGGCCCTGTTCCTTGGCGCGATACATGGCGGTGTCGGCGTTCATGACCAGGGCTTCGGGGGTGTCGCCGTCGGCCGGGAACAAGGTGATGCCTATGCTCGCGCTGACGTAGGTGTCATGCGAATCGAGCTTGAACGGCCGGGCGAGGGCGTCCAGGACTTTTTGTGCAACGACGCCCGCGTCCCCCGGTTTCGCGAGATCCGACACGATCGCTCCGAACTCGTCGCCGCCGAACCGGCCCACCGTGTCGCCGCTGCGCACGCACTGCGAAAGACGGTCGGCCGCTTCCCTGAGCAGCTTGTCCCCGGCGCTGTGCCCCTGGGTGTCGTTCACGAGCTTGAAGCGGTCGAGGTCGATGAAGAGCACCGCCATCGGTTCTCCGCTGCGCCTTGCGTGCGCGACGGTTTTCAGCAGGCGGTCGTGAAACAGGTGCCGGTTGGGCAGTCCGGTGAGAGAGTCGAATTGCGCGAGGCGCTCGAGGCGCTCCTCCGCGCTCCTGCGCTCGATCGCGACCGCCAGTATGTTCGCCACGCTCTGCAGGAAACTCGCGTCGTCCGGGCCGAATTGGCGCTCGGCGCGCGCGTGCGCGCTGAGTATTCCGAACGTTCCGGCGGTTCCGAATATGGGGACCTGGATGCCGCTGCGCACGCCCAAGCGTACGAGGGGGGAGTCCGAGAATCGCTCGTCCTTCGCCAGATCCTCGATGATGAGAGGCTCGCGGCGCGACAGCACGAATTCGAGGCGGCCTCCCGGGCGGATGGCCACCGTCCGGCGCGCCATCGTCTCGCTCGGCCAGCCCGACGCCGCCTTGATCAGGAGTTGCTTGGCCCCTTCATCGCGCTCGAGCACGGTGCAGTAATCCGCCTTGAGCGCCACCGTGACGAGCTCCACGGCGCGGCTCAGCACGTCTTCGACGTCGGAGCTCGCGAACGCCTGCTGGCCGAACTCGGCGATGAGGCGCTGCCGCAGCGCCTGGTTGTGGATTCTCTCCTCGGATTGTTTGCGCGAGCTGATGTCGGCCATCGCGCCGATCATGCGCACCGCCCGTCCTGTGCCGTCCAGGATCACTTGTCCGCGGTCGAGCACGTGGACGAAACTGCCGTCGTGCCGCCGGAACCGGTACTCGTCGCTCCAGTATTCCCCGCCCGCGCCGATCACGCGATGCACGCCGGCGATGACCCGCCCCTGGTCGTCGGGATGAATGCCCTCGTACCAGGACTTGACCGTGCGATCCGCTGCTTCGCGCGGATGGCCGAATACCTTGGTGAAATTCTCGTTCCACCAGATCTCGTCGGTAACCAGGTCCCAGTCCCAGATCACGTCGTTGGTGGCCCGCACCGCCATGTCGAACCGCTCGTTGCTCTTGCGGAGCGCCTCTTCCTGGGCGATGCGTTCGCGGACGTCGCGCGCCGTGGCGACGATGATCCAGCTGTCCCCGGAGCGCATCACGCGCCGCCTCGATTCGAAGGGGAGCTTCGAGCCGTCCTTGCAACGGTATTCGCTCCTCATGCCCTGCGTCGAACCGGTTGCGATCATCTCGTCGTAAGCGACCTCCAGCTCCTTCAGGGTGACGGGCAGGATATCTTCCGGGGTCATCGCGAGAAACGCCTCGCGCGAATACCCGAGGTTCCGGCAAACGGTTTCGTTCACGTCGATAAAGCGCATCGTCTTGCGATCGACGAGAAGGATCATGTCGTCGGACATGTCCATGGAAGCGCGAAAGCGCAGCAACGCTTCCTCGCTTCGCTTGCTCTCGGTGATGTCCCGGCCAATCCCGCGGTATCCGCGGAAGCGCCCCTCGGAATCGAAGATCGGCTTGCCGCTTATGCTGGCGATCTGCAGCTTGCCCGCGTTGTCGAGCCGGTGCCACTGCAGGTCGCGGAACGGCTGATGCGCTTTCAGCAGGGCGCGGTGCGCCGCCCAGTCGGCCTCGGTCATGTTGAGCGTGGGCAATTCCCAGCGGGCCTTTCCGATGACCGATTGCGTCACAGTTCCGAGGCGCCGGTGGAGATTGTCGGAAACCATCGTGAAGCGGAAGTTCTCGTCCTGCTCCCAGTACCAGTCCGACGAGAGCTCGGTCAGGTTGCGGAAGCGCTCTTCGCTTTCGCGCAGCACTTCCTCCGCCTGCTTGCGCTGCACGAACTGTCCGATCTGCGCGCCGATCACGTGGATCGCCTGCATCAGGTGCTCGTCCGGTTCGCGGATCTCGCTGCTGTTGAAAGCGAGAACGCCGATCATCTTTCCTCCGGAATTAACCGGAAATACGAACGCGCCGTGCATCCCCGCCTCGATGGCCATCGCTTGCTGCCAAACGCGCGCATCGCGCGTGATGTCCGCGACCCACATAGGCTCGCCCGATTGCCAGACCTTTCCGGCCAGTCCGACGCCCGGAATGTAGGCGACTTTGTGCGAGCGCTCGATATACAGATCGAACTGCGGTCCGGGCTTGCTCCAGGCCTCTGCAAAGCGGAGAGCGCCGGCTTCTTCGTCGACGCGGAAGAACCGCCCGCACTCCCAGTCCTCCGCTTCGCAAACCGTGCGGATCACCGCCTTGAGCGCCGCGGCGACGCTGTCGGCCTCCGTAACCGAGCGCGCTACCGTGTGCTCGAGCCAAAGCAGCTGCTCGGCGCGCTTGCGCTTGGTGATGCGGCGAGCGAGCCCCCGGTATCCGGTGAAAAGTCCCGCACCGTCGAATGTCGGAACGCCGGTCGTCGAGAAAAACTGCTCCGCGCCGTTCTCGTCGGCCAATCGCACGTGGAAATCGCTGAAAGGCTGGCGGGCGTCGAGCAGTCTGCGGTGTTCCTCCCACGTTCCATTGAGAGGTTCCTCGCCGATCTCCCAGCGCGTCTTTCCGATTATCGAGGAGAGGGCTACGGCGGACTCGCCGCGCACGAAGGCCCAGGTAAAACGGTGATTGGCATCCTGCTCCCAGTACCAGTCACCCGATAGCTCGGCGATGGCGCGAAACCGTGCCTCGTTTTCGCCCGGCGCTTCGCTCGCCTGCTTCGGAACGACCCGGTCGTTGCTTTTCTGTCTGGGGCGGGCGGACTGTTTCATGCGAGCGGGCATTGTAGACCGGTTACAGCCCGGCTACCGCATCACCCGGTTTCGCCCTGCGCGCTTGGCGCGATAAAGGGCTTCGTCCGCGGCGCGGATGACCAGCGCCGGCTTGATGAGCGTGTCGTCGCGCTCGGCCGCACCGATGCTCACTGTCACCGACAGCGTCTTTTCCGGAGCCCGCGTTGCGCGAAGGCGCGATCCCGTCGCTCTCTCCTTGGGCCGGTCCCCGCCCCGCACTGCCATTCTGTAGTCCTCGATGTCCCTGCGCAGTTGCTCCAGGTGCGGCAAGGCCTGCTCGAGCGTGCGATCGGAGAACAGAACGCAGAACTCCTCGCCGCCGTAACGGTACGACGTGCCTCCGCCCTCGATCGCCGCGAGACGGGCGGCGACGAGCTTCAGCACCTGATCGCCGATATGGTGGCCGTGGGCGTCGTTGAACTGCTTGAAATTGTCCACGTCTACCATGCCGACGGCGTAGGTCGGGCCCAGGCCCGTGAGGCGCTCCTCGAGCGCGCGGCGGCTGGGCAGGTTCGTCAATTCGTCGCGGAAGGCGAGACGGTGCGATTCCTGGAGCACTGCGGCGAGCAGGATCACGCCCGCGGCCGACATGAACGCGCCGAACGCGAGCGGCGCCGTTCCCCATTCGCAGCCGATGAAGAATGCGACCAGCGCCGCCGCGATGCCGATGTCGAGGGGCCGCGGCTCCCTGCGCAGTTCCTTGGGCCCGCGGCGCGGCCAAGTCCTCGCGAGGGCCGCGGCGAACGCCGTGGCGAGCATGATTCGCGCCACAACCGGCGTCGGCGGAGAGCGCAGCAACCAGTGATCGAGCACGTCGCGCCACGCCGTGCCCGAGAGGCTCGAGCGGCCGGCATACGCGATCCAGACCACGATCAGGATTTCAGCCAGGCCGAGCAGAAGCCAGCGATAGTTTCGATACTGACGCACGCCGCGCTCCGGAAAGGCGAGCGCGAGCAGCACGTTGAAGGGCACGAGTACGGCGAACGCGGTCAGCACCGCCCGCACGGCGAAACTCTCCGGACCCAGGTCCGAGGCCAGGCTGTAACCGGCGTAGGCGGCTAGAAGCGACGCCAGCATGATGAGCGCGCGGCTGCGGTTGAACCACGCGCTGATGGCCGTCCCGAGGAGAAGCACGATATAAGGTCCGACCCCCATCAGGCCGGACAGCGAGCGCGGAAGCGTGTGGCTCGCCGCCACTGCAAGCGCGGCCGCCAGGAGGATCACGGCCGGCACCGCTAGCAATTGCAGAATTCGAAGGAACAGGGGGTTCAATCGGAACGTTCGAGAGGGAATAATTCTTTGATTCGTCTCAGTTATCGTGGTTTCCTGACATCAGATGTCCGGGTTACCCGATGGACGACTCCCGCCCGTCCGTTTAGCCTCAAGCCGCAGAGGCACGCGCACCGAAAAACCGTCAGAATTATAGATTCGGCCGAGGAGCACCGTGGAAGATTTTTCAAAGCCAGAGAGCCCGAAAGACGATTACGGGCGCAGGAGAGAGGACTGGGTCATCGAGGAATCGCCTTTCCTGCTCGGTATCGTCGCGCTCGATCTGAGGCTCAAGAACCTGACTCTAACCTGGGAAACAGTCCTCGGATCTCCCCTCGCAAGGCTGTTGGGAAAACCGCTCACCCGGCCCATCCGACCGGGCCGCCAGGCCCCTCCCCACTTCCCATTCCCGCCCCCGCACCACGCCGCCGCGAGGCCGATCGAATTCTCGCTACGGTGCAGCGACGGATCGTACAGGTGCTTCGAGTGGGACCGCCGGCCCGCGCGCGGAGAAGAGGGGATGTTCATCACCGGGCGGGACATCACCGAGCGCAAAAAAATGGAGACCACCGCCAACCTGCAGAAGTACCTGCAGGCTAAAAAAGCCGAGCGCTCGGCTTGAGCCCGCTCGAGCGCAACTAGACGACCGCGGGCGAGCGCCGCATCTTCAGAAATTCGCTGAGCACGGTCGCGGTGTGCCCCGTTTGCGGCGCAGCCGTCAGTCCCTCCAGCGGTCCCTGCACGACCACTCGCCCGCCCCCTTCGCCGCCCTCGGGCCCGAGATCGATGACCCAGTCCGCTTCCGCGATCACATCCAGGTTGTGCTCGATCACCACCACCGTGTTGCCCGCGTCCACGAGGCGGTGCAGCACGCGAAGAAGCTTTTCCACGTCGGCCATGTGCAGGCCGACGGTGGGCTCGTCCAGGACGTAGAGCGTCTTGCCGTCGGTACCGCCGCGACCGGGGCGTGATGCGGCGTTGCCTTGCGCATCGGTGCGGACCTTGGAAAGCTCGGTGACGAGCTTGATGCGCTGCGCCTCGCCGCCGGAGAGCGTAGGGCTCTGCTGGCCGAGCGTCAGATAGCCCAAGCCCACGTCCTGCAGCAAGCGCAGAGCGTGATGGGTCGACGGGTGCGCGGCGAAAAATTCGGCCGCCTCGTCCACGCTCATCGCCAGCACTTCGCCGATCGATTTTCCCTTCCAGAGCACCGTGAGCGTTTCCGGATTGAAGCGCGCGCCGCCGCAAACCTCGCAAGTCACCTTTACGTCCGGCAGGAAGCTCATCTCGATTTTCTTGATCCCCTGGCCTTCGCACTCCTCGCAGCGCCCGCCCTTGGTGTTGAACGAGAAGCGCCCGGCGCTCCAGCCGCGCATGCGCGATTCGTTCGCCTCGGCGAACAGGCGCCGGATCGCGTCCCAGAAGCCGACGTAGGTCGCCGGGCACGAGCGCGGCGTCTTGCCGATCGGGGTCTGATCGACTTCGAGCACGCGGCCGACGGCTTCCGCCCCGTGGATCGCGCGGCAGCCGGATAGCGGCGCGGACCTGTTCTGCCTGCGCTCGCTCACGATTCTTGAAAGATTCGCATAGAGCACGTCGCGGGCAAGCGTCGACTTGCCCGAGCCCGAGACGCCGGTGATCACGCTCAACCTCGCGAGCGGCACGCGCAGCGCTATGTTCTTCAGGTTGTGCAGCGACGCACCCGCGATCTCCAGGGAAGGCGTGCTGCGCCCCACCGGCCGCGGCGGGTGCAGCGGATGCATGAGCGGGCGCTTGAGAAATTTTCCCGTCACCGAATCGGCGTTTCGCACGAGATCCTCGGCCGAGCCGGACGCGATCACGCGGCCGCCCCGCTTTCCCGCGCCGGGGCCGAGATCGATCACGTGCGAGGCGCGCCGGATGGTGTCCTCGTCGTGCTCCACCACGACGAGCGTGTTGCCCTTCGCTTGCAGCTTCTCCAGCGTGTCGAGCAGGATCCTGTTGTCGCGCGGATGCAGGCCGATGGTGGGCTCGTCCAGGATGTAGCACACGCCGCGCAGGTTCGAGCCGAGCTGCGAGGCGAGGCGGATGCGCTGCGCCTCGCCGCCTGAGAGCGTAGGCGCGGCGCGATCGAGCGAGAGATACGACAGGCCGACTTCGCCGAGGAACGCGAGCCGCGATCTGAGCTCCGCAACGAGGTCCCGCGCGATCTCGCCCTCGCGGCCGGAGAGCTCGAGCTCCTCGAAGACCCCGGCGAGCCTCGCGACGGGGAGCGCAGCGAGCTCCGAGATCGATCGCCCCTGCCACAGCACGGCGAGCGCCTCGGGATTGAGCCGCGCGCCCGAGCACGCGGAGCAAACCTCGTCGACCTCCAGCCATTCGATCCATGAGTCGAGGATGTGGTCCTCGGTCCCGGTCTTCTCGCGCTCCTCGTCCCATTCGACTCCCGTAAGCTTCAGGCCCGTGCCGTAGCAGTCGGGGCACCAGCCGTGCTTGGAGTTGAACGAGAAGAGCCGCGGGTCGGGCTCGGCGAAGCTGCGGCCGCAGGAGGGGCAGGCGCGCCGCGTGGAGAACACGCGTACCGGCAGCGCGAGCTCGACGCGGGGAGCTCGCGATTGTTCCGCTGCCTTTTGCAACCGGTCGAGACCCGACAGCAGGTGCACCACGCCCTTGCCGTGCTCGAGCGCCCGCGCGAGCGCCTCGCGCAGCCCGGCCTCGCCCTCCGGCGAGACGCGCAGGTCGGCGACCGGGAGTTCAATAGTGTGCTCCTGGAAGCGCGACAGGCGCGGCCACTTGTCGGTCGGCAGGAACTCGCCGTCGACGCGCAGGAAGCCGTAGCCCTTGCCGCGCGCCCATTTGGCGAGGTCGGTGTAGTAGCCCTTGCGGTTCGACACCAGAGGCGCGAGCAGGCCGATGCGCTCGCCCTTGTGCTCGCG
>CAYQVE010000155.1:0-7938 GCA_964420785.1 uncultured Enterobacteriaceae bacterium | reverse complement strand
TGGAGCTCGACGTGACTCCGTCGCCGTCACCGTCCTCCGGCACCAGAAGCTTCACCGCGATCCAGAACAGAAGCGCGCCGCCGAGGAGCTTGAGGTAGGAAAGCTTCAGCAACTCGACCGCGACGATGGTGAGAACGATGCGCAGCACCACCGCGGCACCCGCACCCCAGATGACCGCCTTCGTCTGCTGGTGCGCCGGCAATGAGCGCGCCGCCAGCGCGATCACGACGGCGTTGTCGCCCGACAGGATGATGTTGACCCAGATGATCGCCCCGAGCCCGAGCCAGAAATGCGAAGTCAGAAGCTCTTCCATTCAGGGGTGTCCTCTCGTTTGCCTCGTGGCTCGCGGCGTTCAGAATAGTCCGACGACCTTCCCATCGACGAGGTCGATCTTGACCGCGGAAGGGACCTTGGGAAGCCCGGGCATCGTCATGATATCCCCGCAGACCATCACGACGAACTCGGCCCCTGCCGCAAGCCGCACTTCGCGCACGTTGATCACGTGCTTGTCGGGGGCGCCGCGCAACTGCGGGTCGGTCGAAAACGAGTACTGGGTCTTGGCGACGCAAACCGGATAGTGTCCGTAGCCCTCCTCCTGCAGTTTCTTGATCTGGTTGCGCACCTTGGCGTCGGCCGTGACCTCGGAGGCGCGGTAGATGCGCTGCGCGATCGCGTTGATTTTCTCCCACAGCGAGTCGTTTTCGCCGTAGACGAAGCGGAAACTGTTCTTCGTTTCGCACAACTCGACCACGATGCGGGCGAGCTCGGCGGCGCCGCGGCTTCCGTCTCCCCAGTGGGTCGCGATCACTACCGGAACACCAAGCTTCGCCATTCGCGCCTTGATGAAGTCGTGCTCGCGCGGCGTATCGTAGGTGAAGCGGTTGATCGACACCACGCTCGGAATGCCATAGTGCTTGCTCACGTTCTCTACGTGCCGCTCGAGATTAACGATGCCGCGCTCGAGCGCGGCCATGTTCTCTTGGTTGACCGTCTTCAGGTCCGCGCCGCCGTGGTACTTCAGCGCACGCACCGTGCCCACGATCACTGCCGCCGAGGGCCGCAGGCCCGATTTGCGGCACTTGATGTCGATGAATTTCTCCGCGCCGAGGTCCGCGCCGAATCCGGCTTCCGTGACCACGTAATCGACCAGCTTCATCGCCGAGCTTGTCGCGATCACGGAGTTGCAGCCGTGCGCGATGTTGGCGAACGGGCCGCCGTGGATGAAGGCCGGATTGTTCTCGAGCGTCTGCACGAGGTTCGGCTTGATCGCGTCCTTCAGGAGCACGGTCATCGCGCCCTGGGCCCGGAGATCGCGGGCGAGCACCGGTTTTTGGTCGCGCGTGTAGCCGATCACGATCTTGCCGAGGCGTTCCTTGAGATCGTCGAGCGAGGTGGACAGGCAGAAGATCGCCATGACCTCGGAGGCGACCACGATGTCGAATCCGTCCTGTCGCGGATAGCCGTTGCCCGGGCCGCCCAGGCTCACCGTGATGTCGCGCAGCGCGCGGTCGTTCATGTCCACCACTCGCCTCCACGCGATGCGCCGCACGTCGATCCCGAGTTCGTTGCCGTGATGGATGTGATTGTCGAGCATCGCCGCGAGCAGATTGTTCGCGAGCGCGATGGCGTTGAAGTCGCCGGTGAAGTGCAGATTGATGTCCTCCATCGGCACGACCTGGGCGTAGCCGCCGCCGGCGGCGCCGCCTTTCATCCCGAAGACGGGTCCGAGCGAGGGCTCGCGCAGGCAGATCATCGCTTTCTTGCCGATGTGATTGAGCGCATCGCCCAACCCCACCGTGGTGGTCGTCTTGCCCTCCCCCGCGGGTGTGGGCGTCATCGCCGTCACCAGGACGAGCTTCGCGTTCGGACGCGCCTTCAGACCGTCCAGGTATTCGAGCGACACCTTCGCCTTGAAATGCCCGTAGGGCTCGAGGTGCTCCTCGGGGATGCCGAGCTTCGCGAGAGCGATCTTGGAGATGCGCTCGAGCCTGGCTTTCTGTGCGATTTCGATGTCGGAAGCCATCTACCGGTCCTTCTGCTGCGGGACAGCATCGTGTTTGATTTTATGGGCGAGACACTATAAGGGCTGCGCGTTTGGCCGAACATTGACGAAGGTCAAGGCCCCAAGGCGGTCGTGTGCGGTCTCGGTGCTCCGGAGTGTTCGTCCTCAGCGCACTGGTGCGCGCCAGATCAGGGGCGACGTTCGACGCTGCGGTCGATGCATTTGAGCGCACCGTGGAAGAGGAACCACCGCGTTCGGGTCAGGGACTCGAACGGAAAATCCTGACGATCCAGCAAGGAAGGAGAGGCCTCAACCGCCCAGCTCGGCCAGCGCTTTTCCGCCGCCGAAGCTCGAGTGCACCGGCGTCGGCCCGCCCTTCGTGACTTTCACCGCGCAGTACTTGAACTCCGGGATCTTGCCGACCGGGTCGAGCACCGGGTTGGTCAGCATGTTCGCCGCCGCCTCGTAGTAGCAGAACGGGATGAACACGGCGCCCGCCGGTGTGCCGTCGTCGGCCCGGGCGTAAAGCGAAATTTTGCCGCGGCGCGATTCCACGGTCACGATCTCGCCTGCTTTCACCCCGAACCGTTCGAGGTCGGCCGGATGGAACGACGCGACGGGCTCGGGCTCGATGTGGTCGAGCACGGTCGCGCGGCGCGTCATCGCGCCGGTATGCCAGTGCTCGAGCTGGCGGCCCGTGATGAGCACCATCGGGTACCGGTCGTCCGGGCGCTCGTCGGCCGAAATCAGGTCCGCCGGAACGAACTTGCCGCGGCCCGTGGTCGTGGGGAAATGCGTGACGAATACCACGGGTTCGCCCGGATCGCCTTCCTTCTCGCACGGATAGGTCACCGACGAGTCGCGCTCGAGGCGCTCCCAGGTGATGCCTGCGATCGAGTCCATGCACTGGCGCATTTCGTTGAACACTTCGCGCGGGTGGGTGTAATTCCAGGGAAGGCCGATGCGCTTTGCGAGCTCGTTGATGAGCCAGAGGTCCTCTTTCGCTTCGCCCGGCGGCTCGATCGCCTTCCTGCCGAGCTGAACCATGCGGTCGGTGTTGGTGACCGTGCCGACCTTCTCCGGCCAGGCGGTCGCAGGCAGCACCACGTCGGCGAGATAAGCCGTTTCCGTGAGAAAGATGTCCTGCACCACCATGTGGTCGAGCGCAGCGAGCGCCTCGCGGGCGTGATCGACGTCGGGGTCGGACATCGCCGGGTTCTCGCCCATGATGTACATGCCGCGGATTTCCCTTTTCTTCGCCGCGTGCATGATCTCGACCACCGTCAGCCCGGGCTTCGGATCGAGCTCCATGCCCCAGAGTTTCTCGAAGCGCGCCTTCGCCTCGGGCGTCGCCACCCGCTGGTAATCGGGATAGAACATCGGGATCAGCCCCGAGTCCGACGCCCCTTGCACGTTGTTCTGGCCGCGCAGGGGATGCAGGCCCGAGCCCGGCTTGCCGATCTGCCCGGTCGAGAGCGCGAGCGCGATGAGGCAGCGCGCGTTGTCGGTACCGTGCACGTGCTGCGAGATGCCCATCCCCCACATGATGATCGAGCCCTTCGAGGTCGCGTACAGGCGCGCGACTTCGCGGATTGTCTTTGCTTCGATGCCGCAGATGGGCGCCATCGCCTCCGGAGAAAACTTCTTCACGTTCTCGGCGAGCGCCTCGTAGCCGGAAGTGCGGTCGCGGACGAAGGCCTCGTTGACCAGACCCTCCTCGACGATGGTATGCAGCATCGCGTTCAGCAGTGCGACGTCGGTGTCGGCCTTGAACTGCAGGTTGTAGGTAGCGTGGCGCGCGAGATCACCGCGCCGCGGATCCGCGACGATGAGCTTCACTCCGGCCTTCGCGGCGTTCTTCATCCAGGTCGCCGCGACGGGATGGTTCACCGTCGGGTTTGCGCCGATGAGGAAGATCACTTCCGCCTTCATCACGTCGCGCACCTGGTTCGAGACTGCGCCCGAGTTGATGCCTTCCATGAGCGCTGCGACCGACGAGGCGTGGCACAGGCGCGTACAGTGATCGACGTTGTTCGATCCGAAGCCGGTGCGCACCAGTTTCTGGAAGAGATACGCCTCCTCGTTCGTGCCCTTCGCCGAGCCGAAGCCGGCGAGCGATTTTTTCCCGTGCCTGTCGCGGATATCGCGCAATCCCTTCGCCGCGAAATCGAGCGCCTCTTCCCAGCTCGCCTCGCGGAACACCTGGGACCAGTCGTTCGGATCGACGGTGAAGTCCTTGTGCTTCTTCACGCCCGGCTTGCGGATGAGGGGCTTTGTGAGCCGGTGCTTGTGCTGCACGTAGTCGAATCCGTAGCGTCCCTTCACGCACAAGCGGTTGCTGTTCGCGGGCCCTTCGCGGCCCTGCACCCAGAGGATCTTGTTGCCCTTGACGTTGTAGGTGAGAAGGCACCCGACGCCGCAATAGGGGCAGACCGAGTCGACGGCTTTGTCCGCCTGGATCTTGCCGACCTCGCGCGCGGGCATGAGCGCGCCCGTCGGGCAGGCCTGCACGCATTCGCCGCAGGCGACGCAGGTGGAATTGCCCATGGGGTCGTCGAGGTCGAAGACGATCTTGGAATGCTCGCCGCGGTGTGCGTAGCCGATGACGTCGTTCACCTGTTCTTCGCGGCAGGCGCGCAGGCAGCGGGTGCACTGGATGCAGGCGTCCAGGTTCACCGCGATCGCGGGGTGCGAGAGATCCGCTTTCGGCTGGTGCCGCGACTCGAAGCGCGGCTTGCCGACTTTCAGTTCCTTCGCCCAGTGATCGAGCTCGGAATCGAGCGTGTAGGATTTCTCCGGAATGTCCGAGAGCAGGAGCTCGAGCACCATTTTCTGGCTCGCCACCGCGCGCGCGCTGTCGGTGGTGACCTCCATGCCGTCCCCGGGGTAGCGGCAGCAGGAAGGCGCGAGCACGCGCTCGCCCTTGACTTCGACCACGCAGGCGCGGCAGTTGCCGTCCGGCCGCATGCCTTCCTTGTAGCAGAGGTGCGGGATGTCGATGCCGTAATGCTTGGCCGTCTCGATGAGGGTCTCGTCCGAGCGGCCGACGACGGTCTTGCCGTTCAGCTTGAACTCGACCGGCATCGTCGCCGCCTGCGCGGTGCTTATGCGGTCCATCGCTCACCCCTCGCCATCACGCGATCTCCTGCGGGAAGTATTTCATCACGGAAAGCACCGGGTTGGGCGCGGCCTGCCCCAGCCCGCATATGGATGCGTCCATCATAGCCTGGGAAAGTTCCTTGAGCAGCGGCTGATCCCACTTCGTTTTCTCGATGAGCTTGAGCGCCTTTGCCGTGCCGACCCTGCAGGGTGTGCACTGTCCGCAGGACTCCTCGGAGAAGAACCTGGTCAGGTTGCGCGCGGCGGCGGTCGCCCGGTCCTGGTCCGAGAGAATCACCACCGCCGCCGAGCCGATGAAACAACCGTACTGGTTCAGCGTGTCGAAGTCGAGCGGGATATCCGCCATCGATGCCGGCAATATCCCGCCTGAAGCGCCGCCCGGGAGATAGCCGTAAAACTGGTGGCCATCGAGCATCCCGCCGCAGTATTCCGCGATCAGCTCCTTCGCTGTGATGCCCGCCGGCGCAAGGTGCATCCCGGGCTTCTTCACGCGGCCGCTCACCGAAAACGAGCGCAGGCCCTTGCGGCCGTTGCGTCCGTGCGCGGCGAACCAGTCGGCGCCGCGCTCGAGTATCTCGCGCACCCAGTGGAGCGTCTCCATGTTGTGCTCCAGGGTCGGGCGGCCGAACAGCCCCACTTGGGCGACGTAAGGCGGGCGCAGCCGCGGCATGCCGCGCTTGCCCTCGATCGACTCGATCATCGCCGATTCCTCCCCGCAGATGTAGGCCCCGGCGCCGCGGCGAAGATGGATCGGCGGCAGCGTGCACGGCGGGTCTTTTTGCAGCGCGGCGACTTCCTTTTCGAGGATCGCACGGCAGCCGTGGTACTCGTCACGAAGATAGATGTAGATCTGGTCGATGCCGACCGCCCAGGCGGCGACGAGCGCGCCCTCGATGAAGCGGTGCGGATCGCGCTCTAGATACCAGCGGTCCTTGAAGGTGCCGGGCTCGCCCTCGTCGATGTTGATCGCCATCAGGCGCGGCGCCGGCTCCGCAGCGACCGATTTCCATTTGCGCCCCGCCGGGAAGCCCGCGCCGCCGAGTCCCCGCAGGCCGGAATTTTCCATGACGGCGACGACGTCCTCGCGCTTCTTCGCGCCCTCGATGCACGACTTGGCGAGCTCATAGCCGCCCTGGGCGCGATACGCGGCGTAGTCGACGCAAGGCGGGCTCACGATATCGCCGTGCGGATGCGATTCGCGCGCGCCCGGCGCCGGGTGCTTCACCGCCCTGGCTTTCACCAGCGCGGCGATCTTTTCCACACTCGCATGAGGCAGCGGGTTCTGCCCGACGACGGCGGCGGGAGCGGTCTCGCAGCGTCCGATGCAGGGCGCGTGCAGCACGCGCACGTCCTTGCCGAGAATCCCGGGCAGCTCCGCCAGCAGCTCGCGCGAGCCTGCGATGTCGCAGGCGATCGAGTCGCACACGCGCACGGTGATCGCGGGCGGTGCCGTTTCACCCTCTTTGATCACGTCGAAATGGTGGTAGAAGGTCGCGACCTCGTAAACCTCCGTCATCGAAAGGCTCATTTCATCCGCGAGGGCGACCAGGTGCGCGGCCGAGAGATGCCCGTAGCGGTCCTGGATGCGGTGCAGATGCTCGATCAGCAGATCGCGACGGAGCGGCGCGTCTTTCAAGAGAGCCCGCACTTCCTCGCGGGCCTTGGGGTCGACGCTGCGCCCTTTGGGCGCGCCGCGCACGCGCGCGAGTTTCGCGGGCTGCCGTTCTCCCCTGGGCGCCGAGGATGCTCGCTCGTTCATGGGCCCATTTTACAGCCGGGGTAGCGGCAAAGGCTTGACACGCATCAATAATTCCGCCGCGCGGAATCCGGCGGGAGTTCTGCTGCGGCTGCTAGCTCCGGCGTTTCGCGGGCGGCTTGTCGCTCGGGCTGAACTGTTCCACGCCGTGCTTGGCGTCGGTCTTCGCCTCGCGCGCTCCCTGCACCATCTTCACCAGCGTCTCGAGATCGTAGCTCGCGAGCAGGTGCGGTCGTTCGCGCTCGATGTACATGCGGATCGCCTCGGCCTCGCTCTGCGCGCCGGCGATGATCTCCGCGAGCGGCTGGCTCGCGCCGTAGAGCATTCCCAGCGCCCGCAGCGCGCCCGCGAGCGCCTCGGCATTCACCGCAGGCTTGTCGGTAGGACCGTTCGACATGTGCAGCCGCCGCGATTGTACGCGACCCGCGTTACGCAACGCATTAGATGCTAGGCGCTGCAGGCCCAAAGTCAAGCGGCGCCGGCGCGGGAACACAACCGCGATCCGGGCGGGTTTCAGCTCCTCAACGGATTCTGTTCGGACTGCTCGCCGCCGCGCTCTGCATGAATTTGCGGCGCGACAAACCCCGCTGCTTCAAATTTTCACGCGCTATTGATTGCTCCTCCTCCGTGCCTGTGAGAGCGCCTGCGGGCCCCGACCAGCCGGGGCCCGTGGCGTTCGTTCTCAGCGCGTTCTTGAGGCTTGGCTCACCTCAGGGCGCGGCGGGATTGCACTTGCCGCCGTCGCCGGGCTGGTTGCAGACGTTGCTCGCGATAGCGGCATCGACCAGGACTTTCCAGTCGTTCGGGAAGCCTGCCGGGACCGGGCCCGAGCACTGCGCCGTCGATCCATCGTTCGCCGCATCCGGGCCTGCGAGCAGATAGCCCTTGCAAGCGGCGTTGTCCGCTGCCTTCTTCACCGCGGCGACGTAGCCCGCATGCGAGTTGTGGTAGCGCTCCTCGAGCGACGGGCGCGGATCGTTGTTGGCGAGGCGCTGCGCCTTGGTCTTGGCGAAGGGCACCATGCCGCCGACGTAGTTGCACACCTGCCCGGCGTGGAACG
>CAYQVE010000154.1:0-7968 GCA_964420785.1 uncultured Enterobacteriaceae bacterium | reverse complement strand
AGACGCCGACACTCACGCTCGGCTGCCTCACGCGCTTCCTGCTCGGCGCGCTGGCGGGCACGGGCTTCTGCCTCCGCCCTCTCCTGACGCTCGCGCTCTTCCTGGGCCTTGCGCGCGGCCTCGGCCTCCAGCCGGCGGCGCTCGGCGGCGAGCCGCTCCTCCTCGGCAGCCCGCTGCTTCCGGGCGGCCTCTTCCCGGGCAAGCTGCTCGGCGCGCTCACGCTCCAGGCGCTCGCGCGCGGCGCGCTCCTCGGCTTCCCTCCGGGCCCTGGCCTGCCGCTCTTCTTCCGCGATCCTGGCGCGGCGCTGGGCCTCAGTCATCTCAATGCACATCAGGTTGCCGCCGTCGATATGGATGGTTCTGATGCAGACCTGCCTGCTCACTTTGCGCGTCGGATCCATCGGCGGCACATAGGCTGCATCCTGCGGTCTGCTCGCGGCCGGCTGCAGTAGCACGAGGACGAGGACGACGGTTATGTTCTTGTTCATGGCTCCCCCTTCAGGTTCCGTAGGCGCGCGGCGCCAGAACTGCGTGAATTGACCTCAAACCGAAGGATACGCGCAGCGCGCCCGGCGCGCTGCGACAAAATCCCCGCATCAGCAGCGACGCCTCGGTGGTTCACTTGCATAGCGCCCCTAGATTGCGCCGTGTCTCCAACCAATCTCCCCAACTCTTCCAGGCCGCATTTGGCGTTTAGTGGCGTAGAATCGCGCCCGCCGACGCCAAACTGCGCGTTCCGACGGGGAGGCAGACCTGTTAATCCGCAGGTCCCAGGTTCGAGCCCTGGTCGGGGAGCCACTCGATTGCGCAGACCGGGGCCGACAAAGTAGACTGGCGGCATATTTCAAGGGATGGGAGTTTCAAGAAATGCACATACGCCAACTGTTGATCGTTTCCGTTCTATGCACCGCAACCTACGGCTGCGGGACGACGCCCACCGAACCTAAAGCCGCAGCGCCCACTGAACCCAAAGCCGCAGCGCAGCCGCGCAGGGAACCCGTCTACACCACCGGCAGCAGATTGCCGTCGAGCAATCCTTCAGCCGTTCAGGGAGTCAGCCGGGAGGGGTGGGAAGACGAACGCCGAAACGCCTCAGGGAACCAGCAGATTTTCAAGTAACGCAAGCGATCGGGCTCAGCGCTTCTCCGCGGAACCGACGACGATCCGATCGCGTCCGGCTCCTTTGGCAGCATAGAGCGCCACGTCCGCCGCGCGCAGGAGGGCGTCGCTGTCTCCGCCGTGATCCGGAAACAGCGCGATCCCCAGCGACGCCGTGACCTTGCGCAGAGGGGTCCCCGCGTGGCCGAGGACGAGGCGGGCGACTGCTAGACGGATGACTTCGGCGCGCCGCATCGCGGCATCGAGCCCGGTTTCGGGCAGGATCAGCGCGAATTCCTCGCCCCCATAGCGACACGCAATGTCGCTCCCGCGAACCTTGCCTTTGAGCAGCGCCGCGATCGCCTTGAGCACGACGTCCCCCGCCTCGTGTCCGAAGGAGTCGTTGACGCGCTTGAAGTGATCCAGATCGATCAGCATCACCGCGAGCGGCGTCGCGCTGCGCCTGCATCGCACCAGCTCGCGCGGAAGGAACTCGCTCAGGTAGCGCCTATTGTACAGACCGGTGAGCGGGTCGGAGATCGCTCGCTCCTGGAGCTTCTGCTCCCGCTGCTGGAGCGCGAGGGCCATGTCGTCGAACGCCTGCGCAAGCTGGCTGAGTTCCTCTCCGCCGTAGGGAATTCCCGTTCTGGCATTCAGGTCGCCGCCGCGCACCTGGTCAGCGGCCCGAAGCAGCCCCCCGATCTTACGCAACATGAACCACTCGGTGCCGTACCAGACTCCGACCAGAAGAAACAGCGTGGCGAGGCTGATCCCAAGCAGGTCCCGGACGAGCGCTCTGTTCCCTTCGGAAAAGACCCGGCTGAGCGGCACGGTAACCATGACGCGAAGCGGAAAGGCGCCGTCCGGGTTCTGTGTCACGACCTCGTGCGCGAGCAGCCACTCGACTCCGTCCTCTCCCTTGGCCTCGAGCACTCCTTCCCGGCCGGCGAGCACCGCTTCGATCACCTGCGGATTCCAAAGCCTTTCACCGACACGCTCCGGCATCGCCGGCTTGCGCGCCAGGATGGTTCCCTTGACGTCGACTACGCTCAAGACGCCATCGGGCGGCAGGGGCGTGGCCTCGGCCATGCGGCCAAGATTCTCAAGATCGAGCCCCGCGAACGCCACTGCGTAGACCTTGTTATCGGCGTCTCTGAGAGGAAATCCGAAATTGATACCGGCTTTTCCCGTGACGCGACCGACTTGATATTCGCCGACCGCGAATCTGCCCGTTTCCCTGGCAAGTCGAAAGTACAGCCGATCCCCGCTGTAGACCTTGTCCCGCCAACTCGCGGCGTTGCAGAACAACTGGCCATCCGGGGTGAAAAGACCCATCGAATGGTACGTTTCGCGGTTTTGCGCCAACAGACTCGCAAAGTACGCGGTGCAGCGCTTTCTGTCGCTCAGCAACGTGAAGAGAATTTGCGAAGACGCAACCATCATCTGCCTGGCGCCCTCCACGACTTGCCATTGCTGCATGGCCGCGAGCTTGACCAGCCGCCTGAGCTCCGCGCGCGCCTGGTTTTCCGTCGAAGCGCGCCGCTCGACCGCGCTGTAGACCGTGAGCAGGAGCGCCGGAAAGGCCGCGAGAATCACCAGAACGAAGATGCGAGCGCGCGTTTTTAGCGTCGTCATTTAGCCGGGCCGACCGGCACGGCCCTTTCCCCGGATCCCTGCCCGGCGCGCGGCCGCACAGGCAAATACGCCAACTTTTTCACGAATTCTCGACAAGTCCCATCGGGAATTCCCTGAGGGAGGATGGGAAAAACCCCCGATAGCGCGCCGGACGGCGGCCAATGACAATGGAATAGTACATTGGAATAAAGCGGCTTTCGACAACCGTGTAATTGGGAGTATAGTCCTCGCAAAGAAATCATAAAAACCTAGGTTCTTCAACACACCCTGAAAGGAAGGAAATAAATCATGAACGCACCGGTCGATTTCAACGTGATAGAGGGAATGTTCAGGCGGCAATACAAGCAGATCGAGGTCAGGTTTGATCCAGAGCACGCGGTAGCGTGGACCTACATGAAGCCCTCGGGCGCGCCGTGCTTCAACCTCGGCATGCTCGAAGAGCTACGTGCCCACGACAGCGCCATCGAATCCTGCGGCGGTCGCGTGCTTTACAAAGGAGACCTGCATCAGATTCACTACTACGTCGGCGGATCCAGGATCGAAGGCATATTCAGCCTGGGCGGAAACCTTGCGAATTTGGTGCAGCTGATCAAGGCCGCCGACCGCGACACGCTCATGCGCTATGTCAAGCTGTGTGTCGACAACATGTACCAGCGGATCTGCAGCTACGGAAGTCCGATGACCACGATTTCACTGGTCCAGGGGGAGGCGCTCGGCGGTGGATTCGAAACAGCGCTCTCCTCGAACGTCATTGTCGCCGAGCGGCGCTCGCGGATGGGACTGCCTGAAATTCTGTTCAATCTGTTTCCCGGCAACGGCGCCTACAGCCTGCTCGCCAGACGCGTGGGGATGAGACGCGCCGAAGAGATGATACTCTCCGGCCGTGTCTACACCGCCGAGGAAATGCACGAAGCGGGCGTCGTCGACGTGCTCGCGGAAGACGGGACCGGGGAAGCGGCCGTGCAGGATTACATCCGGCGCAACGAGCGGCGCCGCAATGGCATGCAGGCCGTGCTCAGCTGCCGCCAGCATTTCCACCCCGTGAGCCACGAAGAATTGCTCAACATCGCCAACGTATGGGTGAATGCGGCGCTGCGCTTGGAAGAGAAGGATCTCAAACTGATGAGCCGCTTGGCACGCTCGCAGTCGAAGCGTGTCCCGGGCGGTGCCGCGGCGATACCGGAGGCGGCGGAAAGAGTGGAGGAAGAGCAGTACGCGACAGCCTGAGCGCGGCTGTGCATGTCCGCCCGAAGGATGGGCGCTCGCGCGCGCATGAGCCATGACCTGCCGGGGCCGTGATCCGATCCGTCCCGACCGGTGCGTTAGGACGCGCCCCGGCGGGGCTCATGCGCGGCGAGTCTTGTTCGGCTTTGCCGCCCTCGTCCGATGAAGCGATGCTCGCCGTGCCCCAAAGCCCTCTGGGACCCGTCGGGCTAGTTGCGAAACGCCTTCAGCAGAAGGCTCGCGTTCGTTCCACCGAATCCGAAGCTATTGGAAAGTATGGTGCGTAGCTCCGTGAACTTCGGAGCCGTTACGATCGGCATTCCCGCAAATTCGGGATCGAGTTTCTCGATGTTGATGGAAGGGGCTATGAAGCGATGCTCGAGCATGCCTACGCAAAAGATCGTTTCGAGCGCTCCTGCAGCGCCCAGGGGATGACCGGTCATCGATTTTGTCGATGAGAACGGCGGCGGTCTGCCGTCGAACACTTCCTTCATCGCCTCGACTTCAGCTACGTCACCTTTGATGGTCGCCGTGCCGTGCGTATTGACGGCGCCGACTTCCCGAGGACTCATCCCTCCGTCCTGGATCGCGCCGCGCATACACTTGGCCGCCTGCACACCGCTGGGTTCTGGCATGACCATGTCGAAACCATCCGAACTTGTACCGAATCCAACGATCTCGGCGCGCACGCGAGCGCGACGCGCCAGCGCCTGGTCCAATGCCTCGAGCACGACGATCCCTGCGCCGCCGCCGATCACGAACCCGTCGCGGGCGAGGTCGTATGGGCGCGATGCCTGTTCCGGGCGCTCGTTGAATTTCGATGCGAGTGCGAAGCGAAGGGCCTGGAAACCGGCGGCGATCAAAGGGTGCACCTCTTCTCCGCCACCCGCGATGGCGCGATCCACGATTCCGGAGCGGATGAGCTCGTATGCCGTGCCGATACTATGCGAAGAAGTGGAACACGCGGAACTGATCGAATAACTGCGTCCGTGGACCTTGAGCAGGTTCGCGACCGCCGCGCTCGACGCGCTGGCCATGCTTTTCAGCACGACGAACGGGCTGACCTTCGCAATCTCTCCGGAATGGACCTGCCGCCCCCCCGTGTAGATGGACTCCACGCTTCCGATTCCCGTCCCGACGATGCACGCCGTTCTTTCGGATTGCACGTCGGCATCGGAAAGGCCCGAATCGCCGACGGCATCGAGCGCGGCGAGGCAACAGTACTTGGAGGCCTCCGAAATCACGGGACGCAGTCTCTTCGGGATGGACGAGCGGTCGAACTTGGTTTCGACGTCCATGATCGCACCCGCCACCCGACTCTTCAGGCCTAGGCTTTCCCAGTCCGGCATGGCCCGAAGGCCGCTTGCCCCGTTTTGGAGGGCCTTCACTACTTGGTTGTAATCGTGCCCAAGGCACGATACGAGACCGACTCCCGTGATCGCCACGCGTCGAGGAGCCATTAACTCAGACCGCGTCACGCCTTCGGATTCTGTCGCTTCTTGCCTTCGATCGCCTTGAAAAGATCGCCGATCGTCTGTATCTGGCCAAGTTCCTCATCGTCGATGTCGATCTCCAACTCATCCTCCAGTTCGGAAGCCAGTGTGATCAGAATCAGTGAACTGATGTCCAGATCCTGTCGAAGCGAGGTCGCTTCGTCGACGTCGGCCGCGGTAAGTTTTGCATCGGATGCCGCCAGTAGGCGCTGGATTATTCGGTCATGGAGTGATAAGTCAATCATGGTTTCTCACGCCGCCACCTATTCATGTCACGTCCCTGGCTTCAGCTGGCCGCGCTCTGGCTTTTCTTTAGATATTCGAGGAGCGAAGCGCGCGCCTGCTGAAACTGCTCCCGTATCACCTTCAAGAGGCGGGGTCCGCTCGCTCGCAGTTCCGAAGTCGTCTGGCTGTTGATTCCCACGCATGTCCGGCACAATTGCTCGGCGCCGAGCGTGACCGCCGAGCCCTTCATGGCGTGCACGAGGTCCCTGAGCGTTTCGTATTGCTCCGCCGCCACCGCAGCTTCCATCTGTCGCAGCAGCGCCTCGCCATCTTGGATGAATCCGTTGAGGAGTTCCGGCATGAAAGTACTCTCGGAGCTGATGAGCTCAAGCTCGGAGAGCGCCGCCGGATTGATGACCGCCTGGGTCTCCTCGGCGCCGTCGCCGGACACCGCCGTCGTGCTCGCGCGCTTCGCAATCAGGCTTGCGATGGTGTCGAGCAGGCGGCGTGCCTCGACCGGCTTGGGCAGGAAAGCGTCGATCCCGGCGTCCTCGCATTCCTTCATCGCCTCCGAGGTCACGTCCGCCGAAAGCATGATGATCGGGACCTGTATCGCCTCCGGATCCATGAAGCGGTAAGCCCGCGCAGCGTCCAGCCCGCCGAGCTCGGGCATGTTGAGATCCATGATGATCACGTCGAACCGCTCGTTCTCCAGAACATCGAGCGCCTGCTCCCCGTCGTCGACGACCCGGACTCTGTGTCCGGCGCGCTCGAGTATCCCGACGATGACACGCTGATTGACGGCGTTGTCCTCGGCCACCAGGATTTGGTAGCGGCGCCGGTTGGCGTCGCGGGTGGCGTAGTAGTCGCTGAGCGAAATGACGCCTTCCTGGCTCCCCTGGACCGCGGTGGCGGAATGAATGACGTTGAACAAGAGCCCCTTCTTGAACGGCATCTCCAGTACCCCCACGAAACCGCCCCCAAGGGCTTCGGCGCTGCGAATCTGCGATACGCCGGCGGTGAACAGCACAGTCGGAGGCGCCTTCTGGCTGCGGGTATTGCGGAGCCGTCCCAGATTCTTGCCCGGCGCAATCGCGGTGTCTTCGCGCAGGAGCACCAGGTGGTAGGGATGCCCGAGGGACTGTGCCTCGGCGAGGCGTGCGGCCCCGGCCTCGACGCCCGCCGCGCGCCCGGTGCGCGCCCCCCAAGTGGCAAGGTCCTGCTCGAGCGCTTGCAGGTCCGCGTCGGAGAAACCGATCAGCATGATCCGGATATCGTTGAGTCGCAACGAGGCTTCGGCTGCCTGCCCCGCCATCTGCTTCTTCAAGGGCAGCTCGAACCAGAATGTGCTGCCCTTCCCGGGCGTGCTGTTCAGCCCGATCTGCCCGCCCATCATCTCCACCAGCTGCTTCGAGATGGTGGTGCCGAGCCCGGTGCCGCCGTAGCGGCGCGTGGTCGAGTCGTCGGCCTGGACGAAACTTTCGAAAATGCGTTCCTGAGCTTCCGGCGCAATACCTATCCCGGTGTCCTCGATGGAAAATTTCAGTCGCACGACATGCTCGCTCTCCCCCAGGCTCGAGACGGTCAGGACGACGCTTCCGGACTGGGTGAACTTGACGCCGTTTCCGATGAGGTTGTAGAGCACCTGGCGCAGATGGTAGGGGTCGCCGCGCAGCGCGTGCGGCACTTCCGGCATGACGTGGGTCCTGAACAGCAGTCCGCGGATCTCGGCCTGCGGCGCGAGCACCGCGGCAGTCCCGTTGATCAGGCTGTGCAGGTCGAAATCCGTTTCTTCGATGCTGACTTTGCCGGCCTCGATCTTGGAAATGTCCAGCACGTCCTCGATCAGCTTGAGCATCGACCGCGAGGCCTCGTGCATCGCCTTCACCATTTCCGCCTGTTCCGTGTTCAAAGGCGTATCGCGCAGCAGGTCGTTCATCCCGACGATGGCGTTGAGCGGGGTTCGCATCTCGTGGCTCACCGTGGAGAGGAAACGTCGCTTCGCCTGGTTCGCGGCTTCCTCGCGACGCAGCGAATCGAACAGGCGGGTGACGAGCTTGCCCTGGAAGAGCGACAACAGGATCATGCCCACCATCAGGCCGATGCCGAGCACGCGGTTCTGTATCCAGTAATCGCTGAACGTCAGGACCAGGGCGAAGCCCACGACGCTGAGCACCAGCGAGTTGTACAGATAGGGCTTGCCGTAGCGGAACCCGGGGCCGAAAATAATCAATAGGAAGAACATTTTCAGCCTCGCCCCGTATCCCCCAGTGTACACAATGCATCCCGGTAT
>CAYQVE010000153.1:0-7972 GCA_964420785.1 uncultured Enterobacteriaceae bacterium | reverse complement strand
GGCCGCGCGCGCTGGTCCGCGGGAGTGGGCACCTGGTCCAGGTGGATGTGGGCAGCTTCAGCATGAGGAAAGGGATCATCGAGCAGCTCGCGAAGCGCGGCCTGGAGCCCGCCGACGTGACCGACGTCATCCTCACGCATTCGCACTACGATCACTCGATCAACTGGATCCTGTTCCGCCAGGCGCGAATAATCATCGGCGCAAGGGAGCTCGCGTGGTCGACGGCCGAGCCCTGGGGCGAGACGCCGGTGCCCGAGCTCTACATCCGCGAGCTGGAGAGCTGGCCTTCGCTGCGTCCCGTCGCGGCCGAGCAGGAATGCATGCCGGGACTGAGGGCGCACGCTGCGCCCGGGCACACCCCCGGTCATCTCGTCTTCGTGCTCGAGGGAAAGGAGCGCGACGCGATCTTCACCGGCGACGCCGCGAAGATCGGCGCGGAGCTGCTCTCGCGCAAGGGCGAAGCTACCTACGACGCCGCGCTCAGCGCGGCGTCGATCGAGAGGATCTGGCAGCTGTGGCAAAAAAGGCCGGGAAGCGTCCTCGTTCCCGGCCATGACCTGCCGATGACTCAAAAAGACGGACGCATAGAATACATCGGCAAACGCGAGGCCGCGCTCAGGGCGTGGTTCGGCGAAAACATCGAGACGACCACGCTGATCGAACTGGGCGTGCGCTGAAAGCGAGGAGGGAGCCTGCCACGGAGGAGAGAATGTCGAAGATGCTGAAACCCGCGACCCTGGTCCTGCTGCTCGCGCTGCCTGCGGCCCTGCTGCACGCGACGCATGCAGCTGCGCAACTCTATCCGAGCAAGCCGGTGCGGATGGTCATCCCGTTTCCGCCCGGCGGCAGCAACGACGTGGTCGGACGCATGATCGCCTTCCAGCTTTCCGAGCGGCTCGGCAAGCAAGTGGTGGTGGACAACCAGGGCGGCGCGGGCGGCATCATCGGCACGGAAGCGGTCGCGCGATCGCTGCCCGACGGGCATACCCTGCTCCTCATCTCGGTCGCCCATGCGTTCGGCGCCTCGATGTACAAGCTGCCCTACGATCCGATCAACGCCTTTGCTCCGGTCGCCCTGCTCGGCACCGGCCCCGTAGTGCTCGCCGTCACGACGAAGCTGCCGGTCAATTCGCTGAAAGATCTCCTCGCGCTCGCAAGGGAAAAACCCGGGCAGCTGAATTACGCCTCGGCCGGCGTCGGCAGCTTCCAGCATCTGGCGAGCTCGCTGTTCAAGCTGCAATCGGGCCTGGACATCGTGCACATTCCGTTCAAAGGCGGGGGTCCCGCGATGATGGATGTGATCGCGGGCAACACCCAGATCGCGATCGGCTCGCTCATCCAGACGCTGCCCCACATCCGCTCGGGACGCTTGAAGCCGCTGGGCGTGGGAAGCACCAAGCGCGTCGCCGCCCTGCCCGATCTTCCGACGATCTCCGAGGCCGGCGTACCGGGATACGAAGCCACCAACTGGTGGGGCATCGTCGCGCCGGCGGGCACACCGCGCCCCGTCATCGAGCGGCTGCACAGGGAGCTCTCGGTGATCCTCGCCTCGGCCGAAACGAAGAAGCGCTTCGAGACCGAAGGCGGGGAAGCCGCGCAGATGAGCCCGGAGGAGTTCGGCCGTTTCATCGCGTCGGAGACGGTCAAGTGGGCGAAGGTCGTGAAGGAAGCCGGCATCAAGCCGGAATAGGAATCGTGCAGAGCGAGCACGGCTAAAACCATCAAGGCGATCCTCGCCTGGCAATTTCCTTCCGCAATCTCCGAGTAAGGCAGGTCGGGGCCGCCGACCTCGCCCGGTTGCTCGCCGGCTGCTGCGCGGCGATCGCGTGCTCCCTCGGACCGGCGGCGGCTCAAGAGCCCGAGCCTGCACCGCAGGCTCCACTCTCCGTGGAGCCTGCGCCGTCTTCCGCAGGAAAAATCCCGTCGTTCGCGGAGCTCGAAGCGGCCGGGGCGATCATCGGCGAGGTGCGGATCGACAACCGCAACATCTTCGACCTCGCGGACGAGAAGGAAAACGGCATCCTCTACCGCGCCGCCAACGCCTTACACATTCAAACGCGCGCCGCGGTGGTCAGGCGCCAGCTGCTGTTCAAACCCGGCGAGCGCGTTTCGGTCCGCCTCATCGAAGAGACGGAGCGACTGATGCGGTCGAACCGGATTTTCTACGACATGAGCATCGTGCCGGTCGGCTACCGCGACGGCGTGGTCGATATCGCAGTCGAGACGCGCGATACCTGGACGCTGGAGCCCGGCGTGAGCGCAAGCCGCGCAGGGGGCGTCAACAAAACCGGCTGGTCGGTACGGGACACCAACGCCCTCGGCACCGGCGTTCTCATCGGGGCCAACCACACCACCGATGCCGATCGCAGCACAACCCAGTACGAGGTCTCGCTACCCCACGTTTTCGACGGCTGGACCGCAATCGACTACTCGCACTCCCGGCTCAGCGACGGCCAGACCAACGCGATCTCGATCGCCCGGCCGTTCTACGCACTGGACACTCGATGGGCAGCCGGATTCTCGACCTCGACGGATACTCGCATCGACTCCGTCTTCAGCAACGGGGCGAAGATCGCCCAGTTTCGCCACAGGCAGGACACGGCCCAGACATTCGGAGGCTGGTCCGCGGGCTTGACGGAAGGTTGGGCGCACCGTTATTCCGCGGGCTTCAGCTACCTGAAGGATACTTACACGGACGAACCGGGCCTCCTCCCTCCGGCGCAACTTCCCCCGGATCAGACGATTGCCTCTCCTTTTCTCCGCTACCAGCTCGCGCAGGACAACTACGAGAAGCTCAAGAACCGGGACCTGATCGAGCGTCCGGAGTACTTCGCGATGGGAACCCAATCCAGCGTTCAGCTGGGCCGCGCCCTGACGGGCCTCGGCTCGACGCAAAACCTCTGGCTGTACTCCGCGAGCGCGAGCGACGGCTTTCGGCTTGCATCTGACCGGATCTTGCTGGGCTCGGCCTCGGTCTCCGGGCAGACCGGCTACGCGCCGCTCGACCGAAACTTGGCGAGCGGCTCGATTCGATTCTATGGCCATCCGGACAACCGGACCCTGACGTTCGTCTCTGTGTCCGGCGACACCGTGAAGGAGCCCAACCTCGCCGCCCAGCTGGTGCTCGGGGGCGACACCGGCTTGCGCGGGTATCCGCGGAACTACCAGACCGGGGACCGCCGCCTGCTGCTCAACGTCGAGGAACGGGTCTATACGGACTGGTATCCATTCCGCCTGATCCGCGTGGGAGGCGCGGTGTTCTACGACCGGGGCCGGGCCTGGGGCGGCCCGGGCGAAAGTCCTTCGAGCGCGCGCTGGCTGAGCAACGTCGGCTTCGGCCTGCGCTTTCTGAGCACGCGCTCCTCCTTCGGGAACGTTCTGCACGTCGACCTAGCCTTCCCGCTGAACCGCGATCCGAACATCAAATCGTTTCAGTTCCTGGTCACGAGCAAGCTCTCGCTTTGAGGCGTTCAGAACGAGCGCCCGAGCCGCACGTAGCCTTCGGTCCTGCCGGGCGCCTCGAATCCCTTGGCGACGCCGATGCGCAGCTGCGCGCCCAACAGATAGCCCGCGCGCGCTTCGTAGAGCAGCTCCATGCCCCCGCTCTTGTACCAGTGCCGCGGGGCATCGTCCCAGGCCTCTCCCGCCTCGGTGAAGAGGCTCATCGAGATCCGGTTTACCCCCACCGGGGGGACCATGAAATGCCGGTCGACGTCGGAAATGGGAGCGCGCCACTCCAGAGTGACCAGGCTCGCGCGATGCCCGGTGAGCACGGCTTCTCCGCTCCGGTAGCCGCGCAGCGGAAATTCGCGCTGGTCGAGCACGGGCAGCGCAAACGCTTCCTCCGAAAAACTGGCACCTGTACCGCCCAGCTGGATCGCCTCGGCTTGCGGCTGCGAATACGCCTGGTTCCAGCGCAGCGATACGACCGTCCTGCCTGCGGGCAGATACGCCCGCCAGTCGCCCCGATAGAAATTGCCCGAGTAGGCGCCGCGCAATCCGTTCGAGGTCTCGGCGAAAAGGCGCAGCTGCTGCCCCTGGCTCGGGCCCTCCGACAGAAGCTGCCTGCGGCGCGTATCGACTCCGGAGACGAACCCGAGCACGCGCTCGTCGCGCGGAGTTGAAGTCCCCGCCGCCAGATCGTGAAGAGTTTCCCGGTCCAGAGCGCCGCCCAGCCCCCAGTAATACCGGACGTTGAACCTGAGGCGACGCCACAGCGAAACCCACTGCGCGGTTTCATCGATGTCGTAGGCCCGGATGTCCCTGCCCGTGAATTTTTGATCGTTCGCAGCGCTCGCCTTGACCGTCATCGTCCGGTTCAGAAGCAGTCCGTGCCGGTTGTCATAGACATAGGCGGCGCTGCCTAGGGCCTGGTGCTGGGTGATTTCATACGCGGGTGCGAGCGC
Organism: uncultured Enterobacteriaceae bacterium; assembly: GCA_964420785.1. Classification (GTDB taxonomy): domain Bacteria; phylum Pseudomonadota; class Gammaproteobacteria; order Burkholderiales; family SG8-39; genus VBDM01. Next base: position 3,566 of record CAYQVE010000153.1, on the reverse strand, counting down.
GTACTGGTGCAGTCCGAGCGCGTCCTGGCCGTCGGTCGCGACGCCGAGCACAAAGGCGCCGTCAGCGGCATAACCGTTCGGGAGCCAATAGCGCGGGCGGAGCGAAGACCACGCGGAATAAGGCCGATCCCCGTCCTGGGGCGATGCGCCTTCCGGCGGCGCGGCCGAAGGCGCGTCCCCCGCTTCCGCCCGGCGAACTTCGAGCGGTGCATCGGGAAGGGTGCGCACGCGCAGCACGTCGCCGTCGGCCTCGATCGTCGTCACGAGCATCTCGCCGCTCAAGGGCGCGCTGATTTCCTTGACGCCGTTCCGCGCTTCGGTCCAGCGCGCGAGGCTGCGGTCGCCGCTGCGCCACGACCAGACATTGTCCACGTTGCCGTAGTCGGCGACGAAGTAGATCTCGCTCGCGGAATCGCCGAAGCGCGGCGAGTGCTTGATCGCGCGATCCGAGACGAGCACCGAGGATTTGCCCTCCGCGATTTCCACGAGCGACCAGCGCTCGTTGCGCAGGCTCGTCACGACCACGGTCCCGCCCTTGGCGGCAAGCCCGGTGAGCGCCTCGCCGGTCGCGGCGCGATAGAGCGAGCGCTCGAACTCGCCCAGCGAGTTCAGCAGGACGACTTCCGCCTCGCCGCGTACCACCCGGATCGCCGCGATGCGTCCGTCCTCGAGTGGCGCTGTAAAGCGAAACCGCCCGCATTCGGTGAGCCGATCGAGGCGCCCGCCCGGGCCGAGCCGATACAGATCGTAGTAATAGTTGTAGTTGCCGCAGATCTCCGGTTGCGAGAGCAGCAGCTCTCCGTCCGGCGAAGCCGCAAGCCGCGTGCCCGGCTCGACGTTGCGGACCGCTTCGACCTCCCCGCCCAAGGTCTGACGCATCAGCCTGGGGAGAATGTAGCCGTTCCCCTCCACGTACCAGCGATCTCCCCCGTGCGTGCGAAGGGGACTGGTGATCGACCAGTCGCGGACGATGATCTCTCCGCTTTCGCGTGGCTCCCTGCCGGGCTCCGCCGGTTTCCCGGCAAAGCGCGCCTTCAACCATTCGTGGTATTCGAGCCAGAGCTCGTCCATCGCCTTGCCCGTAACGAGCCGCGGCGTGCTGTGAACCCTGAACGGAAACCAGCGGCCGCTGTAGGTCTCGACATACCTTGGGATAGCGTCCGGGCCATAGCGCTCGGCGAGGAACAGGAAGAAATAGCTGCCGTAGAGATAATCCCGGTTGAGCGGAAAGCCGCGTCCTTCGGCGTTGACTTCGGCCAACGAGCGCAGCCCCCGTGTGCTTTCGGCGCGCATCATTCCCTCGAAATGGCTCTGCCCCAGGCGCCCGTATCCCAGGTTCCAGTCGGACTCGGAATAGACCGCGAGGCCTTCTGTCATCCAGTTGGGTTCGAGCAGGTTCGGAAATCCGCCCGGAAACAGCACCGTGAAAGGGAGCGGCAAGACGAGATAGCGGCCGAAGATCCGCCGCAGCACGCCTGCCGGGCCCCGCGCCGGGTCGAGGTGGACGATGTGGGTGACACCGTGCGGGAGCACCAACTCCAGCCCATCGCGGTTCTGCAGCAGCTCGCCCTCGTCGGGAGGCGACAGAATGATGCCGATGAAGTTGAACGGGTACGGCGAGGCGTACCCGTTCGAAAAATCGAGTGAATCGAGCACCACGATCTGCGTCCGCGATTCCGGTTTCCAGTTCAGCCAGCCGGTGACGCGGGGATAGACGGACTCGGCGACTTCCGCCACGATCCGCGCCTGCGCATGGGTGTGCTCGGCGAAGTGCACCGAGAAATGGGCGCTGTCGAGCGTGCGCCAGCGCAGCGACGGATCCACGAACTGCGCCTCCGCCCTGAGCCCCCACACGAGCAGGGCCGCTGCCACGGCGTGCAATAAGAATTTCACGTCTTTCGCGGATATTCGATCCCGCCGGATGATACCGGATTGCACTACAATTGCGACCGCGCCCAATGCGCTTCGCGTTCCACATGGAACTTCGACGACCCGGCTTGCTGATTCTCGCGCTCGCGTGCGTCTCGCCGGCGCGCGCGGCGCCATTCGCCTACGTCCCCAACGAGAGATCGGGGACCGTGTCGGTGATCGACACGGCGAGCGACCGGGTCGTGGCGAGCATCAAGACGGGCGGCAAGCCGCGCGGAATCGCCGCGACTCCCGACGGCCGGCGCCTGTACGTGAGCGACCAGCCTGGCGGCTCGCTCGTGGTCGTGGATCTCGCAGCGCGCGAGGTATCGGAGCGGATCCCGGTAGGAAAATCGCCCGAGGGCGTCGGAATCTCGCGCGACGGCGCGTGGATCGCCGTGGCAGTCGAGGAAAACAACAGCGTTTCGCTGATCCGCACCGCGGCGCCGCGCGACGCGACGAGCGTGAGAGTCACCGGGCAAAACCCCGAGCACGCCGTGTTCAGCCCGGACGGCAAATGGCTGTACGTCAGCGCCGAAGAAGGCGCGGCCGTCGACGTGATCGACGTCGCCAAGCGCGGCGCGGTTAAGCTGATCAAAGTCGGAGAGCGCCCGCGCGGCATCGGTTTTCTTCCCGACGGCAGCCGCGACTACGTGGCTGCCGAGAATTGCGACCGCGTCTACGTGATCGACTGCGGGCGCGCCGAGGTGATCGCAGTCATCGTAGCGGGCAAACGACCACACGGGAACCTGGGTGGTCGCAAAGGCCAAGGCATGGTACTGCCGAAACGTCGCTGCCTTTAACATAAGTGAAAACCTATATGTTTCGTACAAACATTAAATTGTGCTGCGGTTTCCCCCAATTCTATACTCGACCTGACTGATGAAGTTCCAGCATGAATCGAATTCAAACGCTTCAGGAGAGTACGCATCATGACTTCGATCGATCGACACACCGCAAGCAGCACATGCACCGCGCCGCACCGCATCGTCGTCGTTGGCGGCGGCGTGGGAGGACTGGGACTCGCGACGCGTCTTGGCGAATCGCTCGGCAAGAGCGGGCACGCGCAAGTCGTGCTCGTCGACCGTTCGCCGACGCACTTCTGGAAGCCGCTGCTGCATGAAGCGGCCTCAGGCCAGATCGATCCCGCCACGCATCAGTTGCAATATGCAGTGCAGGCGCGCCGGCATGGCTTCGAGTTCGAACAGGGTTCGCTGCATTCGCTCGATCGTGCGCAGCGCCGTATCACGATCAGTGCAACGCGTGATGACAACGGCCGCGAAGTATTGCCCGCGCGTGACATCGAGTTCGACACGCTCGTGCTCGCGCTCGGCAGCGTGACCAATTACTTCGGCGTGAAGGGCGCGGCGGAACATGCGTTGCCGCTCGAATCCGTCACGCATGCGGAATCGTTCCGTCGCAAGCTGCTCGATGCCTGTACACGTGCAAACCACGTGCGGCGCGTAAGCGGCGCGCAGCACGTGCAGCCGGTGTCGATCAACATCATCGGCGCGGGCGCGGCGGGCGTCGCGCTCGCGGCGGCGCTGCGGGACAGCATTCGTTTGCTGCATCGCTATAGCCTGTTCGCGCTGGATCCCGAACGCGACTTCCGCATCCGGCTGATCGAAGGCACGGAGCGCGTGTTGCCCGCACTATCC
>CAYQVE010000152.1:0-7978 GCA_964420785.1 uncultured Enterobacteriaceae bacterium | reverse complement strand
CGAGGGGGACAGCCCCTTACGCTACCGCATCAACCGCCTCGGGGGGCGCAGCGCACAGGACAAGTGGATCCTGCAGGCGGAACTGTTCAACGAACTGCACCGCTGGGTCAACCGCGACTGGCGCAAAATCCAGCTAGCCGGGGGCAGCCGCACCCAAGTGCCGAACTACTATGGCATGGTGCGCGACTTTTTCAAGGCGGCCGAGCGCGTCTGGGGCGAGGCCTGGGGCCACACCAACTACATGGTCACTAAGCCAGTGACTCTGAAGGCCATGCTGCGGGCGTGCGCCGACCTCGCCCGCGAAGACGGCGAGCCCGCCGAGGGTCGCGTCAAGCGCTGGGAAGAACGGCTTGCCCCCTGGAGCGATCAGGTGAAGGCGTTCAAGTCCGAGGGTTTCTACGAGCGCTTCACTGCCAAGGGCGAAGTCGAGCGTGTTGGCCGCGTCCATCGCGAGCTCGCGCGCTCCGCAGGGATCGAGGCACGCGGGCCCAAATCCTAGGGTTTGCCGCGCTGCTCCAGCACTTCGATCGCGGGCAGCTTCTTGCCTTCGAGGAACTCCAGGAAAGCTCCGCCGCCTGTCGATATGTAGGAAATCCCCTCGGTGACTCCGTATTTCGCGATCGCGGCGAGCGTCTCGCCGCCGCCAGCGAGCGAATAAGCACTCGATCCGGCAATCGCTTCGGCAATCGCCTTCGTTCCCTGCCCGAATTGATCGAATTCGTAGACGCCGAGCGGACCGTTCCAGACGATCGTGCCCGCCTCGGAAAGCCGCTTTGCGAATGCCGCAGCGGTACGCGGCCCGATATCGAGGATCATTTCGTCGTCGCCGATTTCTGCCGCAGGCTTGATCACGGCCTTGGCCGTTGCCGAGACTTCTTTCGCGCAGACGACATCCACTGGTAACGGCACCTCGCGGCCTCTGTCGCGCAGGCCCGCTGCGATCTTCTTAGCCTCGGCGACGAGCTCCGGCTCAGCCAGAGACTTCCCTATCTTCATGCCCGCCGCGAGCATGAAGGTATTGGCAATACCCCCGCCCGGGATCAACCGGTCGACCTTTTCCGCGAGGGCGCCGAGCACCGCAAGCTTGGTGGAGACTTTCGCCCCGGCGACGATCGCCAACAGCGGACGCGCCGGGCGCTCAAGCGCCTCGGACAGCGCCTCGATCTCGGCTGCCATCAGCGGCCCGGCGCACGCCACCGGCGCGTACTTCGCGACGCCGTGAGTGCTCGCTTCGGCGCGGTGCGCAGTGCCAAAGGCGTCGTTGACGTAGACGTCGCACAGCTTGGCCATCTGTTTCGCCAGCGCATCATCGTCATTTTTCTCCCCCTTGTTGAACCGGCAGTTCTCCAACATCACCGCCTTGCCGGGTTCGACTGAAACCCCTTCGAGCCAGCCGCGCCTGAGCGGCACGTCCTCGCCAAGCAAGGCCGAGAGCCGTCTTGCGATCGGGGCGAGGGAGTCCTTCTCGCTGAGCCCGCCCTCAGTCGGCCGGCCGAGGTGCGACACGAGCATCAAGCGCGCGCGTTGCGCGAGCGCCTCGCGGATTCCCGGGACCGCCGCGCGGATGCGCGTGTCATCTGTGATCTTGCCGTCCTGGATGGGAACGTTGAAGTCGACGCGGACCAGCACGCGCTTGCCGCGCAGGTCCAGCTCCGACATCCTCAGCACGCGCATCGACTACTTCGCGTTCATCAACGCGATTGTCGCGTCCAGCATCCGATTGCTGAAACCCCATTCGTTGTCGTACCAGGAGGAGACTTTCACCAGCGTGCCGCCGGACACTTTGGTGAGCGTCGCGTCGAACGTCGACGAAGCCGGGTTGTGGTTGAAGTCGATCGAAACGAGCGGTTCCTTGTTGTATTCGAGGATACCTTTCAGGTCGGTTTCGGAAGCCTGCCTCACGGCGTTGTTGATCTCCTCCACGGTGGTCGCGCGCTTTGCCATGAAGGAGAGATCGACGACCGACACGTTGATCGTGGGCACGCGAATCGCATAGCCGTCTAGCTTGCCGTTGAGGTGCGGCAATACCAACCCGATCGCCGCCGCAGCGCCAGAGCTGGCCGGGATCATGTTGTGCGTCGCCGACCGCGCCCGACGAAGGTCTTTGTGGAAGACGTCGGTGAGCACTTGGTCGTTGGTGTAGGCGTGGACCGTCGTCATCAAGCCGGAAACGACGCCGATGCGGTCGTCGACCGCCTTCACCAGCGGTGCAAGACAGTTGGTAGTACACGAGCCGTTCGAAATCACGGTGTCGGCGGCCTTCAGCGTCTTGTCGTTGACGCCGACGACGATGGTGCGGTCGACATCCTTCTCGCCCGGAGCTGAGACGATCACCTTCTTCGCCCCTGCAGTGAGATGCGCGGAGGCTTTGTCCTTGCTCGTAAAGAGCCCAGTGCACTCGAGGACCACGTCGATTTTCAGGTCCTTCCAAGGCAGCTCGGCCGGATTGCGCTTGGCGCACACCTGGATGCGGTCGCCATTCACCACCATCGACTGGCCTTCCACCACCAAGGTGCCGGGAAATTTTCCGTGCACCGTGTCGTAGCGCGTTAAGTGGGCGTTGGTCTGCGCGTCTCCCAGGTCGTTGATGGCGACGAACTGGAGGTCGTGCTTTTTCCCGCCCTCATAGTGGGCGCGCAGGATGTTGCGGCCGATGCGGCCGTAACCGTTGATGGCGACTCGGATGGTCATGCTTAAGCTCCTTCGGGTATTTCTCTACTTCAATACGCTTTTCACGGCCTTAACCACGTTGTCCACGGTGAAACCGAAGTATTCGAACAGTTTCGCCCCGGGTGCCGATTCGCCGTAGCGGTCGATCCCGACCACCGCGCCCTCAAGGCCGACGTACTTGCGCCAATAGTCGCTGACACCGGCTTCGACGGCGACCTTGGGCAAAGTCGGGATCAGCACTATGTCCCTGTACATCGGCGGCTGGCGGTCGAAAATCGACGTGCAGGGCATCGACACGACCCGAACCGAAATGCCCCCCTCGGCCAGCTCTTGCTTCGCGCCCAGAGCCAACTGCACTTCCGACCCGGTGGCAAGGATGACCGCCTTGGGTTCCTGCGCGTCCGCGAGGACGTAGCCGCCGCGGCGGATCGCCGACACCGTGTGAGCATCGCGTTTTTGAAACGGCACGCTCTGCCGCGTGAGCAATAGCGACGTCGGCCCGTCCTTTCGCTCGATTGCGGCTATCCAGGCCAGCGCCGCTTCTACGGGATCGCAAGGCCGCCAGACGTCCATGCCGGGGATCAGACGCAGCGCCGCAGCGTGCTCGATCGACTGGTGCGTGGGGCCGTCCTCGCCAAGACCGATTGAGTCGTGGGTAAAAACGAAGATCGGGCGGATCTTCATCAGCGCCGCCATGCGAAGCGCGTTTCTGGAGTAGTCAGAGAATGTGAGAAAGGTGCCGCCGTAAGGAATGATTCCGCCGTGCAGCGCCAAACCGTTCATCACGGCGCTCATGCCGAATTCGCGCACGCCGTAGTAGACGTAATTGCCGCCTCCGGTCTGTCCGACGGCCTTTGAGCCTGACCACAGCGTGAGGTTGGAGCCCGTGAGGTCGGCGGCGCCGCCGACCAGCTCGGGCAGCACCGGAGCTAGGCCTTCTATCGCGTTCTGCGAGGCCTTGCGAGTGGCGATGGATTCGGTCTTGGCGATGGTTTTTTCGAGCAGCAGCTGGCAGTGGGCGCTCCAGTTCGCCGGCAGCTCGCCCGCGATGCGGCGGCGGAATTCGCGTGCGAGTTCCGGGTGTGCTGTCTGATACGCGGCGAATCTCTCATTCCACGCTCGCTCGAGCGCCGCCCCGCGCTTTTTCGCGTCCCAGCCGTTGTAGATTTGCTGGGGAACCTCGAACGGTGGGTAGCGCCAGCCGATCGCCGTGCGTGTTGCCGCGACCTCCTCGGCGCCGAGCGCCTCCCCGTGCGCCTTTGCCGTCCCGGCGCGCTTGGGAGCCCCCTTGCCGATCACGGTTTTGCAGCAGATGAGGCTGGGTTTGTCCGCTACCGCCTTCGCCGCTCCGATCGCGCGGTCGACCGATTCGACGTCGTGGCCGTCGATGTTGGAGATCACGTGCCAGCCGTAGGCTTCGAAGCGCTTGGGCGTATCGTCTCGGAACCAATTCTTCACTTCGCCGTCGATGGAGATCTTGTTGTCGTCGTAAAGAGCGATCAACTTGCCCAAGGCGAGCGCTCCGGCGAGCGAGCAAGCCTCGTGCGAGATTCCCTCCATCAAGCAGCCGTCACCGACCGACACATACGTACGGTGGTCGACGATGTCGAAGCCCGGGCGGTTGAACTCTGCGGCGAGGATGCGCTCGGCGATGGCCATGCCGACCGAGTTCGCCAGGCCCTGCCCCAGGGGACCCGTCGTGGTCTCCACGCCAGGGGCAAGCCCGTATTCGGGGTGGCCCGGCGTCTTCGAGTGCAGCTGGCGGAAGCGTTCGAGCTCGCCCATTGGCAAGTCGTAACCCGTGAGATGCAGGAGCGCATACAGCAGCATCGAACCGTGGCCGTTCGAGAGCACGAAACGGTCGCGGTTGGGCCATTTGGGGTTTGCCGGGTTGTGCCGCAGGTGTCGCCCCCACAGCGCAAGCGCGATTTCGGCCATTCCCATGGGCATTCCGGGGTGACCGGAGTTTGCCGTCTGCACGGCATCCATGGCCAACGCACGAATCGCGTTGGTCAAGTCCTGGCTCATTTACTCGGAAAATTCGGGAGGTAGGTGAAGACCTTATAATTATCGGTGAATCTCGCTCGCTTGGCGAGAAAAAACCGCAAGGAGGGAGCGCAGTGAACAAACTCGCATTCATCGGGCTCGGTGTGATGGGTTTTCCCATGGCCGGCCATCTCGCGACCAAAGGCGGGCATGAGATTGCCGTGTACAACCGCAGCCGCGCGAAAGCCGAGGCCTGGGTAGGCAGGCACATGGGACGCTTCGCAGACAACCCCGGCAAGGCGGCCGAAGGCGCAGACATCGTGTTCTCCTGCGTCGGCGACGACCCGGATCTGCGCCAAGTGACGCTGGGGCCGAACGGCGCTTTTCAGAAGATGGCGAAGGACGCGATCTTCGTCGACCATACGACCGCCTCGGCGAAAGTGGCGCGGGAGCTCGCCGCCGAGGCAAAAAAGCGCGGTTTCGAATTCCTTGACGCGCCCGTCTCGGGAGGTCAGGCGGGCGCCGAAAACGGGCAGCTCACCGTCATGGTCGGAGGCGACCCCGCCGCGTTCGAGCGGGCAAAGCCGGTCATCGCCCATTTCGCCAAGGCGGTCACGCTGATGGGCCCCTCGGGCTCGGGCCAGCTCACCAAGATGGTCAACCAGATCTGCATCGCGGGCCTGGTACAGGGACTGTCGGAAGGGCTCAACTTCGCTATCAAGGCCGGCCTGGACGCGAAACTGGTGCTCGATGTGATCTCGAAGGGCGCGGCGCAGTCCTGGCAGATGGAGAACCGCGGCAAGACCATGGTCGAGGACAAGTTTGACTTCGGTTTTGCAGTGGACTGGATGAGAAAAGACCTGCGCATCTGCTCCGAAACGGCGCGGGAGAACAGTGCACAGCTTCCCGTCACCCAAACGGTTGCCGGTTTCTACGACGAGATATCGAAGATGGGCGGTGGTCGCTGGGACACCTCGAGCCTGATCCGGCGGCTGCGCCGAGCCTGATCACGCTCGCGGGGCACCCCCAGCAGGCCGTGAGCATCCCTTTCCAATGGCCGGCCGCCTACGTACCGGCGATCCAGCCTCCCGTCGAGCCGCCTGAGCGCTCGCTCTGGTTCGTTTTCCGAGGCGCCGAGCTTCTCGTCACCGGCGCGCCTGGCTCAAAAACGCTTCCCCATTGCAATCACCCCAATACTTTGGGTATGATGCCCCAACGAATACAATATCTTGGGGTTCTCGGCGAGCAGCATTGTTTCTCGGCCGAGCTTGCGGTAGACGCTGCAGCACCGCAAGGATGGATCTGGCAAGGGCTGCGGGCGCTATTCGGTGCGCTTGATGAAGCGCAGTTTGCGCTCGCCGGGCGGGCGCTGCAGATCGTCGATTGGGACCGCACGCACCAGTACTGCGGCGCGTGCGGGAGGACCACGACGGCCCGAACGAACGAGCGCAGCCGAGAATGCCCGGGCTGCGGGCTGGTGGTGTATCCCAGGCTCGCGCCGGCGGTGATGGGGTTAGTGCGGCGTGAAAAGGAACTTCTCTTGGCACGCGCACCGCGGTTCCCCAAGGATATGTACAGCGCCTTGGCCGGTTTTGTCGAACCGGGCGAAACACTGGAGCAGTGCTTGGAGCGAGAAGTTTATGAGGAAGTCGGGATCAGGGTGCGCAGGGTGCGTTACTTCGCCAGCCAGCCGTGGCCGTTCCCGCATTCGCTCATGATTGCGTTCTTCGCCGATTATTACAGCGGTGAAATTCGCGTCGACGGAACGGAAATCGAAGACGCAAAGTGGTTCGACGTGAGAAATCTTGAAAATTTGCCGCGGTTGCCTGCTAGAATCAGCATCGCTCGCAGGCTGATCGATGCGGCAAAAGGGGAGATGCTCGCATAGTTTGGCATCTCGGTTATCAACGGGCGTGGGGATTTATGCAAATTGGACGGACTGCACATTGTTGCGAATCTGTACCGTTGCGGGGGGGATGCACGGTATTTGACTGACGCAGCCGAGCTGCGTCGTTTTTGTCACGACTCCATCAACAGGTCCGGTCTCACGATTCTCGGCGACCTGTTCCACGAGTTCGACGGTGGCGGAGTCACGGGCGCGGTGGTGCTGGCGGAGTCACATCTCGCCGTCCATACGTGGCCGGAGCTCCAAAGCGTCACCCTCGACGTCTACGTGTGCAACTACACTCAGGACAACAGCGCCAAGGCGCGCCAGGTCGTGGCCGACCTGATGGACCTTTATCGCCCCGAGGAACACGTACAGCACGATGTGCCGCGCGACAAGCGCCTCATGTACGAGGCGCTGAACGGGGATTACGGGTTCTTCTTGCGTTCCTCCAAGCTGATCGAGTCCTCGAAGACGCGTTTCCAGGACCTCGAAATCCACGAGACGCCGCAGTTCGGAAAGCTCTTTCGCTTGGACGGCTGCTTCATGACTTCCGAGCGTGAGGAATTCGTCTACCACGAGACGTTAACCCACCCCGCGCTCACCGCCCATCCCTTGCCAAAGCGGGTCCTTGTGATCGGCGGCGGAGACGGCGGCGCGGCGGAAGAAGCGCTCAAGCATCCATCGATCGAGCAGCTCGTCATGGTCGAGCTGGACGGTAAGGTGGTCGAGATCGCCAAGGAGCACTTCGGCACGATCCACCGCGGCGTATTCGACAATCCGAAACTGAAGCTGCTGATCGAAGACGGGCTGAAGTACCTCGCGGAGACCAAGGAAAAGTTCGACTACATCGCGCTCGTTTTGCCCGACCCGAACGGCCCTGCCATTTGTCGGAACGTCTGAATCTGCGAAGGGTACAGACGGAACGTTGTGTGCTTCGTTTCGGCGAATCCTGAAGGCTTCTTTGGCATAGTGCGAGAATCATAGCGAACCAGACATTAGCTGTCAACAGCTTAGCTGTTTACTATATTGTCACTTGTCGTCATAGCTTTCTACAGCTAAGCTGTACTTGTCTAACGTTAGACAAGTTCTTTGACAAGCAAGAGCGAAGCCCACAGGGGAGATTCAAAGGCTAAAGCCTCTGAGATTAGCCGAGCACAAATACAGGAGTCGCACCGCTGGAAGTGCTTGACGGGGAGCCGAAGAGGTCAGCCCCAGTAGTCCAGATGCCCAGAAGGCTAACAGTCGAGAGACTGGGACGGACGAAAGAGAGAGCCAGCGAACGAAGTGCCGACCAGTAGCAGAAATCGAACAGAAAGGAGGCAAACAAATGAAAGTTGAAATCAATTTAGTGGATTTTGAGTGGGCGTTATCTGCGTTGATGGACTTTGTCTGGGAAGGAAACGACCCAGACGAGAAAGACGCAAATACGCTTGA
>CAYQVE010000151.1:0-8000 GCA_964420785.1 uncultured Enterobacteriaceae bacterium | reverse complement strand
CCCACACTTCGCTCGAACGCTGCTCGATCGCAAGCGTACGGAAGCCCATTTGCAGCGCACTCAGCGAGGCCGAAAGATTATAGGGACCGGCAATCGTTACGCGGTATTCGCGTTGCACGAAATCTGCGAGACCCGGCCGGCGGATTATCTCTGCATACAACCCTTCGGTGGGTACGAACAGAAATGCGAAATCGGTTGTATATGGCGGCCCGATATATTTCTCGTGAATGGCTTTCGCTTCGAGCTTGATGCGATTTTCCAAAGCCTTCCCCGCCTCATCCGCATCCTGCGAGTCGGCTCGATCCTGCGCCGCGAGCAAGCGTTCATAGTCTTCGGTCGGAAACTTGGAGTCGATTGGGAGCCACACCGGTTCACCACCGCTGCGCCCCGGCAATCGGATCGCAAATTCGACGCGCTCGGCCGATCCCGGCAGCGTTGCGACGTTCACGGCGTATTGGTCGGGAGTCAGCATCTGCTCCAGCAGTGCGGCGAGTTGCACTTCACCCCAAGTGCCGCGCGTTTTCACATTTGTCAAGACGCGTTTGAGATCACCCACGCCGGCCGCCAGCGCCTGCATCTCACCGAGCCCCTTGTGTACTTGTTCCAGCCGGTCACTCACTTGCTTGAACGATTCCCCAAGTCGCTTCTCCAGCGTCACGTGGAGCTTTTCGTCCACAGTCTTTCGCATTTCATCCAATTTGGAGGCGTTTTCCGTCTGCAAATCCTTCAGCTTAGATTCGAGAGTGTTGCGGACCTCTCGAAGGCGTTGCTCGTTCGTTTCAGTAAGGGCCGCCATCTGCACCAGAAGAGGCTGTGAAAATTCGGCAAATCTTGCGGAAACTTCTATGCGCTGCTTCTGCGCAGCGTCCTGAGCCTCTCTGCGCCCATCGGCAATGTCCCCGCGCAATTCTCTTGTCAGCCTCTCGAAGTCTTCGCGCGATGCCCTCGACCCGCCGCGAGCGAGCAGCACGAACTGAAGCACGATGATTGCGACCGCGAGCAGCACAACAATGACAAGAAAGGTCTCGACCATCAGTCTTTCCGATTTCTCATTCAGTCATCTGCCTTGAACAAGCTATTGTAAAGCTTTGCTGCAGGCCGGCCTCGACTCCGGTCACTCGCATCGCTCGTGACATGCAGGTGATCCACAAGTCGCGATGGTGGTGCCGAGCCTCGCTCAAACGACCTCCCGCAGCGCCGCCATCGGCGGACGGCTCAAGGCCGCGCGCGCGCCCGCCCAGACGTTCAGGACGATGCAGGCGAGCCCGAGAGCGGGGCCGGCGAGCCAGATCCAGGCGTTCCAGATGAAATCGAGCTGGAACACGCGTGTCGCGAGCGTCCAGCCGATCGCGGTCGCGCCGAGCGAGCCGAGGAGCCCTGCGATCGCGCCGAGCACGGCGAACTCGGTGCGCTGCGCGGCGAGCACCTGGGCGCGGCTCGCCCCGAGCGCGCGCATCACCGCCGCCTCGTGCGTGCGCTCGTCCTGGGTCGCGAGCAGCGCCGCGTACAGCACCAGAACGCCGGCTCCGAGCGCGAACAGGAACACCAGCTGCACCGCCCCGATCAGCTGGTCCATCACGAACTGCACCTGCCGCAGGATCACGCTCACGTCGATCACCGTGAGGTTGGGAAACGCCTGCGACAGGCGCAGGGTCAGCAGCGCGTCCCCTGCAGGCGCATGAAAGCTCGCTACGTAGCTCGCCGGGAAACCCTCGAGCAATGCCGGGGTGGTGATGAAGAAGAAATTCGGGCGCATCGAGTCCCAATCGAGCTTGCGCACGCTCGTGACCGGCGCGGAGAAGCTGCGGCCCGCCGAGAGAAATTCGAGCGCATCGCCGCGCCGGATGCCGAAGCGCTCAGCGATCCAATGCTCCACCGAGACGGCGCCGCGCTCGAGATCCTCGGATCCGAACCAGGCGCCCTCGGTGACCTTGTTCTCGGGCGGCAAAGCCCGCAGGTAGGTCACGTTGAACTCGCGCTCGATCTGGCGCTTCGCGCGCTCGTCCGGATAATCTTCCGCACCCACAGGCTTTCGGTTGATGGCAACCAGCCGTGCGCGCACCATGGGAAACGTCTGCAGGCGCCTCACGCCGCTGCGCTCGAGGAATTCGGCCAGAGGCTCTCGTTGCTCCGGCTGAATGTTGACGAGAAACCGGTCGGGCGCGTCGGGCGGGAGCCGCCCGCGCCAAGCATCGAGTAAATCGCCCCGGATCATGGTGAGGAGCAGGATCGCCGTGAGTCCCACCGCGATCGCGACGATCTGCACGGCGTTGGCACGCGGGCGCCGCCGGAGGTTCGCCAGGCCGTAACGCCAGGAGACGCTGCCGGTCCGACCGAACCGGCCGATCAACCCCAGCGCTGCGTAGGCGATCGCCGCGAAAAGGCCGAACGCGGCCGCAAAACCGCCGAACACGTAGCCCGCGAGCTTCAGCTCGCCCGCCTGCCAGAGCAGCAGCCCGAACACCGCAGCCAGTCCCACTACGTATACAGCGAGCACCCCTTGCCTCGGAGGGCCGACGTCGCGACGGATCACGCGCAGCGCCGGTACATCCTTGAGCTGGAGCAGGGGCGGCAAAGCAAACCCAAGCAACAGCACGAGCCCCGTCGCCATACCCTGCAAAACAGGGGAGGGGCCCGGCGGCGGCAAGGCACCCGGTATCAGGGCCGCAAGCCACCAAGCGACCAAGCTCTGCACGGCAAACCCGAGCGCGCAGCCGATCAGAGAGGCGGCGAGCGCGAGTACCAGAAACTCCCAGGCGAACAGGGCGAAGAGCCGCGATTGCGTCGCCCCCATGCAGCGCATCACAGCGTAGCCGTCGAGGTGCCGTTGCGTATAGCGCCGCGTGCCCAGCGCGATCGCCACCGCGGACAAGACCACGGCCAGCATGGCGGTGAGCCCGAGGAAGCTCTGTGCGCGGTCCAGGCCAGCGCGCACCTCGGGCCGCGCGTTCTCCAGGCTGTCGATGCGCTCGCCCCGGCCCAAGCGCGCCTTCGCCCACTGCTCGAACTGCCGGATCCCTTCGCGCTCGCCCGCGGCGAGCAGCTGATAGTTGATGCGACTTCCCGGCTGCACCAGACCCGTGGCGGGCAGATCGTCGAGCCGCATCATCAGGCGCGGCGCGAAATTCATGAAGGATACGCCGCGGTCGGGCTCGAGCGTCAGCACGGCACCGACGCGAAGGCGCGCTCGTCCGACTTCGACCGCGTCACCGCGGCGGACCTTGAGGGCCGCCATCATCCTTTCGTCGAGCCACGCCGTGCCCTGCGGCGGAACCGCATCGGTCTCCGCGTCCGGTGAATTCAGGCCGGGGGCGATGCGCAGCTTGCCGCGCAAGGGGTAGCCGGGCGACACCGCCTTCACCGCTGCGAGAAGCGTTTCGTTGCCTGCACGCGCCATGCTGACGAAGTTCATGCTCTCGGCGCGCCTCAACCCGCGCCGCGCGACCTCGTCGCGGAACTCCGAAGCCCAGGCATGATCGGCCGTCATCAGCATATCGGCGCCGAGCACCTGGTGCGCTTCGCGCGTGAGCGCCTGCCGCACGCGATCGGCGAAGAAGGCGACGCTGGCTACCCCGCCCACGGCGAGCACGAGTCCCAGCGCGAGCACGCGGAGCTCCCCCGCGCGCCAGTCGCGCAGGAGCATGCGGAGGGCGAGGCGCAGCACCGCTTCAGCCCTCGCCGTCGATCCGCCCGGCGACGAGCCTGATCTTCCGGCGGCAGCGTCCGGCGATCGCCTCGTCGTGCGTTACCAACACGAGCGTCGTGCGCGCTTCTGCGTTCATCTCGAACATGAGCTCGATCACGCCCGCGCCGGTCGCGGCGTCGAGATTCCCGGTGGGCTCGTCGGCAAGGAGGAGCTTCGGCTGAGTGACGAAGGCGCGCGCCAGCGCCACTCGCTGCTGCTCGCCTCCCGAGAGCGTCTTAGGGTAGTGCCGCAGCCGCTCGGCGAGGCCCACGCGCGCTAGCATTTTCGCCGCCCGGTCCGCCGCGCCCGCTTCGCCCGCGAGCTCCAGCGGAAGCATCACGTTCTCCAGCGCGTTCAGCGCCGGGAGCAGCTGGAACGACTGGAACACGAAGCCGAGCAGCCTCGCCCGGAGCGCAGCGCGCCCGTCTTCGTCGAGCTCGAAGAGATCCGCACCGTCGAGCTGCACGGCGCCCGAGCTCGGCGTATCCAGCCCCGCGAGCAGGCCAAGAAGGGTCGACTTGCCGGATCCCGAGGCGCCCACGATGGCCACCGCCTCGCCCGGCATGACCTCGAGCGAAATGTCCTGCAAAATAACCAGCTCGTCGGCGCCCGGCGTACCGTTCGCCGTACTTTCGTTCAGCTGGACGACCTTCGAGAGCCCAGTGGCCAAGACGATGGGTCGGGAAAAATCAGGCATGAGATCGATTCTGTTCGCGGTCCTGCTCGCCTCCAGTGGGACGGGGCTCGCCGCGCCGACCATCCTCGTATACGGGGACAGCCTCTCCGCCGCCTACGGGATCCCCCAGAGCGCCGGCTGGGTAGCCTTGCTCGGCGAGCGGCTCAAGCAAAGAAAGTCAAATTATACCGTGGTCAACGCGAGCATCAGCGGCGAGACCTCCGCCGGCGGCGCGGCGCGCATCGGCGCTGCGCTCGCCAAGACCAAGCCCGCGATCGTGATCGTCGAGCTCGGCGCGAATGACGGCCTGCGCGGGCTGCCCATCGCGCAGATGAAAGTCAATCTGGCGGCCATCGTACAGGCGGCGAAGCGCCAGGGCGCGCGCGTGATACTCGTCGGGATGCTGCTTCCGCCGAACTACGGCGCGCAATACGTCAACGCTTTTCGCGCAGCGTTCCGCGACGTCGCCCACGACGAGCGCGTCCCGCTCGTGCCCTTCCTGCTGGAAGGCGTGCCCAACGAGCGCGAGATGTTTCAGGCGGACAACCTGCACCTGGTCGCCGAGGCGCAGCCGATTCTCCTGGAAAACGTGTGGCGGCGGCTTGCGGCGATGGTGATCGCGCCGCCTAAGTGACCGCAAGGGCCGAGTCGCCCGCCCGCATCGATCCGATGCGGCGAGCGAGGGGAAAACCTTGCCTGAGAAATTCCTCCACCACGCGTTTTTCCGCCGCGGGAGCGCACGCGACGAGCAATCCTCCGCTCGTCTGCGGGTCGCTGATGAGCTGGCGCTTCCAGTCGGGCGCGCCCGCGGGCATGCGCACTTCGTGTCCGTACCCTTTCCAGTTGCGGTCGGAGGCGCCGGTGGCCGTGCCCTCCTTCACCCATTCGAGCGCCTCGGGCAGGACCGGCAGATCGTCGAAGCGGATTTCGGCGCCGAGCTTCGATCCGCGGCAAATCTCGAGCAGGTGCCCCGCGAGGCCGAAGCCGGTGACGTCGGTGAGCGCGTGAACGCCCTCCAGCTCGGCGAGCGCGGTGCCGGGGGTGTTGAGCTGCGTGGTGATCTCCACCATCTGCTTGTAGCCTGAAGCGGATAGCTTGCCTTTTTTCAGAGCGGCGGAAAGGATGCCCACCCCGAGCGGTTTGCCGAGTATGAGAGCGTCGCCCGAGCGCGCGCGGTCGTTCCTCTTCACCTTCTTCGGGTGCACGACGCCGATGGCCACGAGGCCGTAAATCGGCTCGAGCGTGTCGATTGAATGGCCGCCCGCGATCGGGATCCCGGCCTGCGCGCACACCGACTCTCCTCCGGAGATGATCCTTTGAATCACCTCGACCGGCAGCTTTTCGAGCGGCATGCCTACGATGGCGAGCGCGAAAATCGGCTTGCCGCCCATCGCATACACATCCGAGAGCGCGTTGGTCGCTGCGATGCGGCCGAAGTCATGGGGGTCGTCGACGATAGGCGTGAAGAAATCGGTGGTAGCGACGATCGCCTGCTCGTCGTTCAGGCGGTACACCGCCGCGTCGTCGCTCGATTCGATCCCCACGAGCAGGTCCTTCGGCAGCCCGCGGATCGGGGTCTTGGCGAGGATCTCGGAGAGGACGGCCGGCGCAATCTTGCAGCCGCAGCCGCCCCCGTGGGAGAACCGCGTCAGGCGGATGAGATCGGCGGGCGCGTTCATGGATAAAATTAGGGATGGAACTGAAACGATTGGACGCCGTTACGGTAGCACAGCTCGATGCCTTTGACGAGGTGATCGACGTGCGCTCGCCCGCTGAATTCGCGCTCGACCACGTGCCGGCAGCCGTGAACTGCCCGGTGCTGGACGACGCCGAGCGCGCCCACGTGGGCACGCTCTACAAGCAGATCTCCCCGTTCGACGCAAAGAAAATCGGCGCTGCGCTCGTCGCGAAGAACATCGCGCGGCACATCGATGAGCGGTTCCGCGGACGCAGGCACGGCTGGCGTCCCCTCGTCTACTGCTGGCGCGGCGGGCAACGCTCCGCGGCAATGGCCTACGTGCTGCGCCAGGTCGGCTGGGACGCGGCGACCCTCGAGGGCGGGTACCGGGCGTACCGTCGCGAAGTCATGGCGCAGCTCGATCGGACGCCGCAGCGTTTCCGGTTCCAGGTGATGTGCGGAGCCACCGGCAGCGGCAAGAGCCGGCTCCTCGCCGCGCTCGCGGCGCAAGGCGCGCAGGTGCTGGATCTGGAGCGCCTCGCCCGCCACCGCGGCTCGCTGCTCGGCGAGCTTCCGGGCGAACCGCAGCCCTCGCAGAAGATGTTCGACAGCCTGGTGTGGAACGCGCTGAAGCATCTCGATCCGGCGCGCCCGGTCTTCGTCGAGGCGGAAAGCAAGAAAATCGGCCAGCTCCAGGTGCCTGCGCAGCTCCTAGCCCGCATGCGCGAGGGCGAGTGCCTGCGCCTCGAGGCGCCTCTGCCCGAGCGCGTGCGCTTTCTGATCGAGGAATACCGGCATCTTCTGGAAGAGCCCGAAGCGCTCAAGGAGAAGCTGCAATGTCTGACCAGCCGCTACGGCCGCGCCGTGATTGGGCGCTGGCTCGCGCAGACCGACTCGTCCGCCTGGGGCGAGCTGGTCGCAGACCTGCTCCTCACCCACTATGACCCGTCCTACCTGCGCGCAGCCGGGCAAAACTATCTGCACTATGATGAAGCCCGAGGCCTGTCCCTCGCCCGGCTAGACCAGAGCGCGATCGCGCACGCCGCCGGGGAGCTGCTGAAGGCCCTGCCCTGAGCGGACGCGTGCGTCCGAATGCGGAGAATGCCATGTTTTTCAAACAGCTCTTCGACCCGGCTTCGTCCACTCTCACGTATCTCATCGCCGACGACTCGAGCCACGATGCGGTGTTGATCGATCCGGTCACCGAGCAGGTCGAGCGCGACGTGCGCCTCTTGCGCGAGCACAGCCTCGCTCTCAAGTACACGCTCGAGACCCACGTGCACGCCGACCACGTGACCGCCGCGCACGCTCTCAAGCAGGCGACCGGCGCGCAGACCGCGGTCTGCCGGGACTGCAATGCGCAGGGCTACGACCGCCTGCTCAGTGACGGCGACGTGATCCTATTCGGGAACGAGGAAATTCTCACGATCGCCACCCCCGGGCATACGCCGGGAAGCGTCTCCTACTTGTGGCGCGACCGGGTCTTCACGGGCGACACCCTGCTCATCGGCGGCTGCGGCCGCACCGATTTCCAGAACGGGAGCGCGGCGGCGCTGTGGACGAGCATCACCGAGAAACTCTTCGCGCTCGACGAGCAGATCCTCGTCTATCCGGCCCACGACTACAAGGGACGCAGGGTGAGCAGCATCGGCGAGGAAAAGCGCTTCAACGCACGGGTCGCGGGCAAGACCCGCGAGGAGTTCCTGTCGATCATGGACAATCTCAACCTGCCCATGCCTGCGCGCATCCACGAGGCGGGCCCGGCCAACCTGAGGCGGCCGGCCGGCCGGTTCGACCAGGTCACCCGGGCCACGGTGGACCCGCTCTACCGGGCCACGTTCGAGTTCGACCGGCATCGCCTGGCCGAGATCAACGGCGAGATCACCGGCCAGCCGTACCGCCCCGAGGACCCCGCCTGGGACATCAGCAAGGCCCTGTACGCGGCCGCGCCGCGCGACCCG
>CAYQVE010000150.1:7009-8071 GCA_964420785.1 uncultured Enterobacteriaceae bacterium | reverse complement strand
GCGAGTATTTTCTTCGAGCTCTGGGTGTCCCGCATCACCATGCTCTCGGTGATTTCGAGCTCGAGGCAGTTCGGTTTGAGCGCGCTCTCTGAGAGCGCACGCTCGATCTCCCGAAGGAGGTGCTTATCCTCGAACTGCCGCGCCGAGAGGTTCACGGACACCGTCAACGGGGTCGCGACGCGGCTCTGAAGCGTCTGGTTGTACGCGCACGCGATTCTGAGCACCCAGGCTCCGATCGGAACGATCAGCCCCGAGTCCTCGGCGTGCCCGATGAACTCCAGCGGAGGAAGGAGTCCGAGCTCGGGATGCTGCCACCGGATCAGCGCCTCCATGCCCGTGATCCGGCCGCTGTTGATCTCGCGCTTGGGTTCGTAGTGGAGGATGAATTCGTTGCGCTCCAGGGCACCCTGCAGCCGGGTCTCCTTGGCGATCCTGGCGGACAGGTGATCGTTCATTTCCCCTGAATAGAACAGATAGTTGTTCTTGCCCTGCTCCTTGGCGCGGTAGGTGGCGATATCGGCGTTCTTCAGCAGGCTCGCGAAGTCCGCGCCGTCGTTCGGGTACAGGCTGATTCCGATGCTCGCGGTCAGGTGGCAGGTTTCGCCCTGGAGCATGAACGGCCAGCGCAGGGCATGGAGGATTTTCTGGGCCACGCTGATCACGTCGCCGGGCTCGCTGAAGTCCTCGATGAGCGCGACGAATTCGTCTCCGCCGAAACGGGCGATGGTGTCGCTTTCCCTCAGGCACATTCTCAGACGCGCCGCAGCCTCCTGCAGCAGCCGGTCGCCGAACGGGTGGCCGAGCGTATCGTTGATGAACTTGAAGCGATCGAGATCGAGGAACAGCAGGGCCATCGTCTTGCGGTAGCGCTGCGCGTTGTTGAGCGCGTGCGCGAAGCGCTGGTTGAACATGTAGCGGTTGGGCAATCCCGTCAGGGTGTCGTGAGTCGCGACGTAAAGGAGGTTCTCCTCGGCCTGCTTGCGGGCCATGAACTGGCCGATCTGGCTGCCGATCACGCGCACCATCTGCAGGAGCGACGGGTCGGGATTGCGGATCTCGCGG
>CAYQVE010000150.1:0-6999 GCA_964420785.1 uncultured Enterobacteriaceae bacterium | reverse complement strand
GCACCGCGAGGGTGACGTTGCCCGCAAGGATCGGAACCGCGAACGCGCCGCGGAGCCCGGCCTTGGCGGCGAGCTGCGCCCGCTGGAAGCCCTCGTCGCGGCTCACGTCCGGTATCCAGTGCGGGGTGCCGCTCATCCATACCTGCCTCACCAGCCCGCGATGGGTCGGCTGGAACGTCATCTCGCGCACCTCGGCGATGAAGACGGTGAACGGCTTCTCGGGGATGCTCCAGGTCTCGACGCAGGCAATGGCTTTTTTCCGCTCGTCCATGCTCCAGCGCGCCCCACAGTCCCAGTTGAGGGTCTCGCAGATGGTCTGGACGATCCTCGGGATGGCCTCGGCGAGCGTCTCCGATTCGGCGAGCACGCGCGTGACGGCGTGCTCCATTCTCTCGCGCTGCTCGGCGCGCTTGCGCTCGGAGATGTCGCGCGAGACGACGACCACTTTCGTCACCTTGCCGGCCGCGTCCCGGATGACGCGGCCCTCCGACTCGATGTAGCGGATGCCCCCGTCCTTGAGGACGAAGCGGAATTCGGTGCGCCGCCCCACGCCCGTATCGACCGTCTCGCGGAAGATCGCCTTGACGCGCTCGCGATCCTCCGGGTGGATCTCCCTGAACGAATCCGTGTCCGGCTGGATCTCGCCGTCCTTGAACACGGTCCGGTAGGACGGGCTGTTGTAGATGCGCCGGCCTTCGGTGTCGACCATGGCGACCAGGTCGCCGACGTTCTCGGCGATGAGGCGGAAGCGCTCTTCGCTCTCGCGCAGCTTTTCCTCGGCGCGGCGGTGCTCGGTCACGTCGCGGAAGCTCCAGACCCTGCCGATCGTCTGCCCCTCGACGAGCTGGGGCCTTGAATAGCGCTCGAAGATGCGGCCGTCCCTGAATTCGATGGTGTCGAAACTCTCTTGGCCGGGATGCGAATAGAGCGCGTTCACCTTGTCGCGGAACTGCTCGGGATCTTTCAGCTGGTCGAGCACGAAATTGAGGGCGTCCTCGTCTTTCCCGGAGGAAAGGACCTGCGGCGGGAGGCGCCACATCTCCGCGAACTGCTGGTTGTAGGTGCTGATCTTGCCGAGGTTGTCGACGACCAGGACGCCGTCGGCCGTGGACTCGAGCGTCGCACGGAGGAGCGAGAGCGATTTCCGGTGGTCGACCTCGGCCGGCCCGAGGCTCCTGCTCTTTTTCATTTTCCTCCCTTTTTATAGCCGGGGTTGGGATTGTATCCGGATTTGGTGCCCGGGCAAGTGTTTCTGGAAGGCGGGCGTGCGGTGGTTGCGGCGCATCGACCCGCGGTGAAGCGCCGCGTGCGGGGTCGAAAATCCCCTGCAGCGGTCGCGCCGGAGCGGTAATACAATTGCCCCGCACTGCGGTCGAATCGAACACCGCGCACCGATCTGGGGGCGAAAACATGAAGCTGCGCAGCATCGAACTCGAAGTGCCCGATCGCGAATCGGCTGTCCGTTTTTTTCGCGACACCTGGGGCCTGCTTGAGGCCGGAGAGCGGAACGGGACAGCTTATCTCCGGGGCACGGCAGACGTCCCGTACGTGGTCTCGGTCGCGCAGGCGGGCGAGCCCGCCGTGGCCGCAGTCACTTTCTCCGGCTCGAAGCCCGAGCTCGCGGGAATCCGCAAGCGCGCCGCTGCGGCGGGGGCGCGGCTCGGCGCCTTGCGCGACTTCGACGAACCCGGCGGCGGGTCCGGATTTCTCGTCGAAGGCCCCGAGGGGCACGTGTTCCGTTTCGTCACCGAAAGAAAGCGCGTGAAGAGGCTGCGCCCGGACCGCGACAGGCCCCTGCAGGTGACGCACGTCGTCCTCAACGCGCGGGACCGGGAAGCCTGTACGCGCTTCGCGGTGGAGGTGCTCGGTTTTCGCGTCTCAGATCGCACCGGGTTCATGAATTTCGTGCGCTGCGACCGCGTCCACCACGCGATCGCCTACGCGCAATCGGACAATTCGCTTCTCAATCACATCGCGTTCGAAATGACCGACATCGATGCGGTCATGCGCGGTATCGGTCGGATGAAAGACGCGGGGATAGCGACCTTCTGGGGTCCCGGGCGTCACGGGCCCGGCAACAACGTCTTCGCGTATTTCGTCGCGCCGTTCGGCGCCGCAGTGGAGTACACCTCCGAAATCCAGCGCGTCGGCAGCTCGTACAAGACCGGAAAGCCCGAGGACTGGAAGTGGCCTCCCAACCGCAACGATCACTGGGGCGTCTCGGCGCGAAACGCCTCCGCGATATCGCAGGCCGAGCGGGAATTCCGCTTCCGGCCGCTCGCCGCCTGAAGCTCTTCTTCCGCTGAAGGGCATGGTGCAGCCGACGAGGCGCGTGGTCACCGGCCACGATGCAAAGGGAAAAGCGGTCGTCCTGATCGACGGCGCTGCGCCGAACGCGAAGCTTAGGAAGGCGACCGGGCTCGCCTCGACGCTGCTGTGGCTCACGGAGCGATCGCCGGCCGACAATTCCGGAAGCGCGGACGCTGCCGAGCGCGAGATCGGCGTCGCTCCTCCGCCCTGCGGCTCGATTTTCCGCGTCGTCGACTTTCCTCCCGCCGCGGATTTCGGCGCCGTCGACAACGCGGCCATGCTCCGCGAAATGGGAATCAGGGCGGGCGAGGGCGGCGCGCGCCACGCGAGCATGCACCGCACGAAGAGCGTCGACTACGCCGTCGTGATCTCGGGGGAGATCGACATGCTGCTCGACGATTCCGAAGTGCATCTGAAGGCGGGAGACGTGCTGGTGCAGCGGGGGACGAACCACGCCTGGGTGAACCGCGGGCGGAAGGACTGCCGCATCGCTTTCGTGCTGATCGACGCGAAGGAGCCGGCTTAGGGCTCAGGTGTCGCCGATCACCGGTAACAGTAGATACGCGCCGCGCCCAGCACCGCTGTATGCGGTATGCGTGCCGGCGAAGGTCTCAGGCGCCCGGTCGTGCGGATCGTCGTGCAGGAACCAGCCCGAGCCTTTCTGCACGCCGGTCTCGCCCGGGCGTTCGAAGTCCTTTCCCTGCAGGGTGAGCGCAAGGCGAAATCCCGCGGGAAGGGCGAGGCTCGCCGGCCAGATCTCCACGTCGACTTCGTAGATCTCACCGGGTTTCAGCTTTTGCGCTTCGTCGTGCGTGTGCCACAGCTGGTATTCGGTCGAGCGCTTTGCGTCGAGCTTCCTCTGCGAGACGCGCAGCCATCCCTGCGAGACCGGCGCCTTGGGCTCGACAGCGGAGAGGAAGGTGACTTCCTTCCCGTGCGGATCGAAAGCGCGCAGAGTGGCGAAGATATCCATGTCGTCCGTGCTCGCTGACACCCAGAGCTTCGCCTTGATCGGTCCTGCGAACTCGATCGGGCGCTCCAGAGCCGCGGTAGTGAAGGTCACCCCTTCGCCAATCGCCGCGTAGCTCACGCTCGCCGCCTTGCTCGGAGCCGAAGCGCCGAGTGCTAGGCTCGATGCGTCGAGGTAGAGCCGAGTCCATGTTGTTCCGCCGAGCGGCCATTGCGTATCCCTCACCACGCGCTTCACCGTGTCGTCGGCGGCGCGCACCGCGATCTCGACTTTCGGCTCGCGCTCCCAGCCGTTGTCGATATTCTTCAGGTACCGGTCGAAAAATTTCCGCTGGAGCGCGACGCTCTCGGGCAAGAGGAACGTCAGGAAGTACGATCCCGACTGGATCTTGAGCCACTTCTCGCGCGAGGCGATGCCGAGCCAGCCGAGGATCGTCCCGCGCAGGTGCAGGCCGAGTCCGCCCCAGTTCGCCACGACGAGCGCCGGGACTTGGATGCGATCCAGGCGGGCGCTGCGCTCCTCGTACCAGGGGCCGTTCAGCGGGCGCGCGAGAAGGCTCTCGATGTATTCGACGCGGTTGGCCGCGAGCTCCTCGGGCGCGAGGCTCGCGGGCCCGGTGTTGCGCTCCCCAGTGTCGATGTCGGTGAGCGGCGTGTCGGGATTGCCGTGCTGGTTCCGCAGCACGCTGCGGTTCCACCAGCGCCTGAGGAAACCGCTGCCGAGGATGCCGCCTTGGCGCGTGCGGTCGCGGTAGAAATCGTAGGTGCCCTGCCACGGAACGATCGCCGCGAGATGAGGCGGCCTTTGCGCCGCGATCATCCACTGGCCCGCGGCGTAATAGGAGATTCCGAGCAAACCGACCTTGCCGTTGCTCCAAGGCTGTGCCGCGGCCCACTCGATCGCGTCGTGGAAATCGCGGAACTCCGCGGGCGAGTTTACGTCGAGCTTCCCTGCCGACTTGCCGGAGCCGCGCGAATCGACGTTCACCACGACGTAGCCCTCGGGTGCCCACATCTCGGGATCGGGCGTCTCGAACACGAGGTACTTGCAGGACGACGCCTCGAGGATTTCCGGATGGCGGCGCTGCAACGCTTCCCAGGCCTCGGGCATGAACTGCGAGAGGTGCACGTCCTTGCCGTAGGGGCCGAGGGTCATCAGCACCGGGAATCTGCCGCCTTCGTCCGGGCGAAAGACGTTCGCGCGGAGAAGCGCGCCGTCGCGCATAGTCACGGCGACGTCCTTGTCGAGCACCATGCCGCGCTTCGCAGTCACGGCAGCGGCTTCGCCGCGATCAGGACGAACGCGACGGCGCAGGGCTTTTCGGTGCGGTTGCTCCAGGCGTGGCGGGTGCCGCGCTGGACGAGGCAGTCGCCCGCGCGCAACAGCACTTCGCCTTCGTCCAGCATCGCGTAGATTTCTCCGGAGAGCACGACGCAGTAATCGAGCGTGTGCGTCCTGTGCATTCCGGGGTGGCGGCGCTCGGCCCTGTCGGCCGCCTGCGCGCCCATCTCGGTGAAGAACGAATCGGGGGCGAGTGTCTTCAAGCGAACGCCGTCGGGCGGATACTCGACGATGCGGAACACGGTGCCGCCGCTGACCGGCTCGATGCGCTGCTCGTGATCGGCGGCGTCTTCCGCGCCCGAATTGTCGGCGGGCGAGGAGCGCGTCTCCCAGAGCTCGGTCAGCTGCAGGCCGCCCGCGTTCTCAAGAAAAAAGCTATAAGGCGATTCGCCGTCCATGAGGACGACGGAGCGCCCGCGCGCGTCGTGACCGGTGACGACCCGTCGAGGGCGCTTGTAGGTCAAGGACCGCGCCGCCTCACTCCGGCAGGATCCCGATTTCCTTCACGATCCGGCCCCACTTCGCCGTGTCGTCGCGAATGGCTTCGGCCACCGCCTCGGGCGTCTCGGCGCCGTCGCTGAAGAAGCCGAGCGTCGCGAGGCGCTGCGCCGTTTCCGGGTCCTTGAGGATCCCGTCCATCTCGCGGTTCACGCGCAGCACGATGTCCCGCGGCGTTCCAGTCGGCGCGACGATGAGAAACCAGCCGACCAGCTCGAAGCCGGGGAAGGTCTCCGCGATCGCGGGCACGTTCTCGTAGCCGGGAACGCGTTTCGCGAAGCTCCCCGCGAGCGGCCGCAGTTCGCCGCTCCTGATGCGCGAGGCCGCCGCCGGGACGGCGAGAATAATAACCTGGGTCCGGCCGGAGATCGCGTCCTGGATGCCGAGCGGCATGGTCGTGTAGGGCACGATGAGGATGCTGGTACCCGCGATCTTGTTCAGCCATGCCGCCATCATGCCGGTGAAGTTCTTCAGGCCGTCGGTCGCGTAGGCGAGCTTGCCGGGATTCGCCTTGTCGTAGGCGACCAGCTCGGCGAGCGTCTTCGCGGGCACGCTCGGATGAACGAGCACGAAGAACGGGCCCTTGGCGATCATCGACACCGGAACGAAGTCCTTCGCCGGGTCGTAGGGGAGCGACTTGAAGGTGTGGGGATTGGAAACCAGCGTCGCCGCGGTGGCGCAGAAGAAGTTGTAGCCGTCGGGCGCAGAGCGCGCCGCGGCCTGCCCGGCGAGGATGTTGCCGGAACCCGGGCGGTTGTCGACGACGATAGTCTGCCCGACGGCGCGCGACAGGCGATCGGTGACGAAGCGGCACACGATGTCGGGCGCCGAGCCCGCCGGAAACGAGACGATGACCTTGATCGGCTTCGCCGGCCAGCCCTGCGCGCCGGCGGGGCAGGTCGCGGCGAGCATCGCGATCGCGAGCAGCGTTCGCACCGGGCGTTTCATCGCCATGTCGGGGCGCTCAGCTCACCGGCGCGGCCGCGAGCTCGGGCATCACGGCCTGAGCGAGGAGCTCCGCCGAGTTGAGCGATTCCTCCAGGGACAGGTCGCCGAAGGCGAGGCGCGCGAGGACGTAATTGACGCCGCTCTCCGCCGCCTGGCGGGCGATCGCCTCGCGCACGGTTTGCGGCGATCCGGCGATCGCCTGCCCGCTCTTCACGATCCCGTCGAAGTCCTCGGAGTAGGCGATGTTCGCCGGCAGCGGCACCCCGCGCCTGCGCCACAGGTTCGTGAAATTGGCGAACCAGCGCCGGTAGGCGCGCCTTCCGATCTCCATCGCCTCGCGGTCGGTTTCGGCGATCACTATGTGGCGGTTCATCCCCATGAAGGGAATGCGCCTGGGGTCGCGCCCGAGCTTCGCCCAGTGCCCGCGGTAGCGGTCGGTGATCGCGCGCACCGCCGCGGCAGGCAGGTTGGTGACGACGCTGACCCCGGCGCCCGCCGCCCATTCGGTGCTCTCGGCGTTGAACACGCCGTACCAGAGCGGCGGATGGGGCTTCTGCACCGGCTCGAGAATTACCGGTGCGTCGTCGAACCGGTAGTGCTCGCCGCTGAAGGTGACGCTCCGCGAGGTGAGCGCCTTCACCACGACCTGGTAGGCCTCGAGGTACATCGCCTGGGATTTCGCGGGGTCGACGCCGAAGGTGCCGATCTCGAGCGGTGACACGCCGCGTCCCACGCCGAGCTCGAGCCTTCCTCCGCTCAGCTGGTCGAGGGTGCAGATCTCCTCGGCGAGCCGCAAGGGGTGGTAGAGCGGCAGCGTATACACGAGGGGCCCCATGCGAAGACGTCTGGTGCGCTGCGTCGCGAGCGCGAGGAAGACCGAAGGGGACGGCGACATCCCGAAAATGACGGACACCGTGCAGGTCAATTACCGC
>CAYQVE010000149.1:0-8095 GCA_964420785.1 uncultured Enterobacteriaceae bacterium | reverse complement strand
CGGCGAAGTCCTCTTTCAAGACGCATCGCAGCGCTTCCTCGCCCGAATGTGCAAGAACGACTCTTCGCGTCACGCTTTGCAGGAGTTCTTGCAGGGCTAGGAGACTCTTCGAGTCATCATCGACGATCAAGATGCTCGCTTGCGATAAACTCGTGTCCACCGCTCCTCTCAGGCCGCCGCGAAGGGCGTGCTGTTCTGGCGGGCGCCTCCCGAGCCCCGGCTCGCGGCCCGCTCTTTGCTGCGCGCCCCGGGCGTCAGATCACGCGGATCTCTGGAAGCGGGAACCCGTTAAAGCCGCTCGCGTACGCCGTGGTGTAGGCGCCGGCGTTCCTGAGGTAAATATAGTCGCCCTCCTGAAGATCGGAAGGGAGCGGCTCGTCGCGCATCACCACGTCGATCGAATCGCAGGTGGGTCCCGCAACGTTCCACGGAATGTCCGGTCCGGCGCGGTCGGTGCGGATCTTGTACTTAAGCCCTTCGGCCGTCTCGATGATGCCCCCGAAGAGCCCGGCGTCCAGATGCATCCACCGCTTGTTCGCGCGGGTCGCCGTCCCCATGATGCGGCAGACGAAATAGCCGGCGTCGGAGACCAGGAACCGGCCCGGCTCGGCGATTACCCTCACCGAAGCGGGAAAAGCGTCCAGCGCCCGGTTCACGACCTCGCCGATCACCTCGATCGCGGGAATAGGCTTGACGTGCCTCACCGGGAAACCGCCGCCGATGTTCAGAAGCCGCGGCTTGAGGCCTGCCTTTAGCATCTGGTCGAAAACCGCGCGCGATTTTTCGATGCCGACGCGCCAGTTTTCGGGGTTGCGGCATTGCGAGCCCACGTGAAAGGCCACGCCCGCGAGGTCGATCTTGAGCCGCGCCGCGTTTACGACGATGTCGCGCACCTCGGAGGCGTGGGCGCCGAACTTGCCGGCAAGGGGCCAGTCGCTGCCGATATTGGGAGTGTCGACCCGCAGGTACAGCTTGGCGTCCGCCTTGATCGATTGGATTTTCTTCAGCTCCTCGACCGAGTCGATCACGTACCAGTAGACGCCCCTAGAGGCGGCGTAGGCGATCTGGTCGCGCGATTTCACCGGGTTGGAGTAGAAAACATCGGCTGCGGGGGCGCCCAAGGCGACCAAGAGGTCCAGCTCGGCGACGGAAGCGACCTCGAACCCGGCGCCTTCCTCGAGCATGAGCTTGAGGATGCGGGGATCGGGGTTGGCCTTGACTGCGTAGTGCGGCAGCACGCGCGGCATCGCCGCCGTGAAGCGCCTAGTCTTCTCGCGGACGATGGCGGAATCGATCAGGAGGAACGGCTTGTCATAGCCGTCTTTGACTGCCGCCCGGACTTTCTCGAAATCCAGGCTCGACTCGGGGTGCGAGTCGAAGAGGTGGGTTGCTTCGAATGCCTGCTGTCGGATGGATCGGATGGTCTTTTTAGCTACGCCGGCGCGCATCTGCATCGTTTGGGTCTCCAGGACGAACCTAGGTTACGGGAATGTCGAGTGCGAAAAAATCCTGCGAGCCGCAGTGCTCTCTCTTGCTTGTCATGATGACCTCCTTTGCGGGTGGTTTGCAGTCAAAATCCGATCTCCAAAAGCATCGGGCCCGGGTTTGACCGTCCGCTTTGCAGACAACCGAACCGGAGCCCGTATGGGGGCGATTATAGGGTTTGCGCTTCCGAAATCAAGCCGAATTTTCGGCATTCCGCGCGCCTCCCGCGCGCGCCGGCGGCCCGCTCCGCCGCGGTGAGACCACAACTAATGGTAGGCCGGACGAACCTGAAACGCAATAGGGAGTGGGGAGAGTTTCAGATCTTGGGCAGTGTGACGCCTTTCTGTCCCTGGTATTTCCCGCCGCGGTCCTTGTAGGAGGTCTCGCAGACCTCGTCGGATTCGATGAAGATGACCTGGGCCACGCCTTCGTTCGCGTAGATTTTTGCGGGCAGCGGCGTGGTGTTGGAGAATTCCAGCGTGACGTGCCCCTCCCATTCGGGCTCAAGCGGCGTGACGTTGACGATGATCCCGCAGCGGGCGTAGGTCGATTTCCCCAGGCAGATGGTGAGCACGTTCCGCGGGATGCGGAAGTACTCGACGGTTCGCGCCAGGGCGAAGGAGTTGGGCGGGATGATGCAGGAGTCGCCTTTGACGTCCACGAAGGACTTGTCGTCGAAATTCTTGGGGTCGACGATGGTCGAGTTGAGATTAGTGAACAGCTTGAATTCGTTCGAGCAACGGATGTCGTAACCGTAGCTCGAGGTGCCGTAGGAAACGATGCGCTGGCCCTTGAGCTCCTTCACTTGCCCCGGCTCGAACGGCTCGATCATGCGGCGCTCGGCCGCCATTCGGCGGATCCACTTGTCCGACTTGATGCTCATCGGCGAGAAGCCCCTCAGGTGTTTTTGGACACGACGATGTTCGGAAACTTCGAGGTCATGTCCCTGGCGGATTCCGCGATCTTGACCGCAAGCCTGCGCCCTATCCCCCTGTAGATCTCCGCCGCGCGGCCCTCCGGGTCGGCTACCACGGTCGGCTTGCCCGAATCCGCCTGCTCGCGGATTGCGATGTCGAGCGGGAGCGAGCCGAGCAGCTCGGTGCCGTACTCCCTGCACATGCGCTCGGCCCCGCCCTGCCCGAAGATGTGCTCCTCGTGGCCGCATTGTGAGCAGATGTGGGTGCTCATGTTCTCCACGATGCCGAGGATCGGAATGCCGACTTTCTCGAACATCTTGAGTCCCTTGCGGGCGTCGATGAGCGCGATGTCCTGAGGCGTGGTGACGATCACCACCCCGGTGACCGGCACTTTCTGGGCGAGGGTGAGCTGGATATCTCCGGTTCCGGGCGGCATGTCGACGATCAGGTAATCGACGTCCTTCCAGCGCGTATCCTTGAGAAGCTGCTCGAGAGCCTGCGTCACCATCGGCCCGCGCCAAACCATGGGGGTATCGATGTCGATGAGAAAGCCGATCGAGATCGCCTGGACGCCGTGGCCCATCATCGGCTCGAGCGTCTTGCCGTCCCTGGACTCGGGCCGACCGGCGATGCCGAGCATCATCGGCTGCGAAGGTCCATAGATATCGGCATCGAGCACCCCGACGCTCGCTCCCTCCGCCACGAGCGCAAGCGCCAGATTCACGGCCGTGGTCGATTTCCCCACTCCGCCCTTGCCGGAGGCGACCGCGACGATGTTCTTCACCCCCGGAATCAGCTTGACCCCCCGCTGCACCGTGTGGGAAACGATCTTGCTCGTGACACTGACGTTCACGGCGCTCACGCCCGGTACGCGGCGGAGCTTTCCTGCGACGAGTTTGCGGATCGGATCGAGCTGTGTCTTGGCGGGATAGCCGAGCTCGATCTCGAGCGAGACGCTGCCGCCTTCCACTTTGATGTTTCTCGCAGACTTGGTCGCGAGAAAATCCTTGCCGGTGTTCGGGTCAAGGACTTCCTTGAGCGCACCGTGAACTTGTTCCTGGGTGACTGACATGGTGATTCACGCGATTCGCTCGGACGGAAGCTACCGGCTCTAGCAATGGGTTGATATTCTAGCAACTTTCCGGTGCCTGCCGGGCCCTGCCGCGGTAGAATGGAACTCCAAGGGAACACGGGCCGCGCACGTGCGGAGTAGCCCGGCAGCCAGACTGCGGCGGACAAAGATGGCGGAGCATACCAATCGAACATTCATCTGCAGCGTGCTCTTTCTCGACATCGTCGAGTACTCGCAGCGCTCGGTCGCCGAGCAAATTACGCTGAAGGAACGCTTCAACGCCGTCCTCACCGAGGCGATCGCCGGCGTCGCTACCGACGACCGCATCATCCTCGACACCGGGGACGGCGCGGCGGTGAGCTTTCTCGGGGACCCGGAAGACACCCTTTTCGCGGGAATGAGCTTGCGCGATGCCGTTGCCGGCCAGGACGTCACCAGCGGCCCGCAGCTTCAGATTCGGGTCGGCGTCAACCTCGGACCCGTGAGGCTCGTCAAGGACATCAACGGCCAGCCCAACATCATCGGCGACGGGATCAACGTCGCGCAGCGCGTCATGAGCTTCGCCGAGCCGGGCCAGATCCTCGTTTCGCGCTCCTATTACGACGTGATGGCGCGCCTGTCCGAGGACTACGCGAAATTGTTTCACTACGAGGGAGCCAAGACCGACAAACACGTGCGCGAGCACGAAGTCTACGCGATCAGCTCGGCGCCGAGCAATCTGCGGCGCACGGTCCCCGCGCCTGCACCGAAACCGACCCTGCGTCTTCCGAGCCTGCACATCCCCAAATTCCTGAAGTTGCGGGTGAGGACCTGGCCAGACACGCTGGCGGTCAACGGCAAGTTGCTGGTTGCCGCACCGCTCGCGTTCACTCTGATCGTCGGGACCGGAGTCATCGCGCGCAGCCACCGAAGCTCGGACGGCGAGGTGAGAACCGTGGTATCGGTCGCTCCGCCGGCGGCAGCGCCCCGGGTCGAGCCGGGCAAAGTCGCGGCACCTGAATCCGCGCTTCCGAAGGTGCAGGAGCCGAAGGCTCCGCCGCAAGCCAGGGACCCGACCACGGCGCGCAGGGACGCAGTCGTGGCTCCCAAAGCCGGCGCGCCAGTGCAAACGGCGAGAGTGAAAGAAACCGGGGCGGCGCTCAAGGAAGTGACTTCGCCGCCCGCGCCCGGCGAACCGGAGGTCGCCGCAGCAGTCCCCGCCCCCCCACGCGATGCCACGCTCAATATCGTTGCCCTGCCCTGGGCCGAGGTCTTCGTGGACGGAACGAGACTAGGGGTCAGTCCGCCCCTGCGAACTATCCCTCTCAGGCCGGGCAGGCATCGGGTAGAGTTGCGGAACGGGTCGTATCCGGCCCACGTCCAGACAGTCGAACTGAAGCCGGGCACGGAGCTCAGCATCAGCCACCGATTCCGCCGCTAAGGGGGCTATGGCCGCTTATCGCGCACTCGCGTCATTGCTCGTTTGCCTGGTGATGTCCGGATGCGGGACGTTCTCGAGCAAGGGCGAGACGGAACTTGAATTCGGAATAAGAGCCTACGAGGACGGCGAGCACGCTTACGCCGCGAAGCTGCTGCAGCTGAGCCTCGACTCCGGGCTGCGCGGCACGTCCAACCGGATGAGAGCCCACAAATATCTTGCTTTCATCCATTGCGCCTCGGGCCGGATTCAGCAGTGCCGCGACGAATTCCGAATGGCGCTGGAGGTCGATTCCTCATTCGACCTCCGCGACGACGAGACCGGACACCCGATCTGGGGTCCCGCATTCCGCAGCGTGAAACCGAAGAGATAGCCAGACGATGACTGAACCCTGGCTGCTGGGCCGCTACGAGATCGTCGCCGAACTGGGCAAAGGCGCGATGGGAGTGGTGTATCGCGCGAACGATCCCATGCTCAACCGCATCCTGGCGATCAAGACCATCAACACGGAGGAGGCCGGGCACGAGGGCATGGCGGAGTACGAGGCGCGCTTCTACACCGAGGCCAAGGCGGCGGGCAGCCTCAACCATCCGAACATCATCATCATCTACGACATCGGAAAGAGCGGGCACCTCGTGTACATGGCCATGGAGTACATCGAGGGCCGCGAGCTGCGGGACATGCTCGCCCAGGGGCAATCGCTGCCGGTCGTGCAGGCGGTCGACATCGCCGCTCAGGTCGGAGAGGGCCTTGCCTACGCACACCAGCACCAGGTTGTGCATCGGGACATCAAGCCCGCAAACATCATGATCACGCCGGAAGGGCGGGCGAAAATCGCCGACTTCGGCATCGCCCGCATGCGCTCGAGCGAAACGCGCACCCAGACCGGCGTGATCATGGGTTCACCCAAGTACATTTCGCCCGAGCAGGTCGTGGGAAAGCGCGCCGATCACCGCTCGGACATCTTTTCCCTTGGGGTGATCCTCTACGAGTGCCTCACCGGGACCACCCCCTTCAACGGAGAAGGCCTGAGCGCCTTGATGTATCAGATCACCAACCACGACCCCGCGCCGCCCAGCGCGGCCAATCAGCAAGTGCCGGTGATGCTCGACTACATCATCGCCAAGGTGCTCGCCAAGGCACCGGAGGCGCGCTACCAGAGCGCAGCCGATTTTGCGAACGACCTGCGCGAGTGCAGGCAGCAGATGGAAGGGGGCCAGCAGGGCGCGAGCCCCGCACTCTTATCGACCCGCCCGCCGATTCCGGTGGCGCCGCAGAGCGCGGCGGCCGCCCCGGTTGTGCAGAATCCGGGAGGGGAATCGGGCGAAGAGGACGCGCCGGCGCCCTCCCCGACCAAGGGCATCTCGCGCGCGTTCGATTCGCAGGAAGCGACCCAGCGCCTGATGCGTCAGATCGGCGCGGACGGCACGACGGAGTTCATTTCGACGAAATCCATTTCGGGGACGGCGATCTCGCGCGACCGGGCCCTGCGCCCCGGCGAGCGGCCTTGGGGGCAGCGCGAGAACGTGATCATGGCCGCCACCGTCGGGGCGGCGGTCGTCATCGCGACGGTGATCGCTCTGGTCTGAACCCGGACCCGCAGCGCGCCCGACTCAGGCGCGAGGCGATAGAATGACGGCTTTTGAAAGTCAGCATGCGCCGCCGGCTGTTCGTCACCACCGCCCTGCCTTACGCGAACGGCCCGTTCCACATCGGCCACATCATGGAGTACATCCAGGCCGACATCTGGGTGCGCTTCCAGCGCATGCAGGGCCACGAGGTGCACTTCATCGGTGCCGACGACGCGCACGGGGCCCCGATCATGCTCGCTGCCGAAAAAGCGGGGAAGTCGCCGGAGCAATTCATCGCTGAAATCGCCAAGGGACGCAAGCAATACCTCGACGGCTTCCACATCGAGTTCGACAACTGGCACTCGACCCACTCGAAAGAAAATACCGAGCTCTCGCAAGACATCTACCGCAAGCTCGACGAGGCGGGACTCGTCTACAAGGAACCGATAGCGCAGCTCTTCGATCCGGTGAAAGGCATGTTCCTCGCCGACCGCTACATCAAGGGCGAGTGCCCGAACTGCGGCGCGAAGGATCAGTACGGAGACGCCTGCGAAAATTGCGGCACCGTCTATTCGCCCACGAAGCTGAAGAATCCGTATTCGACCCTCTCCGGTGCGAAGCCGGTACTGAAGTCTTCGGAGCACTACTTCTTCAAGCTCTCCGATCCGAAATGCAAGGAATTCCTGCGCAAGTGGACCGACCAGTCGGGCCGGCTCCAGCCACAAGTGGCGAACAAGGCGAAAGAGTGGCTCGAGGGCAAGGGCGATAGAACGCTCGCCGACTGGGACATCTCGCGCGACCCGCCGTATTTCGGAATCAGGATTCCCGATATCAAGGAAGAGAAATACCTCTACGTCTGGCTGGATGCGCCAATCGGATACCTTGCCTCTCTGAAAAACTACTTCGACTCGGGAAAGGCGAAGGCGAAAGGCGAAACGCGCAGCTTCGCCGAGTTCCTTGCCGCAGAGGGCACCGAGATGATCCACTTCATCGGCAAGGACATCATCTACTTCCACACCTTGTTCTGGCCGGCGATGCTGAAATTCTCCGGCTACAAGATACCCGACCAGGTCAACGTGCACGGTTTCATCACGGTATCGGGCGACAAGATGTCGAAATCGCGCGGGACGGGCATCGACCCGCTGCGCTACCTCGAGCTCGGGATGAATCCGGAATGGCTGCGCTATTACATCGCCGCGAAACTCAATGCCAACGTCGAGGACCTTGATTTCAATTCCGATGACTTCATCGCGCGAATCAATAGCGACCTCATCGGGAAGTACATCAATATCGCGAGTCGGGCAGCAACTCTGATCACCAAGCACTTCGATGGAGAAACGAAATTCATCGGAGACACAAGACCGCTGGTCGAAGGGGCGCGTGCTTCGGCCTTTCTTGCGCGGGAAAGCTACGAGTCGCGCGAATTTGGCAAGGCAGTACGCGACGCAATGGCCGTTGCCGACCGCATCAATAAGGCATTCGATGCCCGACAACCCTGGGTTCTGGCAAGAGACCCGTCCAAGCAAGCTGAACTGCAGGACGTTTGCTCGCGTGCGCTGCACGGCTTCAAGTTGTTATCGGTACTACTTGCGCCCGTCCTGCCTCATTTAGCGCACCGCATCGCGAAAGACCT
>CAYQVE010000148.1:0-8185 GCA_964420785.1 uncultured Enterobacteriaceae bacterium | reverse complement strand
ACCGGCCTGTCACGCCGGGGGTCGCGGGTTCGAGTCCCGTCCGCTCCGCCAGAATTCCAGCGGTCCGCTTTTTTCGTCAAGAGACCATGTTCGATTTCGTCACGAAGCACAAGCGTCTCCTGCAGTTCGTGCTCGCACTGATGATCGTGCCGCCGTTCGCGTTCTGGGGGATCCAATGGACCCAGCGCGAAACGGCGGGCGCGGGGGAAGTCGCCAGCGTAGGCGGGCAGAAGATCACCGAGCAGGAATTCGGCGAAGCGCTGCGGCAGCAGCAGGACCGCGTGCGCGGGATGCTCGGACGGAACTTCGATCCGGCGATCTTCGACTCGCCCGCGCTCCGCCTGGAGCTGCTCGAGGGAATGATCTCTCAACGCCTCATGATGCAGCACGCGGCGCGGAATCATCTCACCGTTTCCGACGAGATGCTCATCGAGACGACGATGTCTATCCCGGCCTTCCAGGTGGACGGTAAATTCTCCAGGGACCGCTACGACGCGGCGCTTCGAAACGAGCGAATGAGCTCCGAGGCGTTCGACGCGGCATTGCGTCGCGATCTCCTGATGCAGCAGTTTACCGGCGCCCTGGCGGATTCCGGGCTCGCATCGCAGGCGGTCGCCCGCCAGTTCGCGCAGTTGCGCGCCCAGCAGAGGGAGGTCGCCGAACATCGAATCCAGGCCGACGCGCAGCCGGCACAGTCCAAAGTCACCGCCGACGCGGTGCGTGCGTTCTACGACGGCAATCCGGCCCGCTTCCAGGTGCCCGAGGAGGTGGGCGTCGAATACCTCGTGCTGAGCACGGACGCCTTGTTCGCCTCGGAGCAGATCGGCGCAGACGAGATCAAGGCGTATTACGAGTCGAACATTTCCAAGTACGGCGAGCCGGAGCAGCGCCGCGCGAGCCATATCCTGATTGCGGTGAAGAGGGGCGCGGGCGAAGCTGAAAAAGCCAGCGCGCGGGAGCACGCCGCGCAGATCCTGGCGCAATTGCGCAAATCACCGAGCAGCTTCGCGGAACTCGCGAGGAAAAATTCCGGCGATTCCGGCTCGGCGTCCCAAGGCGGCGATCTCGGCTTCTTCTCGCGCGGAATGATGGTGCGCCCTTTCGAGGACGCGGCGTTCCGGCTCAAGCCGAATCAGATCAGCGATCTGGTCGATTCGGACTTCGGCTTCCACATCATCAAGGTCACGGGCATCAAGGCGGGGAAGATGAAAAGCCTCGAGGCCGCCTGGCCGGAAATCGAGCGCGAACTGAAAAAGCAGCGGGCCGGCAGGCGCTTTGCCGAAGTCGCGGAGGCGTTCAGCAACCTCGTCTACGAACAGCCCGAATCGCTAACACCGGCCGCCGAAAGGTTCAAGCTCAAGATACAGCGCGCTCAAGGAGTGACCCGGCAATCCGCGCCTGTGGCGGCGCTGAACAGCGCCCGGTTGCTCGCCGCGCTCTTCGCCGACGACTCGATCAAGAACAGGCGCAACACCGAGGCGGTCGAAACGGCCCCGAGCGTTCTGGTCTCGGCGCGCGTGCTCGATCACAAGCCTGCCAGCCAGCGGCCTTTCGACGAGGTGAAAGACGGCATAGCCAAGCACCTTGGCCAGCAGGAAGCCCTGGTGATCGCGAGAAGGCAAGGCGCGGAGCGCCTCGAAGAGCTGAAAAAGGGCGATGCTTCCGCGGTTCGTTTCGGCGCGACCAGGCTCGTCAGCCGGGACGAACCGCAGGACCTGGGCCCTGAAGCCCTCTCGAAGATTTTCGGCGCGGACGCGTCCAAGCTTCCGGTGTACGCCGGCATGGAATCGAGCAACGGCTACGTGATCTACCGCCTCACCCGCGTCGTGGACGTTCAGCCGGACGAAGCGCGACAGCGCAGCGTGCAGAGCGAGCTGGGGCGCGCGGGCGGGACGCAGGAATTCAAAGCCTTCCTCGACGGCCTGAGGGCGGACGCCAAGGTCGAGATCAACAAGGCGGCCCTGGAGAAAAAGAACAATTGACCGCGGGACGCGGACCGCGATCTCGCAGGCGCCGGGCTCCGATCCTTATTCCGTCGTTCCGGCCGGCGGTATTCCGCCCACTACCGTGCTGAACCCCGCGTCCGCGAATACGATCTCCCCGGTCACGGCCGCGGCGAGATCGGACAGAAGGAAAGCCGCCACATTGCCGACTTCTTCGGTCGAGACGTTGCGTCGGAGGGGCGCGTTGTCGGCGACGTACTTGAGGATCTTGCCGAATCCCGAGATGCCGCTCGCGGCGAGGGTTTTTATGGGACCGGCCGACACGGCGTTGACGCGGATTCCCTTCGGGCCGAGGTCGGCGGCGAGATAGCGCACGCTCGCCTCGAGGCTCGCCTTGGCGGGGCCCATGGTGTTGTAGTTGGGCACCACGCGCTCGGCGCCGAGATAGGTCAGGGTGACGAGCGCCCCGTTGCGTCCCTGCATGAGCGGCAATGCCGCCTTGGCGAGGGCAGCAAAGCTGTAGCTGCTGATGTCGTGCGCGGTGCGGAACGCCTCCCGCGACAAGCCTTCGAGGAAATCGCCCGTGATCGCCTCGCGCGGCGCAAAGGCGATCGCGTGCACCAGGCCGTCGAGCGCGGTCCACTTCCTGCCGAGCTCGGAGAAGAGCGACGCGATCTCGGCGTCGCTCGCGACGTCGCAGGGGAAGACCAGCGTGCTTCCGAACTCTCCGGCCATCTCCGCGATGCGGTCCTTGAAGCGCTCGTTCTGGTACGTGAAAGCGAGCTCCGCGCCCTCGCGCCGGGCGGCCTTGGCGACCCCGTAAGCGATCGAGCGATTCGATAGCAGGCCCGTGATCAGGACGCGTTTGTTCGCGAGGAAACCCATCTTGTTTCCGCCCTTTTTGTTCGAGATCGCGGGATTGTAGCGGATTCAGGTCGAATCAAATCATGAAACCCGGGTATCGAAACGATAGCCTGCTGAAAACAGAGATGCTAGATTACGGCCCATTCGTTTGCGGGCTTCCCATGGCCATGAACGGCAGATCGACTTGGTTCGCGACGGCGCTGATTCTCCCGGCGTTGACCCTGCCCGCGGGGTCCCATGCCGCGGACCCGGGGAAGACCCTTCGCGTCACGTTCCAGGTCGCCGAAACCGGCTTCGATCCGACCCGGACATCGGACTACTACTCGGGCATGGTCATCGAAGCCATATTCGACAGGTTGCTGACTTACGACTATCTGGCGCGTCCGGCGAAGCTCGTTCCGCTGGCGGCGGAATCGCTGCCGCAGATCACCGACAACGGCAGGACCTACACGTTCAAGATCAAGAAGGGCATCTATTTCACCCCCGATCCGGCGTTCAAGGGCAAAAGGCGGGAGCTCACGGCGGAGGACTACGCCTACTCGATCAAGCGTTTTTTCGATCCCAGGAACCGATCGCCGTACGCGTTCCTGTTCGAGGGAAAGATCGTCGGGCTGGACGAGTTCGGCGCCCGGGCAAAGAAAGCCCGGCGTTTTGCATACGGAGGGAAGGTCCCGGGAATCGAAGTTCCGGACCGGTACACCCTGCGAATTCACCTCAAGGAAATCGACAACGGCCTTTCGCACATCCTCGCGTTCGATCTCAGCGGCGCGGTGGCGCGGGAAGTGATCGAGTTCTACGGCGAGGACACGAACGCCCACCCGGTCGGCTCCGGACCTTATCGGCTGAAGCAATACACGCGGTCCTCGAAGATCGTCCTGGAGGCGAACCCCGGCTACCGCGAAAAAATCTGGGATTTCCAGCCGGGCGACGACCCGCTCGACAGGGAGATCGCGGCGCAGATGAAGGGCAAGAGGCTGCCGGCGATCGGCAACGTCGAAATCAGCATCATGGAGGAAACGCAGAGCCGCTGGCTCGCCTTCGAAAAGGGCGAGACGGATATGGAATACCAGTTGTGGGACGTCGCGCCGACTTTCATGACTGCGGACGGAAAGCTGAGGCCCGCGTTCGTCAAGCGCGGGATCAAGCTCAACCGCACCGTCGATCCGGAAATCACCTACACTTATTTCAACATGCAGGAAAAAATCGGCGAGCAGCAGAACCCGGTCGGTGGATACAGCCTGGAGAAGATCGCCTTGCGCCGCGCCATCGCCATGGCGTACAAGATCGACGATCAACTCAGGATCCTTCGCAAGGGCCAGGCGGTCCGCGCCGAGCATCCGATCCCGCCCGGCGTCGCCGGCCATGATCCGGCCTACAAGTACAGCATCCCTTACGATCCCGGGACCGCGAATGCCTTGCTCGACAAGTTCGGCTACAAGAGGGGGACGGATGGCTATCGGACCTTGCCCGACGGAAAACCTCTCGTGATCCGCTACTCGTCAACCCAGACGGAGCGCGACCGCCAGTTCGACGAGCTGATGAGGCGCTCGCTCGATTCGATCGCGATCCGACTGGAAATCCACAAGGACCGCTTCGCCGACCTGCTCAAACTGGAGAAGCGTTGCCGCCTGATGATGCGTGGCGCAGCCTGGATCGCCGACTACTCCGATGGCGACAACTTCATACAATTGCTCTACGGCCCGAATACCGAGCAGAGCAACAATGCGTGTTACCAGTCACCCGAGTTCGATAAGCTCTACGAGAAGTCCAGGACGCTGCCCGATGGCCCCGAGCGCAACAAGCTCTACCGGGCGATGGGCCGGAAGATGGAAGCTGATACGGTCTGGATCATGGGCGACAGCCGCTATCGCAACATGCTGATGCAGCCGCGGGTGATGGGCTTCAAGAAGCATCCGGCGTTGCATCAGGAATGGATGTACCTCGATCTCGATTCCAGCGCAGGCAAGTGATGGGCGGCCATCCCATTTTGGCCAACGCGGCGCGCCTGCTCGGTTTCACCGCGCTCTGCGGCGCTTTCGCTTCGTCCGCGTCGCCGGCTTCGCAGCCGCGGATACCGGTATGGAATGCGACCGCCATCGAGGCGGCATGCGGCCGGGTGCTGACGAATGCACGGGCTCAGGTCACCGTCCTCGAGAAACTGCCTCTCCCCCAGGCGAAGGCCGGGCGCGTGTTCCGCGCGTGGGACCGCCTGCAGATCTTGGTCGAAGACACACAGGGGCCGGTCGAGGTGCTCACCAACATGTCCCCCGACGCCGCGACGCGCACGGCGGGCGAGGCCTGCCTTCTTAAGATCAACGAGTTCAGCACGGAGCTGCTCCAGAACGAAGGGATTTACGCGCGGTTCCAGCGCGCAGCCCCGGCCGACGGCATCGACCGCAAGCTCAAGCAGGACGTGGTGGAGGCGTTCGAGGACACGGGAGTGGCCTTGCCGCCGCAGAA
This sequence comes from uncultured Enterobacteriaceae bacterium, assembly GCA_964420785.1. Lineage (GTDB taxonomy): Bacteria > Pseudomonadota > Gammaproteobacteria > Burkholderiales > SG8-39 > VBDM01. Next base: position 2,918 of record CAYQVE010000148.1, on the reverse strand, counting down.
GCGCGCGCGCATGAAGGCGATCCTGCAGCGGCTCGAGGAGGTTCGCCAGGCATTCGCGCGCAACATCCGGGACAACAAGACGCGGCTCGCTTTCTCCGCCGAGGAAACGAAAGGCCTGCCGGCCCCCTACCTTGAGCGCGCGCGGCGCGACGACAAGGGAAATTCTCTGCTGGGGTTCGAGTACCCCGAGTACGAGCCCTTCATGGCCAACGCGGAAAACGAGGAGGCGCGCCGCCGCTATCACATCGCCTTCAGCAACCGGGGAACGCCCGCCAACCTCGATCTGCTCCGCGAGACGACCCGCCTGCGGCGCGAGATAGCGGGCTTGTACGGGCTGCCGAGCTACGCGCATTTCGCGACGCGCCGGCGTATGGTCCGAAACCCCGAGACAGTTCACCGCTTTCTCGACGAAGTCAAAGGCAAGGTGCGGGAGATCGAGCGCAGGGAAATCGAGGAGCTGCGTGCGTTCAAGGCCGAGCGCTTGGGCAAGAGCCTGCAGGAGGTGACGCTCAGCCGCTGGGACGTTCCCTACTATCAGGAGCAGCTCAAGAGGGACCGCTACAACGTCGATCAGGAGGCCCTGCGGGCCTATTTCCCGACCGACGCGACAGTCGCATGGGTGTTCGCGGTTTCCGGCGAGATGTACGGGGTAAAGTTCGTTCCGGCGAAATCAGCGCTGTGGCATCCTTCGGTCCGCTACTACGACGTGATCGACGCTGCGACCGGAAAATTCCTGAGCGGGATCTACCTCGACCTGTTTCCGCGCGAGGGCAAGTACAGCCACGCCGCGGCCTTCGGGGTGCGCAGCGCGAGCCTCCTCGCCGCGCGCACGCCGCTCAGCGTGCTGGTCGCCAACTTCGACAGCAAGGGCCTCAATCACCGCGAGCTGGAAACACTGCTGCACGAGTTCGGCCACATCCTGCACGGAGTCCTCTCCAGGACGCGCTACGCGAGCCATGGCGGCACCAACGTCGAGCGCGATTTCGTCGAAGCGCCGTCCCAGATGTACGAAGAGTGGGGGCGCAAGGAGGAGCCGTTGCGGCAGATCCGCAGGCATTGCAGCGGGTGTCCGGAGGTCGACGACACGCTGGTCGAGCGGCTGCGGGCCGCGCATGCCTTCGGCCGCGGCATCCAGTACGGGCGGCAGCACCTCTATGCGTCGTACGACATGGCTCTTTTCGGCGAAAGCGAGGTCGATCCGATGCAGGAATGGATCCGCGTGGAAAGCGAAACGCCCGCCGGACACGTCCCGGGCACGCAGTTTCCGGGAACCTTCGAGCACATCGTCGGCGGCTACGGTGCCGGCTACTACGGCTACATGTGGTCGGAGGTTCTCGCGCTCGACATGCTGTCCGCTTACGGAAAGAATCTCATGAATCCTGCGGTCGGGAGGCGCTTCCGCGGGCTGATCCTCGCAAGTGGAGGGCAAAGGCCCGCCGCGGAGATGGTGCGCGAATTTCTCGGCCGCGATCCTTCGCCGAAGGCGTTTTTCGAGGAAATCACGGGACAGAGAGGCGATTGAGCGGTAGCTCCCCCATGCTCGCGTACGTCACCCGCCGTCTCTGGCAAACCCTTCCGACCCTGCTCGGGGTCGTGCTGCTGGCCTTTTTTCTGTTCACGTGGGTCGGCGGCGATCCGGCGTATCTGCTTGCCGGGAAAATCTCCAATCCGGAGCAGATCGAAAACATACGCCGCCAGCTGGGCGTCGATCGACCGTATCACGTCCAGCTGTGGATCTTCATCCAGCAGATCGCCACAGGTGATTTCGGAGAGAGCTGGTCGACCAACGAGAAGGTATCGGCGATTTTCGCCACCCGGCTCGGCCCCTCGCTGACGGTGCTCGTGCCCCTTCTGGCGGTCGACACCCTGCTCGCGATCGCCGCGGCGATGCTCGTCGCCTACGTTCGCGGGTCGCTGACCGACCGCATGGTCATGATCGGTTGCACCGTCGGCCAGTCGGTCAGCATCCTCGTCTATATCATCGTGTTCCAGTACGTGCTCGCGTACCAGTTGGGGTGGTTCCCGGTCCAGGGCTGGGGCAGGGGCTTTGCCGAGAATCTTCTGAAGTTCAGCCTGTTGCCGATCATCGTCGGGGTGATCGTATCGCTCGCCCCCGATACGCGCCTCTACCGAACCTTTTTCCTGGATGAGATCAATCAGGACTATGTCCGCACGGCGCGGGCGAAGGGGATGAGCGAGACCCGCGTGATGTGGGTGCACGTGCTGCGCAATGCCTCGATTCCGATCATCACCAACGTGATGATCCAGCTGCCTGTGCTGCTCGCAGGCGCGTTTCTGATCGAGCGCTTCTTCTCGATCCCCGGGATCGGGCGGGAAGTGATCCTGGCCGTCGAGCGAAGCGACTTTCCGGTGATCAAGGCGGTGACCATTTACGTCGCGATCGCCACGATGATCGTCAATCTGATCGCCGACCTGCTGTACCGGGCCGTCGATCCGCGCGTGCAGCTCAAATGACGCAGGCCGCGGCGCTCGCCATCGGCGTGCAACGCGCCGAATCCCCCGGGCTATGGACCCTCGCCTGGCGCCGTTTTGGCCGCGACCGCGTGGGGGTCGTCTCATTCCTGATAGTCGTGTTTTTCTTCGGTCTCATGGTGGCTTCGGGCCTGCACCTGGTCGCAGCCGACTGGTCGAAGGAGGTCGGCGTCAATTATGCGCCGCCGAGTTTCATGGGCGTGCCGTTCTCACGCGACCTCTCGAAGAGCAAAGCGGCGATTCTCGGCGTTCCCTTCGATTGCGGCTACCATCCCGTGCGCATCGGCTCGCGGCTCGGCCCCAGCGCCATCCGCGAGCAATCGGCGCTGGTGCGGCCCTATGAGCCGCCATTGCAGGATTACAAACCGCCCGAACGTCTGGGACCCGTCGATTACGGGAATGGCGGCGTAGTTCCCGGCAATTGT
>CAYQVE010000147.1:0-8207 GCA_964420785.1 uncultured Enterobacteriaceae bacterium | reverse complement strand
CCCCCCCGACTCCGCATGGCCCCTCGCGGGCCCCCCCGGCGCGAGCGAGGGCTACTTCGCGCTCATCCGAAATTTCCGGCGGCACGCCTGGCTGCTGCTTTATCTCTTCGGCGCCTCGCCCGCGGTGTGCGCGAGCTTCGTCGTGGGCCGCAAGCACGCGCTGGAAGAGCTCGCGCCCGGCACGCTCTACCTGCCGCACGCCACCTCGCTGCGCATGGGGCGCCTGGGCTACCTGAGCGAAGCGCAGGACTCGCTCGCGGTGAGCTACAACAGCATCGAGAGCTATACGGCCTGTCTCTACGACGTGCTCACCAAGCCCTACGCGCCTTACGAGGCGATCGGCATCCGCGACGGCAAAGGCGACTACCGCCAGCTCGCTACGAGCCTCCTGCAGATCGAGAACGAGTTCTACAGCAGCATCCGGCCGAAGCGCGTCATCCGCCCGGGCGAGCGGCCGCTGCACGCGCTGCGCGAGCGCGGAGTCGAGTACGTCGAGGTGCGCGCGATGGACCTCGATCCCTTCTCGCCCGTAGGCATCACCGCGGACACGATCCGCTTCCTCGACGTCTTTCTCCTGCATTGCCTGCTCTCCGACAGCCCGCCCGACTCGCGGCCGGAGATCGAGGCGGTCGGGCGCAACAAGCTGCGCGCCGCGGCGCGCGGCCGCGAGCCCGGACTGCGGCTGGACCGCGACGGCAAGATGGTCGAGCTGCGCGAGTGGGGCTCCGAGGTGCTCGGCGGATGCAAGGCTATCGCCGCGGCCTTGGACTCGGCGCACGGAGGCACGGCGTACCGCGGCGCGCTCGCGGCTGCAGCGAAGGCGGTGGACGATCCCGCGTCCCTGCCCTCGGCGCGCGTCCTCGCCGAGATGCGCGAGAGCCACGGCAGCTCCTACGCACGCTTCGGGCTCGCGCGGTCGCTCGCGCACGCGAAGACGCTGCGCAGCGAGCCGCTGCCCGCGGATGTCGAAGCGCGCTTCGCGCGCCTCGCGGAGGAATCGATCAGGAAGCAAAAGGAGATCGAAGCGGCCGACCGCGTCGATTTCGAGGCCTACAGGCAGAAATACCTGTCGTCCGAATCGCTGCGGGTCTAGCGACGCGAGGTGCCGCCGTTTTTTCCCCTCCTCAAGAGAGGAGGGGTCCCCGCGAAGCGGGCGGGGTGGTGCGGCGGGGTGGTGCTCAGCCAACGCCCTCGACGATCCGCATATCGCGCTTGACCGCGTCGCCGAGGACCTTCAGCGACTCCTGGTATGCCGCGCCGTCGTGCGCCGCGATCGCCTTTTGCACGCTGTCGAACTCGATCACCACGGTGCGCTGGTTGATCCCCGCCTCGTAGACCTTCGCGGGGTTGCCGCGCACGAGATAGCGGCCGCCCGCCGCCTGCAGTGCGGGTGCGGCGAGCTTCGCGTAAGCCGCGAGCACATCGGGGTTCTTGATCGAGTGGTAGCAGACGATCCAGTAGGCCTTGGCCATCGTTCCTTCCTTTCGTGGGTGGGTTCTCCAGCTCCGGAGGGCTCGATCATAACCGGCCGCGGGCAAGGGCGACCGGACCCGAAGCGCACCCGAGGGATCCCGCTTCGAACGCTGAAGCTACGCCTGCTGCGACGGGCGGTTCAGTACCGCGAGGAGGTTGAGGCAGATGAGGTGCACGATGCGCTTCTTCTCCGGGAGCGCGCGCTTGCGCCTCAGCTGATGGCAGAGCACTCGGGCCGCGGTCAGCTCGGGCGCGAGCCTGCGCTTGGGAATCGGGCTGCGCTTCGCGATGGGTTCTCCGGCAAAGAGGTCGCCGGATTCGATGGTGGACCTCGCCCGCTGCGCGGCAGGCGCGTCGCGGAGACTGTCTGCCGGCCCGGGCGGGTTCACGTGACCCGCCGCAGACAGATTTCCATGGACCTGCTGTACTGATCGACGAACTGGAGATAGCCCTCGTCGATCACCTTGTGCGCGATCTCCTCGAACGGGCCCCGCCGGTCTATCGCCTGCGAGGTGCGGCTCTGCGCAGGCAGCATCGGGCGGAATTCCGCGATGAGTTCTTTCAGATCCGAAACGCTCTGTCCCATGTCGGCCTCCCGCCGGACACCACGAGCAAGCCTCGTACCAGGAAAGAATGCTGCAAGGATGTTTCGATTGTATGAAGGTGCCGGCTGCTCCGATTGGCTTACGGCGGTGCTGCCGGCTTGCCCGGGATCATGGCCTCTTCATCGCCGCGAACCCTTCCGGCGTCAGGATACGGAAAGGCAGGGGCCGCTTGACGAGATCGAGGAGCGCCCGGTCCTTGGTGACGAGGAAGCCCGCGCGCGCGGCGAGCGCGGCCTCTAGGAACTTCTGATCGTCCGGGTCGCGGCAGGCGGGCAGGCGCGCGCGCTCCGACTCCGGCACCGCCGAGTGGATGCGGTGCGCCACGCGCCGGCACTCGGCGAGGCAGGCGCCCCGGCCGGCGGCATCGATCGTGCGCTTCTTTCCCAGGTCGTACGCGAGCGCGCGCTCGAGCTCGGCCTCGCAGACCGCATCGATGAAGACCTCGGCGCGCTTCGTTGCGACCGCAGCCTTGATGGTCGCGATCGAGGGATCGTCGAAGACCAGCCAGTCGAGCCACACGTTGGTGTCGAGGACGAGGCGCACGCCCTAGTCTCCCAGAAGCACCAGCTCGGGCGCGCGGCCTTTCTCCACGAAAACGATCGCGTTCTGCCCGAACGCCCGCCCGACCGCTTCCGCGTCAGCTCGGGGGATCCCGACTACCAGGGCGCTGCGCTCGGGCTTCCAGCGCCCTTGCGGATCGCGCCCCTCGCCTTCGAAGCAGCGGTACCCCGCTTTCGTCTGCGTCTCGACCAGGGCGGCGTTGGCGATCTCGTTCTTCCAGGCGCTCGTGACCTCGCCGCGCGGGTTGGCGGCGGTGATGAAGGCCGCCATCGCCGCGCCCTCGGCTTCGAGCAGCTCGTCCAGGTCCGGATTCGGCTCGCCGATGCGGATCACCAGCTCCGGCCTGCCGAAGAGGACGTAGAGCGCCTTCTCGTAGGCGGCGATCAGCTCGGGCGTGGCGGGCATACGCATGCTAATTCCTGTAGTTTTCCCCTCCTCTCTTGAGGAGGGGTGCCGCCGAAGGCGGCGGGCTGGTTCTCAGCTTCGCTACCGCTTCTTCCCCAGCCCCCCGCTCGCAATCAACCGCTCCACATCCTGCGCTCCTCCGACGAGCACGCCCTTCACGAACACCATGGGAAAGGTCGGCCAGCCGGTCCACATCTTGAGCACGAGGCGGCGGCGGTACTCGCTGAGGTAGCTGCCGTACTCGAGGTACTTGTACGCGAGCCCGGCGGCATCCAACGCCTTTCTCGCTTTCTTCGGAAACGGATTCATGCGCATGCCGACGACGACGATGTCGTTCGCCGCCACCGCCGCCTGGACTTCCTTCACCATGTCGGATCGGTAGCTCGCGATCTTCTCGCGCACGGCGGGGTGGATCTGCGATTCGGGGAGGATGGCGCGGGGCATGGGTTTCCTTTCGGATTGCGAAGCGCGGAAACTGCCAGCATACGCCCGGCCGTCTCGGGGAGCAGCCGGACGGCGGCCGGCCGTGGGAATTGGCCTTATAATGCGCGGGCCCCAAGGAACGAAAATGCCTGCTGACCGGGACCGCCTCCGCGCCCTCATCGACAAGCTCTGCATCAGCGAGGGTGATTTCGTCCTCAGCACCGGGGCGAAGTCGCGCTACTACTTCGACTGCAAGGCGGCCGCGCTCGACGGCGAGGGGCTCGCTCTGATCGCCCAGGCCTTTCTCGAGGAAATCGAGACGCTTCCCGTGAAGCCCACCGCAATCGGCGGCCTGACGATGGGAGCGGACTTCATCACCGCGGCCGTGATCATGCTCTCGCACCAGACCGGCGGAAAAGTGCTGAAAGGCTCGATCGCCCGCAAGGAGCCGAAGAAGCACGGCACCCGCCGCAAAATCGAGAACGAGCTTCCGCGCGGGACGAAGATCGTCGCGATCGACGACGTGATCACCACCGGCTTCTCCACCCTCCTCGCGTGCAGGGAATTCGAGGAAGTCGGCTACGAGATCGTCGGCATCCTCGCCGTCGTCGACCGCGAGCAGGGCGGGAGGAAGACGCTCGAAGAGAAGTACCGGCACGTGAGGACGCTCTTCAAGACCTCGGATTTTCCGAGGCTCGCATCGCTCGCGCAGAAAGGCAGCGCGCAGGCGCTTGCCTAGCATTCCGGCGAAGTCGTTTTCCTACACGCGTCATGCCCCGCTTCGCCGGAGGCCGGCTCCGAGGTCGGTCTCCGAGAATGCGCTCAGGTCTCGCACCGGCCGTCTGGGCGACGATCCGGCAGGGGAAGTCGTCTACGGCACGAGCCGTAAGCTCGAGCGCATGGTTCCGGGCCAATTTTCCATCGCCCCCGAAGACCGTGACGCGTTCGCCGCCTCGGGCTTGAGCTATCCGACCAAATTCGACACCACCCGCGCCGTTTTCCTGCCGTACAACGACGACTGGTTCTCCGTTCCGGCGGGAGCCCCTTATGGACAAACACCTACGCTCGGCGTTCTGCATCCGGGCCTCATGCGCCGCGCGAAAGCGGCATTCGACGCCGGGCGGAGGTGAATATGAACCCCGTGATCCCGGCCGCTGCACCGGAGAAAATCTTCCGCTCGATCTCCCGCGAGGACATGGCGAAGCTGCCCATCCGGCGCTACGCGGGCAGGATCTGCCTGGTGGCCACGCCCGGGGATCTCGAGGAGGCGGGAGGCGACTTCCGGCAGGAGAGCATCGTCGGCCTGGATACCGAGACCCGGCCCGTTTTCAAGAAAGGCGAAAGCCACTTGCCGTGCCTCGTACAGGTCGCGACCGCCCGCGCGGTGTACCTCTTCCAGCTGCGCCGCACCGAGGTCTTCCCGGTGGTCGCCGGGCTCCTATCCGAATCCCGCACCATCAAGGCCGGCATCTCGCTCGCGGACGACCTGCGCGCCCTGAAGAAAGTTTTCCCGTTCGAGGAGAAGAACATCCTCGACCTCGGCATCGTTGCGCGCCGCTCGGGATTCGGCCAGACCGGAGTACGCAACCTCGCCGGCATGCTCCTCGGATTGCGCATCCCCAAGGGCACCAAGACCTCGAACTGGGCCGCGCGCGAGCTCTCGCCCGCGCAGATCGCCTACGCCGCCACCGACGCCTGGGCCTGCCGCGAGCTGTACCTGCGCTTCTCGAGCCTCGGACTCCTCGCCTAGTCGGAGCCCGGGAGCGGCATCGGCTTCTCGCCGGAAAGCGTCATCCAGCCGCGCGCGATGCGGTACAGCACCCACAAGCCCGTCAGGACCCAGATCACGACCGCCACCGGAATCCCGACGAACGTGAAGAACACCATCCCGCCCGCGACCAGCCACAAGAGCGCGTACCAGAACGTGCGGATCTGCCAGCCGAAATGCGAATCCAGCCACGTCCCGCGCACCTCCGAGCGCTTCGCGTAATTGAGGATCACCGCAATGATCGACGGCCAGCCCGTGAGAAACGCCGTCAGCACCAGCAGCGAACTCGCGAGGCCGGTGAGCGCGCTGAACGCATGCAGCGCGTAAATCACGTGCGCGAGCGTGATCATGCCTTCGCTGGGATGGCGGAGGGTGGTTTCCGAGGAAGGCATGGGGGTGGGCATGTTTTATTGCGTTGATGATTGGATTTAAGACTCCGAGGTTCGAGCTTACCCCTCAGACCTCATATTGAAAGGCGGCGCGAGGCGCGTAGCAGCGAAGAGCAGCTACGTGCTGCAAGATGAAATTATGCGCCGGTGCTATCGTATCCCGAACCTCAGCGTTAGCGCACCTCCCATATATCACTACCCGTCCTCCCAGCCGCCCGTCTCGTTCAAACGCGGAAGCTAAAGCGCCTTACGCGACCTTCTCCCCACCACCCCAAACAGCGCCGGCACCGCCTTCTCCTTCCCCCGCTCATTCGCGGGCTTCGCTTCTCTGCGCTGCTCATTCGCCTGCTGGTGGCGGTGGTGCTCGAGCTGTTCCTGACGAACGGACTGCTGGGCTTTTTCCGAAGGTAAGGGAGGCAAGGCGTGCCGCTCCGGACGGCGGCCGGCCTTCGCAGAGGATCTCCCCGGCGCTGCGCGCCACCCCGCCTCAAGTGAGGAGGGGAAAGGCCTCTGCTGCTGGCCCTGGCGTTGCTGGTTGCTGCGCGGCTGGTTGCTGCGCGGCCGGTTTTGCCGCTGTTGCCCCCGTCGTCCCTGCGGTTCGGGTTGCGCGTGGTGATAGCCCGAGCCCGGCTCGAAGCCCGGGACGGTCTGCTGCTCGATCTTTTTGCCGATGAGCCGCTCGATGTCGCGCAGCAGGCTGCGGTCTCCGCCCGAAACGAGCGACACGGCCTGGCCGGACTCGCCCGCGCGGCCGGTGCGGCCGATGCGGTGGACGTAATCTTCAGGGACGTGCGGCAGGTCGTAGTTGACGACGTGCGGCAGCGACTCAATGTCCAGGCCCCGCGCGGCGATGTCGGTGGCGACGAGCATCTCGAGCTCCCGGTCCTTGAAGCGCTTGAGCGCCTTCATGCGCTGCGGCTGGCTCTTGTTGCCGTGGATCGCGGCGGTCTCGATGCCGTCGTGCGCGAGCTGCTCGGCGAGGCGGTTCGCGCCGTGCTTGGTCCTGCAGAACACCAGCACCTGCTGCCAGTTGCCCGACTTAACCAGGTGCGCGAGGAGCGCGCGCTTGCGGTCCTTGTCGACGGGGTGCGCGACCTGGGCGATCAGCTCGATCGGCATATTGCGCCGCGCGACTTCCACCGTGACCGGATCGCGCATGAAACCGGCGGCGAGCGACCTCACCGCGTCGGGAAAAGTCGCCGAGAAGAGCAGGTTCTGCCGCTTCGCGGGCAGGAGCGCGAGCACGCGCCGGATATCGTGAATGAAGCCCATGTCGAGCATACGGTCCGCTTCGTCCAGCACCAGGATCTCGACTTGGCGCAGGTCTATCGTCTTCTGCTGCACGTGATCGAGCAGGCGCCCGGGCGTCGCGACGACGATGTCAACGCCGCGGCGCAGCTCCTGGACCTGCGGCTCGAAGCCCACGCCGCCGTAGACCACGGCGGTGCGCAGCTTCATGTGCTTGCCGTAGGTGCGCACGCTCTCCTGCACCTGGGCCGCGAGCTCGCGCGTGGGCTCGAGGACGAGGCAGCGCACCGGATGGCGCGCGGGCGAGTGGCTGACGTTCGCTTTCGAAGCGAGGAGCTGCAGCATCGGCAGCGTGAAGCCGGCGGTCTTGCCGGTGCCGGTTTGCGCTGCGCCGAGCAGATCGCGCCCGGCGAGGACTACGGGAATGGCTTGCGCCTGGATGGGAGTGGGTTGGGTGTAACCCTGCTCGGCGACTGCGCGGAGCAGTTCGGCGGAAAGGCCGAGATTCTGGAACGACGTTTCGATGAAACTCTCCTAATGTTTATCAGGAGGAGGACGGGGTGCTGCCCCTTGTTGTAAACCGCTCCTGAAATCGGCCCGGGAAGGCTTTGCCTTCGCACCGGTTCAGGCAGAGAAACTGCTTTGGAAAATTCGGGGAACTTGGGAAGAACCGCGAAGAGGCTGTAACGCTAACCGGATAACGCGAAACAGAAACCTTGGCGCGCACTATACAGAGGTTTCCCGCGGGGCGCTCGCCTTTCGCAAAGCGGGGAAATCAGGCCTTCGCGGCGGCCGCGGCCGGCTTGCCGCTCGTCAGGCGCTCGAGATCCGCTTTCACCGCCGCGTTGTCGAGGGCGACGCGCCCCTGCAGGCGCATCAGGATCCGCGAGGACAGATCGATCATGCGCGGGTCGCCGGCGCGCATGTTGGCGGCGAGCGTAATCAGCGGGAGCGCGTGCGTGTTGCGAAAGCCCGGGCTCGCGCGCTCCATCGCTTCGATGACGGCGTTCTGTGCGCGGGCAACGCCGATCAGGATGTCGGCGAGGTGCTCGGTGGAGAGGTTCATGGTTTCCCCTGGCTTGAGCTGTTCGGACCAGGCAGGATAGCACCGCCCCAATATCCGGCACGCGCGCCCCTCCGCGGTGCGCATTCAGCATGCTGCAAGGTCCAGGCCGTGATTTCCTGCTAGATACAGGCGCTAAAGCCTTTGGCACGCTAGTTGCGTTGCGATAACGTGCAAGGGAGCCCGCCGTCGTCCGGCGCAGGCTCACCGGATGGGAGGATCGCAATGCCCGGCCTGAAGCAGGTAGTTTTGCGCGCCCTCGCCGCCTCGTC
>CAYQVE010000146.1:0-8211 GCA_964420785.1 uncultured Enterobacteriaceae bacterium | reverse complement strand
GGCGAACTGACGGTGGGGATCGGCCCAGGACACTGGTTCGTACAAGTCGATCAGGTGGCTCTTGTTGATGCGCGTAGGCGTGGAATTTATGATGACGAACATTTCGGTGGCGAAGTCCTCGCTCCTGCCGTCGAAAATCACGCACGGTACATTGATGGTTTTGGCGTCGTCCGGCCGCTCCTCAAGGTAAAAGCGTAATGCCGCAAGGCGGTGTTGGCCGTCGATGATGAGGAACTTGGACTGAGGCTCCGTCAGCTGGCCGATCCCGTCGGTGCCACCCGCCGTTTGGAAGCGCAGTTTTTCCGGGGTGAACAACAGTACCGTTCCCGGAATCGGCGGCTGGGTGATCGCCGTCTCATAGAAATTCTTGAGCTGGCGCACCTTCGCCCGGGACAGGGTTCTTTGGAAGGCGCGGTCGGTGCGCTCGATTTTGGCTATGAACTGGGCGATCTCGTCTTCATGGGAGACGCGCGCCGGAGCGATCTCCTCGCCTTCGCCGTAGAAACGGCTGATAAAGCGGACCTTGGCGAGCAGCTCGGGAGCGCGGACGCTGCCGAAGTAGAAGATGCCATCCTTCTGGCGAATCTGCGTGGCAAGCACGGGGTCCTCCCTGGTAAGTATGGCTCAGCCGCTGGCGCAGACCGGAAATATAGCCGAAACCGGGCGTTCACTGCGAAAAAAACGGGTTCAGCGGCTTTGTCCTTTCGTCAGGTCAGGCCGGGGCCACTCCCTGCAGTCTGCTTGCGTTGACTGGCTGGCGGAACGCTCCAGGAGGCCGCGCCGAAAGCCGGTCGTGACCCGCGGAGTTCCACGCACAACGCCTTCTCGGAAGGAAAGTGGCCTCATAAGCATCTGGTAAAGTAGAACGGTTTTTCCGGAGCGTCAAATGAGCAGAAGCACCAAAATCGTCGCCACGCTCGGCCCCGCGTCCAGTGATCCCCAAACGCTCGAGCGGATGTTTCTCGCGGGAGTGGACGTCGTGCGCATGAATTTCTCGCACGGCACTGCCGAGGACCACGAGCGCCGCGCCGAGCTGGTGCGCGAGGCCTGCCGCAAGACCGGACGCACGGTCGGCATCATGGGCGACCTGCAAGGTCCCAAGATCCGGATCGGCAGGTTCAAGGACGGCAAGGTCACTCTGAATCCAGGGGATGCCTTCGTGCTCGATGCCGACTGCGAACTCGGGATCGACGGCCGCGTCGGCCTGGACTACAAGGACCTACCGCGCGATGTGCGGCCCGGCGACGTGCTGCTTCTCGACGATGGCAAAATCGTGTTCGAGGTCGAAAAGGTCGTGGGCAACGAAGTGCGCTGCCGCGTCCGTCACGGGGGAGTGCTCTCCAACAACAAGGGCATTAACCGCCTCGGAGGCGGCCTCACCGCCGCCGCGCTTCCGCCGAAGGACAGGGAGGACATTCGAACGGCGGCGAAGATCAAGGTGGATTACCTCGCCGTTTCTTTCCCCAAGTCGAGCGGCGACATGCTCATGGCAAGGCAGCTCTTGCGCGCCGCAGGGGGCGAGGCCTTCCTCATAGCCAAGATCGAGCGCGCCGAAGCGGTCGAGCCGAAAGCGCTCATCGACATCATGACGGCCTGCGAGGGCATCATGGTGGCGCGCGGGGATCTCGCGGTCGAGGTCGGCGATGCCTCGGTCCCGGCGCTCCAAAAGCGAATGATTCGGCTTGCGCGCGAGCACAACAAGCTCACCATAACCGCCACGCAGATGATGGAGTCGATGATTTCGAGCCCGGTACCCACGCGCGCCGAGGTGTCGGACGTCGCCAATGCCGTACTCGATGGGACCGATGCGGTCATGCTGTCTGCGGAGACCGCAAGCGGCAAGTACCCGGTCGAGACCATCGCCTCGATGAGCCGCATCTGCGCAGTCGCGGAGGACTCGGCCGAGGTGACGCTCGACCGCGACTTCCTCGATCGCGTCTTTACGCGAGTGGACCAGTCGATCGCCATGGCGGCGCTTTTCACCGCCTATCATCTCAAGGTGAAAGCGATCGCCGCGCTTACCGAGTCGGGCTCGACCGCACTGTGGATGTCGCGCATCAATTGCGGCGTTCCGATCTACGCGCTCACCTCGCAGACCGTGACGCGTTACCGTTGCGCGTTGTTTCGCGACACCTATCCCCTGATGGTGAAGTACGTCGGCGACGACCGCGAGGAGTTGCTGGAGGAGGCCGAAAACGTCTTGGTGAGGAACAGCGTGGTGCAGAAGGGGGACCTCATCGTGCTTACCATCGGCGAGCCGATCGGCAAGGCTGGGGGGACCAACACGATGAAGATCGTCCGAGTCGGGGAGCACCGGAAGGGTTGATCTCGCAGAGCCGCCCCGTTTGGCGGTGCCGGGGCCGGGAAGGTAAAATTGCCAACTCCCGGGTTTCACTTCCCCATCCGGCAACAGGACTGTCTCATGGACCGAAATCTCCTTTCCAAAACCGCCGCAGCAATGGTCGCACGAGGAAAGGGGCTCCTCGCAGCCGACGAATCCAGCGGCACATGCGAGAAGCGATTCAAGTCGGTTGGAGTCGAGTGCACGGAGGCCAATCGTCGCGCCTACCGCGATTTGCTGTTCACTACGAAAGGCATCGAGGAATTCGTAAGCGGGGTGATCCTGTTCGACGAAACCCTCCGCCAAAGCACGCTATCGGGCAACGAACCGTTCCCGAGATACCTCGAGAAAAAGGGTGTCATCCCCGGCATCAAGGTGGACAAGGGTACGCACGACCTAGCGCTCTGTCCCGGAGAAAAGCTGACCGAGGGACTGGACGGCCTGCGCGGTCGGCTCGAGGACTATTTCGGGCTCGGCGCGCGCTTCGCGAAGTGGCGCGCGGTGATCACAATCGGTGCCGGGATCCCCAGCCACGCCTGCATCTACGCCAACGCGCACGCCCTGGCGCGCTACTCGGCCCTGTGCCAGGAGGCGTCCATCGTGCCCATCGTCGAACCCGAGGTGCTGCTCGACGGCGACCACACGATCGAGCGCTGCTACGAGGCGACCGAGGCAACCCTCTCCGCGGTATTCGCGGCGCTGCGCGCCCACAACGTGTCGTTCGAGCACACCGTTCTTAAGGCTTCGATGGTCGTTTCGGGCAAGGACTGCCCGAAACAGGCCGGAGTCGAGCGCGTGGCAGAGGAAACAGTGCGCTGCCTGAAGCGCACCGTCCCGGCGGCCCTGCCCGGTGTCGTGTTTCTCTCGGGCGGCCAAAGCGATGAGGCTGCAACGACACACCTCAACGAGATGGCGAGAATGCAGGGACTGCCCTGGCCGCTCACATTCTCCTACAGCCGCGCACTGCAGAATCCGCCTTTGAAGACTTGGCGCGGCCAATCGGGCAACGTCGCAGCCGCTCAGCGGGCGTTCTATCACCGGGCCCGCATGAACGGACTCGCGGCTCAAGGAAAATACCGTCCAGAGCTTGAGAAACAGGCAGCATAGGGAATGGCTTTCCCGCTCTACGAGTCGAATCTCAAGAGCCTGAAGCTGCTGGGCCGGGGCAAAGTCCGCGATATGTATGCAGTGGACGGCGATCGCTTGCTCATTGTCACCAGCGATCGGCTTTCGGCCTTCGATGTGGTCCTTCCCGATCCGATACCCGACAAGGGGCGGGTGCTGAACGAAATGTCCAATGTCTGGTTCAGGAGGCTCCGACATATCGTTCCCAACCATCTCGACGGAGCCGCGCCCGAGTCGGTGGTTAAAGGCGGCGACGAAGCGGCGCAGGTCAAGGGCCGTGCCGTAGTTGTGAAAAAGCTCAATCCGCTGTCGATCGAGGCGGTGGTGCGCGGTTATCTTATCGGCTCGGGCTGGAAGGACTACCAGAAGACTGGCGCGGTTTGCGGCATTCCGCTGCCCGCGGGTCTGAAGCAGGCGGACAAGCTGCCGCAGGTGATTTTCACGCCGGCCACCAAGGCAGCAGCCGGCGCTCACGACGAGAACATATCGTACGAGCAGGCCGAGAAGTTGATCGGCAAGACGCTTGCGGCCAAAGCGCGCCATACGAGCCTGCGCCTTTACCGCGAAGCGGCAGACTACGCACGCGGGCGCGGCATCATCATTGCCGACACCAAGTTCGAGTTCGGGACGGATCAGAAGGGGAATCTGATTCTGATCGACGAGGCGCTCACCGCGGATTCCTCGCGCTTCTGGCCCGCCGACCGGTACCAACCGGGCTCGAGTCCGCCGTCATTCGACAAGCAATACGTGCGCGACTATCTGGAGACCCTGGATTGGAACAAGACACCGCCTGCGCCGCGGCTCCCGGCGGATGTGATCGCTAAGACCTCCGACAAGTACCGCGAAGCCCTTCGCCGTCTGACAGGACAACAATTAGGAGGATGAAAATGGCCAGCCGCCCGCCTATTGTCGGGATCGTCATGGGAAGCGCAAGCGATTGGGAGGTCATGCGCGAGGCGGCAAAGCAGCTCGCCGATTTTTCCGTGCCCTACGAAGCCAAGGTGCTCTCGGCGCACCGTTCGCCCGACGCGCTCGCCGAATGGGTGGAACAGTTAAGCGAGAAAGGTGCCTGCTGTTTCATCGCGGGTGCCGGGGGGGCGGCGCATCTGGCCGGTCTGATCGCAGCAAAAACGACGCTTCCCGTGCTCGGCGTGCCGATGCCCTCCAAGTATCTGCATGGAATGGATTCACTGCTGTCGATCGTACAGATGCCCAAGGGGATTCCAGTCGCGACTTTCGCGATAGGCGAGGCGGGCGCGGCCAACGCGGGACTCTTTGCGGTCGCGATGCTTGCCCAGGGAGACGCGAAACTCGCCAAACTTCTCGCGCAGTTCCGCGCGGGCCAGGCCGAAGCGGTAAAGAACGCCAAGCTGCCGGGCTGACACGGGCTTCGTCCCGCTTTTCCTTGCCTGCGAGAGTCGACGCGCCCCGACCCCTTCCGATTCAGGGTGCCGCGGCGATATTGCGGCGTGGCGGGCTGGTCGCCTTTCCCACCGAAACGGTATACGGACTGGGCGCTGACGCATCCAACCCCGCGGCGGTCGCGCGGATCTACCAGGTCAAGGGCCGTCCCGCGGGCCATCCCGTCATCGTTCATATTGGCGACGTCGGGCAACTGGCTCGCTGGGCTGGCGAGATTCCCGAGGCTGCGACAAAACTCGCGGCGCGCTTCTGGCCGGGGCCGCTGACCTTGGTGCTGAGGCGCGCGCCAAGTGTCGGTAGTCAGCTCACCGGCGGTCAGGACACGATCGGCCTACGCATTCCGGGACATCCGGTCGCTCTTCAGCTCCTTCAGGAATTCGGCGGAGGTATAGCTGCCCCGTCGGCCAACCGGTTTGGCCGGATCAGTCCGACGACGGCGGAGCATGTGCGAAGCGATCTGGGGAGCGAAGTCGACCTGGTCCTGGACGGAGGTGCATGCGAGATCGGCATCGAATCCACCATCGTGGATCTCTCGCGCGGGCGGCCCATGCTGCTTCGCCCCGGCCGAATCGGTGCAGGGGATATCGCAGCAACGCTCGGGGTTGCGCTCCTATCGCGCGATTCGGATGCTCCACGCGCGCCCGGGACGCTTGCAGCGCACTACGCGCCCCGGCAACCCCTTCGGCTCATCGACTCGGACCGGTGGGAACGAAGCTTACGGGGCATTCCGCCCGGCCGAGGCGTGCTGTCCTTCCGTTCGCCTCCCGAAGGTGACGTGAGCACGATGTGGATCGAGGCGTCGACACAGCCACAGCAATATGGACACGACCTCTACGCCAACCTGCGCGCACTGGACTTATCCGGATGCGAGCAGATTCTGGTGGAGGAGCCGCCCGCGACGGCCGAATGGACTGCAATCCGGGACCGGCTCAGTCGCGCCCGCTCGGGCTGAACAAGGTTTCAGCCGAGCTTGTCCGCGGTGTCCTTTCTCGTCAGCAGCCGTGCGAAGTTTTCCAGAGAAATCAGGTGGGCGTAAATGCGTCCCATGATGCCCTTGCGGATCAGGTTCCTGTGCTGCGCGGCGTTGAGGAATTCGAGTTTCCCCTCGTCGACGCGGTGCATGCCGGCCAGATTCGTGGCACCGCCCTCCTTGAGCGAAGCTTGCAGAGTAAAAGGTTCGAGCAGTGCGTAATCTGCGAGGATCCCGCACATCTCGCGGCTGCGCTCGAGATCGGCTTCATACTCCTGCAGGAGCTCTTCGATCGGTTGCCAGCGTGGAAGAGCGGCGCCCGAGTCATCGAACATGCGCTGGCCGTCATCGGAGAGAGAAGCCTTTTCGACGCAGATCAGCCGATCGGCTTGCTCAACCGAATTGAGCGTCACCCGCGCCATGCAGAACGGGTAACGGCGCACATACGCGGGAAGGTACGCGGAATTGTCCCATCGGCCGTCGCGTAGAAACAGGTTCTCGCCGCCCGTGACTCCCAACACTCCGACCGGAATGAAAGTCTGGCCATGATCGGTCGTGATGAACGCGAGCGGGTAGTCGCGGCACGCTACGCCGAACTCCGAATACGAAATCGGCACGGCGTTGACTCTGCGGCAGAATTCAGGCAGCGCGCCGGGAGCGGGCAGGCGTACCTTCTGATCCCTGTGAAGAGGAACGATTTCGCCGTAGCCGAACGGCGGATTGATCTGCATGGGAATTCCTACTGCGTGATTCTGGCCGCATCATAGCGCCGGCCGATCGCCGTCTGCAATTGGTTTACTGCGGGTTTACTGCGGCGTAGACCGCTTCGTTTGCGTTGTCGGCGCCAGGGATTGCGGCTAAAATTGCCACGGCGTGGGGTTGTAGCTCAGCTGGGAGAGCGTCGCGTTCGCAATGCGAAGGTCGGGAGTTCGATCCTCCTCAACTCCACCACCAGCCCCGTGGATTTGACGTATCGTGGGCCTAGCCCCACCTCATCGACGCATGCCCACGCCTCTCAAACTCCTGATTCTCGAGGATAACGCTTTCGACGCCGAGCTCGAGGTAGGGACGCTTCAGGCCGCCGGCTACGATTGTGACTGGCGGCAAGTGCAGACCCGGGAGGAGTTCGAGGCTTCTCTGGACCGCCCGGAGTTCGAGCTGATCCTTGCCGACTACAATCTTCCGAATTTCGACGGGCTGAGCGCGCTTGGACTGCTGAGGGAGCGCGGACTGGAAATCCCGTTCGTCCTCATCTCCGGCACGCTCGGAGAGGAACGCGCCATCGAGAGCCTCAAGGCGGGCGCCACTGATTACGTGATGAAGGAAAGGCTCGAGCGGCTCGCGCCCGTAGTTTCCCGCGCCTTGAACGACCGCCTTGAGCGAGCCAGTCGCAGCGCCGCGCAACAGGCGCTGCAGGATGCCCACCACAGGTTGCAGGCGCTTTCGGCGCGACTCCTCCAAGTGGAGGAAACCGAGCGCCGCCGCATCGCGCGCGAACTGCACGACGGCGTCGGGCAGCTGCTCACCGCGGTCAAATTGCGCCTCGCGGGCCTCAATCCGTCGTCGGCGGATTACGGCTCTCGCCGGGGCGAATGCGTCGCGGCGATCGACGACGCGCTCGAGCAAGTGCGTCGCGTGTCGCGCGACCTGAGACCCTCGCAGCTGGATGACCTTGGCCTGTTGGCGGCGCTGCGCTCGCATCTGGACCAGCAGGCAAGCAGCGCCGGGTTCAAGCCGAATTTCACGCATGAGGGGGTGCCCCTACGTCTCGCCGCCGAGATCGAGACCACGTGTTTTCGCATCGCCCAGGAGGCTCTCACCAATATTGCGCGACATGCGCAGGCGAGCGAGGTTTGGGTTACGCTCGCCGGAACGAAGGAGGAATTGCGTCTGGAGGTGCGCGACAACGGCCGGGGTTTCGACGTTGCGGCCGCGCGGCTGCGCGCGACGGCAGGCAGCAGCATGGGGCTGCTGAGCATGGAAGAGCGCGCCACGCTCGCGGGAGGGCGGCTCGCGATCGACTCGGCGCTCTCGCGGGAGACGCGCTTGAGCCTTACCCTGCCTCTGGTCCGCGCCGCGGAACAAGCATGATCCCGGTGCGCGTTCTGCTCGCCGATGATCACGCGCTAGTGCGCGCCGGAATACGCGCGCTCCTCGAGGGTCTGGAAGGGGTCACCGTCGTGGCCGAAGCAGGCAACGGCGGCGAGGTGCTGGAGCTTGCGCGCATGCATCGCCCCGATGTCGTGCTGCTCGACATTTCCATTGCCGGGCTCGGGGGGGCCGGAGCGACCGCTCTGCTGCGGCCGGGGGCACCGCAGGGGCGCGGAGGGATGCTTTCCATTCGTTCCAACGA
>CAYQVE010000145.1:1389-8262 GCA_964420785.1 uncultured Enterobacteriaceae bacterium | reverse complement strand
ATGCCTGCGATATGTTCCCAATGCTTTGCCGTTGAGATGATTACCATGATCATAAACAGACGAGGTGTCCTGAGAGCCGGAATGGCAAGCCTGTGCTGCGTGACAAACCATCCTACCGCGAGGGCGGATTACGTCTATCGCGGATGTACGTTGACCAGCGCCGAAATGGAGGTTCGCGAACCCAATCCTGGAACTCTATCATACTATCAAGGCCAAACTGTCGTGCATGGTTCCGGAAATGAAAACTGATCCGGGGGCTGTTCGGGGATCCGGCCAAAATCGTGTAGGACCCGAACACGGAACCGCATCATCACCTCTACGATGTCGTGACGGGACGGCTGACCGACATTCCCGCCGACAATATCCGCGTCGTCGGCCTGCCGCCTTTGCCGCAGGGCACGGTCGCCGACGGCGTGGACATCATCATCCGCACGCGCCGGCAATCCTAAGGGAAGAGTCCGGGACGGCTGATATAATGCGGGCCCACCCCTCGTGCGCGGGACGCAGGCTGGCGTAGCTCAGCTGGTAGAGCAACTGATTCGTAATCAGTAGGTCGGTGGTTCGAGTCCACTCGCCAGCACCATCCGAGAGCTACGAACAGGCCCGCGACGATTCTTCCTCCGGCGGCGCACGGACGGAGAGAGGCATGATGAAGCTGTTCGGAGGCGGCGCGTCCGCTCATCCTATGGCCGAAGTGAAGGGCGCCCGGGCGATCCTCGACGCCATTCCCCCGGGCGATCCCTTCAAGGCGCTCGAAGATCTGAATCACTGGCTGGAATCGGTGCGCGCTTGGGGGGGCTTCACACCCGAGCACCGCGCGCAGATCGTGCAGATGGTCGACGAGGCCGCGCAGGTTCACCTTCGTAAGCTCCAGCGCGAGTACCTCTCCGCGCAGCGCCCGTCCAAGTTCCAGGAAAACCGGCTGTGGACGGTGATACGCGAGTGGTATCGGCAATCTGCGCTTGCGTTCGCGATCTGCATCGACGCTTACGCGACCG
Organism: uncultured Enterobacteriaceae bacterium; assembly: GCA_964420785.1. Taxonomy (GTDB): domain Bacteria; phylum Pseudomonadota; class Gammaproteobacteria; order Burkholderiales; family SG8-39; genus VBDM01. The sequence goes on along the minus strand of CAYQVE010000145.1, from coordinate 7,264 downwards.
GCCAGAAGGGCTGGGAGGACCTGAAACAGAGCGTGCCGTTGCTCACGGTGCGTGCGCTGCGTGCGTTCGCCGCGCAGATGAAATGGCAGCACATGCGCTACGGTCCCCCCGAGAATTCCCTCTGGGAAGTCGTGGCAAAGATCTACGCGCTCTCCGAAAACCGCGGGTACTCGCAGTCCAAGGCGATCGCCTACGCGGGCCTGACGGGGGAGACTTCGCCCGAGCAGGAATTTCTCAAAGCGGTGATGTTTGCAGCATCGTCGCCCGACAGCCTGCTGCCGGTCGAGATCGAGCTGGTCGAGCGGCTGATCGCGCATCTTGCCGGCTCGTTCAAGCTCACCACCAGCCTCCAGCCCGATATCGTCTACTGTTTCGATCTTGCAAATCACGAGCCTCCAGTGCGCGCCGCTCATCTGCCGCACCGCGCACCGACGCTCAGGTTCTTCGCCGCAGGCAGCGCGGTGAAGGAGATCGAGAAGCTCGCTCAGGCCGTGAAATCCACCGGTGCGGTGCCTTCGAACATCGCGCTGGGCAGTAACTACGAACCCGAGGTCGTACTCGACGTTCTCGATCACCTCGCTCTTCACTGGGCGCCCAAGCCGCCGGAGAGGAAAGCGCAGCGTCACAGAGTCAAGTCGCGGCTTACCGTCACCTATGGCTTCGACGGAGTGCGTGCCGCGCTCGATCCTACCGGTGAGGTGCAGTTCGACCCGCGCAAGGTCGAGAGCTGGATCGTCGAGAACGTCAGTTCCGGAGGATTCGGAGCGAGCGTGCCGCAGATCAAGGGAGAGTGGCTGAGAATCGGCTGCCTGCTCGGGCTGCAGCCCGAAGGCGGCTCGAACTGGGTGGTCGGCGTGATTCGCCGTTTCCAGCGCGAATCCGCACAGCAGGGGACGGTCGGAATCCAGACCCTAGGGCGGGCTGCGCAGCCCGTGCAGGTGAAGCTGCAGAGCGGGCAGTTGGGAACCAGCCGGGACTCGGAAACGGCGATCCTTCTCAATCCGGTCGATTCCGCTCACGAGGCGCAACTGTTGCTGCGCGCGAATGTTCTCGTCCCCGGCCAGAATCTGGTGCTCGAGCGAAACGGGAAGGTCTACCTGCTCTTGCCTGCAGGAGCGACCGAGCACGGCGACGACTACGATCTGATTCGTTGCCGGCAGATGATCCGCGACGAGTAAGGCCTCCGCTCGTCGAGCTTTTTCGGCTCAGGGACCGAGCACCTTTCCCAGCCAGACGCTGATGTCGGCGAGTTCCTCCGGGCAAACCGAGTGCGGCATCCGGTATTCCCGCCATTCCACGGGATAGCCAAGCGATTGCAAGAGCCGGCGCGACTGCTCGGCCTGGCCGAGCGGGATGATCGGGTCGTCGCTGCCGTGCGCCATGAAAATCGGGACATCGCGGTTCGCCGCGTTCGCCTCGGCGGAAAGCTTTTCCCCGACCGGCACGTAAGTGGACAAGGCCATGACTCCGGCGATGCGCTCGAGATGGCGCAAGCCCGTGTGCAGCGCGATCGCACCGCCCTGCGAGAACCCCGCAAGCACCAGCCGCCCCGCAGCCGTCCCGCGTTCCTTTTCCCGGCCGATCAGGGCTTCGATCAGGACCTGCGAGGCGCGCACGCCGCGCTCGTCCTCGCGCCGGTCCGCGCCGTCCGCAATGTCGTACCATGCGCGCATGCGCATGCCGCCGTTGAGCGTGATCGGCCGCACCGGCGCGTGCGGAAAGACGAAGCGGATCGCCGTCCTGGGCAGTCGCAGCTCCGGCACGATCGGCGCGAAGTCGTTGCCGTCCGCACCCAGCCCGTGCAGCCAGACGATGCTCGCCGTCGGATTCTTTCCGGTTTCGATTTCGATTGCGTCCAGGAGCCCGCGCACGGGTCAACTCGCTTTCGGGCGGATCGCCGACTTGGGCCGGAAGGCCTTCACGACTTCCTCGTGCGTCTCGACGTAAGGACCGCCGATGAGGTCGATGCAGTAGGGGACGGCGGCGAAAATGCCCGCGACGACCTGCTTGCCGTCCTTGTCTTTCAGGCCCTCGAGCGTTTCGCGGATCGACTTGGGCTGGCCGGGCAGGTTGATGATGAGCGAGCGCTTGCGCACGACTGCGATCTGCCGCGAGAGAATCGCGGTGGGAACGAATTCGAGGCTGATCCTGCGCATCTGCTCGCCGAACCCCGGCATGGTCTTGTCGGCTATCGCGAGCGTGGCCTCGGGCGTGACGTCCCGGGGAGCGGGGCCGGTGCCGCCGGTGGTCAGCACCAGGTGGCAGCCGCGCCGGTCGACGAGATCGAGGAGCGTCGTTTCGATCACGGGTCGCTCGTCGGGAATGAGCCGCGTTTCGGTTCGCCAAGGGGTCGCGACCGCGCGCGAGAACCATTCCTCGAGCGCTGGAATGCCTTCATCCTTGTAGACGCCGCTCGAGGCGCGGTCGCTGATCGAAACGAGTCCGATCAGCAGCTCTTCATACGCTGTCATCTTCGGGAACCGGTTGCGAATCCGCGATGATATCGCGCAGCGCCCGGAACAGCTCGCGATAGGCTCGCGGCGGCCGGCCCGCGCTGCGCTCCTCGCGCGCCTTGCGCGCGAGCGCGCGCAGGCGCTGCGTATCGATCCCCGGATGCGCGTGAACCAGCGCGCCGATCGCGCCGTCGTTCTCCAGCAGTTCCTCGCGCCAGCGCTCGATCCGGTGGACTCGCGCGGTCTCTTCGGTCGAGACGCCGTCCCAGACCTTGAGCTTCTCGCGGATCGGTTCCGGGTCGACCGTGCGCATGAGCCTGCCGATGTATTGCAGCTGTCGCCGCCGCGCCTCGTGCTTCGTGATGTGCCGCGCCCGCTCGATCGCGTTCTGCAAGTCTTCGGGCAGCGCGATCGCAGCGAGCTGCTCCGAGTTGAGCCCGACCAGGCGCTCGCCAAGAGTCTGCAGCTCGTGCATGGCGCGTTTGCGCGCGGTCTTGCTGGGCTTTTCCTCGGCCTGCACGTTCCAGGGAAGCAGTGACGAGCTGATATCATAGCGTCTTTCCCGCTGCATCCCCGCATGGCTCCAAGCCGCTTCGCCCACGATCTCGACGCGTTGAAGACCATCGCCTCCGATGCCTTGGCGTACGCCCTCGAAAAAGGCGCGAGCGCCTGTGAAACCGAGAGCTCCGACGGCTACGGTCAGACGGTGACGGTGCGCAAGGGCGAGGTCGAGACCGTCGAATACAACCGCGACAAGAGCCTCGCCGTGACCGTATACGTCGGCAAGCGGAAAGGCCACGCGAGCACCGCGGATTTTGCCCCTCGCGCGATGCGCGATACGGTGGAGGCGGCCTTGACGATCGCGCGCTTCACCGCGGAGGACGAGAGCGCGGGGCTCCCCGACCCGGAGGAGCTGGCTCGCGACCCGGGAGACCTCGACCTCTTCCATCCCTGGGATCTGCCCGTCGAGCGGGCGATCGGGATCGCGAAGGCCTGCGAAGCCGCCGCATTCCGCCTGGACGAGCGCGTGGTGAACTCCGAGGGCGCCAGCGTCTCCTGCCAGCAATGGCATTTCGCCCTAGCCAACAGCCACGGCTTCCTGGAAGGATTTCCCACGTCGCGGCACACGATCTCCTGCGCGGTGATCGCCGCTGAGGACGGCCGGATGCAGCGCGACGACTGGTACGTATCGCAGCGTTCCCCGCAGGACCTGGCCGAGCCCGAAGCCGTCGGCGACTATGCCGGGAGGCGCGCCCTCGCACGGCTCGGAAGCCGCAAGATCGGAACGGTCCAGGCGCCGGTGCTGTTCGAGGCGCCCGTGGCGAACGATTTGCTCGCGACCTTCGTCTCGGCGGTGAGCGGTGGGAACCTCTACCGCAAGGCCTCGTTTCTGCTCGACAGCCTCGGCAAGGAAGTTTTCTCGCCACAGGTCACCCTGGTCGAGCGGCCGCACCTGCCGCGCGCACCGGCGAGCTCCTGGTACGACGACGAAGGCGTCGCCACACGCGATCGCGACGTGGTGAAGGAGGGCGTGCTGCGCGGCTATTTTCTCGGCAGCTACTCCGCGCGCAAGCTCGGAATGAAGACCACCGGAAGTGCAGGCGGCAATCACAATCTGATCCTGGAGGGTGGCGGGCTCGATCTCGCGGGGCTTATCAGGACGATGGAGCGCGGACTGCTGCTGACCGAGCTGATCGGGTTCGGGGTGAATCTCGTCACGGGCGATTATTCGCGCGGCGCGGCGGGCTACTGGGTGGAGGGAGGCGAGATCCGCTATCCCGTGGAGGAAATCACCATCGCGGGCAACCTGCGAGACATGTTCCGCTCGGTCGCGGCGATCGGGGCGGACAAGCTCACCCGCGGCTCGCGCACCACCGGCTCGATTCTCATCGGGGAAATGACCATCGCGGGAAACTGAGCTCTGCCTCCCGGCGGCGGAGGTATAATCGGCCCGCTTTCCATCCAAGGAAGGGATCACCAATGAAGAGACGCGAATTCCTGAAGAACGCCGGAATCGGTACGGCGGCCGGCGCCGCATTGCTGGCGACGCGGACCAGCGCGCAGACAGGCGGTCTTCCTGCCGTCAACTGGCGCATGGCGGCAAGCTGGCCGAAGAGTCTCGACACGCTTTACGGTGGCGCGGATCTGATCGGCAAACGCGTCGCGGCGGCGACCGGCGGCAAATTCAACATCAAGGTTTTCGCCGCCGGCGAGATCGTGGGCGGGTTGCAGGTTCTCGACGCGGTGCAGAACGGAACGGTGGAGTGCGGTCATACCGCCACCTATTACTATTTCGGCAAGGATCCGACATTCGCGTTCTCCTGCGCCATTCCGTTCGGCATGAACGCGCGCCAGCAGAACGCCTGGATGTATCACGGCGGCGGCCTCGAGCTCATGCGCGAATTCTTCAAGGAGTACAACATCATTCAGTTCCCCGCCGGCAACACTGGCTGCCAGATGGGCGGCTGGTTCCGCAAGCCGATCAACAAGGTCGCGGACCTGAAGGGCCTCAAGATGCGCATCGGTGGAACCGGCGGTCTTCCGCTTACCAAGCTCGGCGTGGTGCCGCAGCAGATCGCCGGCGGCGACATCTACCCGGCGCTCGAGAAGGGCACGATCGACGCGGCCGAATGGGTCGGCCCCTACGACGACGAGAAACTCGGCTTTGCCAAGGTGGCGAAGTTCTACTACTACCCGGGGTGGTGGGAAGGCGGTCCCGAGCTCGACCTGCTCGTCAACATCAAGGCCTGGGAATCGCTGCCGGCCGAGTACAAGGCGATTCTCGAGTCCGCGTGCGCGGAAGCCAACGTGTGGATGGTGTCGAAATACGACGCGCTCAACCCGGATGCGCTGAAGCGGCTGCTCGCGTCCGGCGTGAAGCTGCAGCCGTTCTCCAACGAGATCATGGCCGCCTGCTACAAGGCTTCCGCCGAGGTGTACGACGAATTTGCGGTGAAGAACCCGAAGTTCAAGAAGGTCTACGACTCCTGGAAGAAATTCCGCAACGAACAGAACCAGTGGTTTGCCGTCGCAGAAAGCCGCTTCGACAACTTCATGATTGCCGCCGAACGCCTGACTCAGCGAGGGCCCGGGAAGAAAGGCTAGGGAACACGAAGATCCCGGAAGCAGAAAATTGAAAGCCCCGCCTAAAGCGGGGCTTCTCATTCCGGCGGGTCTTCAGCTGCCGCTGTTACTTTTTCGCCGGTTTCTCGGGGCCCCCGCCCAGCTCGCGCTCGAGGGCTTTTTCCGCCTGTTCCTGTTCGGAGCCTTGGTCGGAGGCGCCCGGTTCCCCGGGCGCCTCCTGGGCGGGCACCTCGATCTGAATATTCCTGATGTCCACGGCCTGCTTCTTCGCGATCCCGCCCGTCACCATACCCGGGAACGAGATTCTGAGCGCGACACTGCTCATCTTGATCTGCACG
>CAYQVE010000145.1:0-1379 GCA_964420785.1 uncultured Enterobacteriaceae bacterium | reverse complement strand
GGGTCACACCCATTGGACAGATGCCAGGATCCCCCGTCCTGCGTCTCCCGAATCGCCCCCGCGCCGAAAACCAGCAACGGGATGATGAGCGCGACACTGATGATCTGGATCAGCACGAACGGAACCGCGCCCCAGTAAATTTGCCCGGTCGTGACCCGCGCGGTCAGCCTGCCGGTGAGCTTATCCGTGAAATCCTTGGCGGGCGCCACGCTGCGCAGGTAAAAGAGCGCGAAGCCGAAAGGAGGGTGCATGAACGAGGTCTGCATGTTGACCCCGTAGAGCACGCCGAGCCAGATGAGATCGATGCCCAGCTTCTCCGCGACCGGCCCTAGCAAGGGAATGACGATGAACGACAGCTCGAAGAAATCCAGAAAGAACGCCAGCACGAAGATGAGGATGTTGGTGACGATCAAGAAGCCCAGCTGGCCGCCGGGAAGGTTGGTGAGCAGGCTTTCCACCCAGAGGTGTCCGTCCACGCCGTAGAAGGTGAGGCTGAACACCCGGGCGCCGACCAGGATGAACACGACGAAGGCGGTCAGCTTCGCGGTCGTGTCCATCGCCTGCTTCAGCAGCTTGATCGAAAGGCGGCGGCGCGTAAACGCCATCGCGAGCGCGCCGCTCGCCCCCATTGCCCCGCCCTCGGTCGGCGTCGCCACGCCGAGGAAAATCGTACCGAGTACCAGAAAAATCAGCGCAAGCGGAGGGATCAAGACGAACGTCACGCGTTCCGCGATGCGCGAGAGTAGGCCGAGCCTCGTGAAATGATTGATCACCGAGGCCACGAATGCCACGCCGACCCCGACAGCGGTGGACACGACCAGCATCTCGTCGGTGGGCCCGTCCGGCCCGTACTTGTATTTCGCAAAGCCGGTCGCGGCGGCCGCGGCGACGAGCACCAGCACGACCAGCGAGCGCGTGCCGCTCGAGCCGTCGGGCTCGCGCAGCGTGCGAGCCTCCAGCGGCAGCGCCGGCGCCCACGCCGGCTTGACCAGCGTGATCACGAGGGCGTACACGGCATACAGGCCGGCGAGCGTCAGCCCGGGGATGAAGGCGCCTTCGTACATGTCGCCGACCGAGCGGCCGAGCTGGTCGGCCATGATGATGAGTACGAGCGAGGGCGGGATGATCTGCGCCAGGGTGCCCGAGGCGGCGATCACGCCGGTGGAGAAGCGCCGGTCGTAGCCGTAGCGCAGCATGATCGGCAGCGAAATCAGTCCCATCGAAATCACCGAAGCCGCGACGACGCCGGTCGTCGCGGCAAGCAGTGCGCCGACGAAGATCACGGCGAAAGCGAGGCCGCCGCGCAGCGGTCCGAACACCTGGCCGATGGTGTCGAGCAGGTCCTCGGCCATGCCGCTGCGCTCGAGGATGAGCCCCAT
>CAYQVE010000144.1:0-8281 GCA_964420785.1 uncultured Enterobacteriaceae bacterium | reverse complement strand
GTAAACAGAACCGTCAACCCGCTCTCGCGTCTCACCAGCGGCACGAGCACCGCGGCAGGCCGGATTTCACGATCACTGCGCCAAAGGTGGCCGTCTCCAGAAGTGGCCGGCTTGACCGTTCTGGGCTCGGCAAAACGCGAGCGCAGCCAGAGTTCCTCAGGCGCCGAGACGGGTGAATTCATTTGACGAGCGCAAATTTCCGGCCCTTATTCTACGCGGCAGCGGTGCCGCGATCACGGCGGGAGCAGGAATTGCATTCGATCGCGGCGGGAGCTATTCTACCGGCGGCCGGAATAGATTCTCCGGCGCGGGCGTTTACGTTTGCAAGCGGGAAGCCGCGGGAGGCGGGCGGCCCGGATTCAGGACCTTTTCAAGGAGAACCGATGAAGATTCGTTTTGCAGCATTGTTTGGCGCGCTCATGCTCGCCAGTGCCTCCGCGTTGGCCTTCCATTGCCCCGCGGACATGAAGAAAATCGACGAGGCGCTCGCAAAGAACCCGAAGTTGTCCGCGCAGCAGATGACCGATGTCAAGAAATTCCGCGCCGATGGCGAGGCCCTACACAAGGCGGGCAAGCACCAGGAATCCGTCGACACGCTGGCCAAGGCGATGAAGATCCTGGGCATTTGACCTGCGTTTCGGAAATGCAGGAACGCCGCGGCTTGCCGCGGCGTTTTTGTTTGTCTTCCCGACTCAGCCCGTGAACGAAGGCGTGCGCTTGAAGCGCTGGGTGGCGTCGACAAGCGCGCCGAGAATCCCCGGCTCCCACGCCGAATGCCCGGCGTCAGGCACGATCCGGAACTCGGCCTGGGGCCAGGCCCGATGCAGCTCGTGCGCGGATACGAGGGGGCAAACCATGTCATAGCGCCCCTGCACGATCACTCCCGGGATGTCGCTGAGCCGGTGCGCATTCTCGAGCAGGGAGTTTCTCTCCAGAAAAATGTCGTTCATGAAATAATGCGCCTCGATCCGCGCGAGACCCAGGGCAACGACATCCCCGGCAAAATACGCCACGGTCTCGGGGCTGGGAAGCAGAGTCGAGCAGGACCCCTCGTAGACGCTCCAGGCGCGCGCAGCAGGCATGTGGATTGCGGGATCGGGGTCGATCAATCGTCGGTGGTAGCTGCGGAGCAGATCGCCGCGCTCCTCACCAGGGAGGAAGCCCGCGAATTTCTCCCAAGGCTCCGGAAAGACCGTGCGCAGACCGTAGAGGAACCACTCGATCTCGCTTCTGCGGCAAAGGAAGATTCCGCGCAGAATCAGCGCGAGGCAACGCTCCGGGTGCGCCTCCGCGTAGGCGATCGCCAGCGTGCTGCCCCAGGAGCCCCCGAACACGACCCAGCGCTCCACGCGCAGATGCACGCGCAGGGTCTCCAGATCGGCGACCAGATGCGGCGTGGTGTTGTCGCGCAGCTCCCCGAGGGGGGTGGAACGCCCCGCCCCGCGCTGGTCGTACACGATGATGCGATACGCACCGGGGTCGAAAAAACGCCTGTGCTTCGGCGTGCTCCCCGCACCCGGGCCTCCGTGCAGGAAAACCGCGGGGATCCCGGCCGGATCGCCGCACTCTTCCCAGTACATCGAGTGCACCGCATCCATGCGCAGCAAGCCGCTCGCGCGCGGCTCGATTTCCGGAAACAGGCCCGGGACTGCGAAACTCGCCAACTCGCCCATGAGCCGCTACGGGATCAGGATGGTCGATCCGGTCGTCCTGCGCGCTTCGAGGTCGCGCTGCGCCTGCGCCGCGTCCTTGAGCGGATAACGGTGATTCACCTCGATCTTCACCTTGCCGGAGAGCACCACGTCGAACAGATCCTTCGCGGTCGCCACAAGATCCTCGCGCTTGGAGGTGTGGGTGACCAGCGTCGGACGCGTGACGTAAAGCGATCCCTTTTGCGAGAGCACCGTAAGTTCGAATGGGGGTACCGCCCCCGACGAATTGCCGAAGCTCACCATCAATCCGCGCGGCTGCAGGCAGTCGAGCGATCCGGTGAAGGTGTCTTTTCCGACCGAGTCGTACACGACCGGCACGCCTTTGCCGCCGGTGAGCGCCCTGACGCGCTCGACAAAGCTCTCCCTGCGGTAGTTGATGCAATGGTCGGCGCCGTGTGCCTTGGCGAGCGAGCATTTCTCCTCCGAACCGGCGGTGCCGATCACCGTGGCGCCGAGCGCCTTCAACCACTGGCACGCAATCAGCCCGACTCCACCCGCAGTCGCGTGGAACAGGATGGCCTCGCCCGATTGAACTTTGTAGGTGCGCCTCAGCAGATATTGGGCGGTCATGCCTTTCAACATCATCGCCGCTGCGGTTTCGAAGGAAATACCCTCCGGCAGGACGACCAGGCGGTCGGCCGGCATGGTGCGCACCTCGGAATAGGCGCCGGGAGCGCCGCCGGCATAGGCGACGCGATCGCCCGCTTTGACCTGCGTGACCCCCGCGCCTACGGCCTCCACGATGCCGGCCCCTTCGTTGCCCATCCCCGAGGGAAGGGCGATCTTGTACAGTCCGGAGCGCTGGTAGACGTCGAGAAAATTGAGTCCGCAGGCCTTGTGGCGCACGCGGGCCTCGCCCGGCCCGGGGTCGCCGACCTGGACGTCTTCCCATTTCAGAACTTCGGGCCCGCCTTGGTGTTGGATTCGAATCGCTTTGGGCATTGCTTCTCCTAGGTCAGTGATGCGTGCCATGGTCTCCCGGCGCCCGCCGGGCGCAGGGACTATTTTTTCGGCGGATCTTCGCGGCCGGCCGGCTCTGAAGTACCCGGAGGCACGCTCCCCGCAGCTTTTTGCATCGCGGCAAGACCGGCTTTCTGCATTTCCAGGCCCTGAATCGTCATGCGCAGAACGTTGAGGTTCATGTTGAGCCAGTTCTCCACCGATTTCAGCTCGGCGATGCGCGTATCGAGCTCGTCCTGGATGAGCGTCGGGGCCGTTGCTCCCGCCAGCGGCAGGCCCATCGGGCCCCAGAGGGTTTTCAGGAATTCGAACGGATCGGGAGGCTGGTCCATGGGCGAGGCCGTGATGAGAGCGGCCTTCAGTTTATTGTCGGGGCCTCAAAAACTCCAGCACCTCGGCGCGGCGCGCCATGGTGTCCTGATAGCCTAGATCGATCAGCGCCCGGCAGTACCCGCTTTCGAAGAGCAGATAGCTCGCGAGGTTCGAACCGTTGCGGTTCATTGCGCCGATGCCCCGCAGGAGGAAGCGCACTGTCCATGGCAGATCGCGCACGTGACGGACCACCATGCGCTCGATGGGCTGGCTGGGCGAGATCACCAGCACCTTGATCTGCCGCAGCGGCAGCCCCGCTTCCCGAAGCTTCTCGGGAGCGATGAGACTGATGGTGCGATTGATTCTCTGCACGAGCTCGATATCGACGTTGAGGCTGTCCAGAAAAATACTGTTCAGAGCGTGCCCGGCGATCTGCGCCACCGAAGGATAGAAATTGCCGCGCACGCGCGGCGCCTCGACATGCCCATTCTGCCGGGCGGTGCTCACCACCAGCACCCGGTCTGCGCCCAGGTGCAGCGCGGGGCTGATCGGCGCGATCTGGCGCATCGACCCGTCGCCAAAATATTCCCGGTTGATCTTCACCGCGGGAAATATGAAGGGCAGAGCCGACGAAGCCATCAGATGCTCGACCCGGATCGGCATCGCGGCGCCGACGCGCTGGGTGCGCTCCCACGCTTCGGTGTCGGGTCCTCCCTGGTAGAAGGAGACACTCTGTCCGGAAGAGTAACCGGAGCAGGTGATCGAGACCGCGTACAGGCAGCCGTTGTCGATGTTCTCCTGGATGCGACCGAAGTCGAGGCTGCGGGACAACACGTCGGCGAGAGGGCTGTTGTCGAGCAGCGAGACCGGGCTGGTGCGCGAGAGCAGCAAGATCGCGGCGAGCCAGCGCAATCCCACGCGCGCGATCCCGACAGGATCGGAACGGTAGACGTGATGGACGTGAAAGTTCTCCCAGACCTCGAGGAGGCGCCCGACGGCGGCGTCGAAATTGTCGGCAAACACTGCGAGCGTCGCCGCGTTGAAAGCGCCTGCCGAGGTACCGCACAAAATGGGAAACGGATTCTTCTCGGGCAGCGGCAGCAGTTCCCTTACCGCCTTCAAGACGCCCACCTGATAGGCGGCCCGGGCTCCACCCCCGGTCAGTACGAGTCCTGCCTTGGACTTTATGGATTCAGGGTTCAGCGCCATGAGCGGAAGTTGTTTCGGAAGTCGGCGGCGACCGGTGGAGTTTTCTCAGCTTCGGGGTGTCCGGGACTGCTTTTCCTCGCCGAGGGAGTTGGCGTCCACCACGGTGAGCGCGGTCATGTTGACGATGCGCCTGACAGTCGCCGCAGAAGTGAGGATATGAACCGGGCGCGCCGCACCGAGCAGGATCGGCCCGATGGTGATGCCGTCACCCGCGGCGGTCTTCAGGAGATTGAAGGCGATATTGGCGGCGTCCAGAGTCGGCATGATGAGAAGATTCGCCTCGTCTTTCAGGCGCGAGCGCGGAAAATCTGCAAGCCGCAGCCCGGCGTCGAGGGCTGCGTCGCCGTGCATCTCGCCTTCGATTTCGAGCTCCGGAGCAAGCGAGCGGATCAGCTCCAGCGCCGTGCGCATCTTCTGCGCGGAAGGGGCATCGCTCGTTCCGAAACTCGAGTGCGAGAGCAGGGCCGCCCGCGGGACCACGCCGAAGCGGCGGATCACCTCTGCCGCGAGCGCGGTCATTTCGGCGAGCTGCTCGGCGGTGGGGTCGAGATTGACGTAGGTGTCGCAGATGAAAATCGTACGCTTCGGCAGCATGAGCGCGTTCATCGCATAGAAATGCCTCGCGCCAGGCCGCAAACCGATGACCTGGTCGATGTACCGAAGGTGCAATCCATACGTCCCGAACGTGCCGCAGATCATTCCGTCGGCCTCGCTGCGGTGGATCATCATCGCGCCGATCAGCGCATGGCGGCGCCGCATTTCCATCTGCGCGAATTGCTGCGAGACCCCACGCCTCTCCGCGAGGCGGTGGTACTCCGTCCAATAATCTCGGTAGCGAGGGTCGGATTCGGGGTTCACGAGCTCGAAATCCGTCCCCGGCCGGATGCGCAAGCCGTGACGTTCGATGCGCCGCTCGACCACGGAGGGCCGTCCCACCAGGATCAGCCTGGCGAGGCCCTCGTCCACCACTACCTGAGCCGCACGCAAGGTGCGTTCGTCTTCGCCCTCGGCGAGCACGATCCGACGCCGCGGACCTTCCTTCGCCGCGTTGAAGATCGGCTTCATGATGAGCCCCGAGTGATAGACGAATTGAAGGAGCTGGTTTTTGTAGGCGTCGAAATCGGCGATCGGACGCGTGGCGACGCCGGAGTCCATGGCGGCCCTCGCCACCGCGGGCGCGATTCTTACGATAAGGCGCGGGTCGAAGGGCCTGGGAATCAGGTACTCGGGTCCGAACTTCAGGGCATGCTCGCCGTAGGCGGCGGCGACGATCTCCGACTGCTCCGCTATCGCGAGATCGGCAATGGCGCGCACCGCGGCGAGCTTCATGGGCTCGTTGATGGAGGTCGCTCCGACGTCGAGCGCACCGCGAAAGATGAACGGAAAGCACAGGACGTTGTTCACTTGATTCGGGAAATCCGACCGCCCCGTCGCCATGACCGCGTCGGGGCGCACCTTCTTCGCGACATCGGGAAGGATCTCGGGTTCGGGGTTGGCAAGCGCGAGGATCAGCGGCTTGTCGGCCATTTTCGCAACCATCTCCGCCTTGAGAACCCCGCCGGCCGAAAGGCCAAGAAACACGTCTGCGCCCGGCATGATCTCGGCGAGCGTGCGCGCCGATGTTTTGCGCGCATAGCGGGCCTTGTTCGGGTCCATTTCCTCCTTTCGCCCCTGATACACGACGCCTTTGATATCGGATACCCAAATGTTGTCCGGCTTCAACCCCAGGTTCACGAGCAGATCGAGACAAGCAAGCGCGGCGGCACCCGCGCCCGAGCAGACGAGCCTCGCCTTTTCCAGGTCCTTCCCCACGACGCGCAACCCGTTCAGCACCGCAGCGCCGACGATGATGGCCGTCCCGTGCTGGTCGTCGTGGAACACCGGGATTTTCATGCGCTCGCGCAGCTTCCTCTCGACGTGGAAGCATTCCGGAGCCTTGATGTCTTCGAGATTGATTCCGCCGAAAGTAGGCTCCAGGGCCGCGATGATCTCGACCAGCCTGTCGGGATCGCGCTCATTCACTTCGATATCGAAACAATCAATTCCCGCGAATTTCTTGAAGAGCACCGACTTGCCTTCCATCACCGGCTTGGATGCAAGCGGCCCGATTGCTCCGAGTCCGAGCACGGCCGTTCCGTTGGTGACCACGCCGATGAGGTTTCCGCGCGAAGTCAGCTTGCGCGCCTCGGCAGGGTCGCGCTCGATCTCCTCACAGGCCGCCGCGACGCCCGGGGTGTACGCAAGCGCGAGATCGCGCTGATTCAGCAAGCCCTTGGTGGGAGTGACCGAGATCTTTCCCGGCGGTTGCCGGAGGTGATACTCCAGGGCACTCCTGCGCAGGATCTCATCCATGGGAATTCGTGACTTGAAGGTCTTGTGTTGCTTTGGCCGCATGATAGCCGAATTTCGCGGCGCCGCGGCGCCGTCGCATCCCCGCCGGCACGCTGCGGCATAATGTGCCGATGCCGAGAAAACTTCTCCGCTCTATTGAGAACTCCCCCGTACCGACTGTTTCACGATCTCCTCTCGGGAAAGCCCTGTGAGGCGCGACGCAAATCTGAGCCTCGCCGCCCGCATGGCCGATATCGAAGCCTTCCATGTGATGGACGTGCAGAACCGCGCGCATGAACTGGAAGCTTCGGGACGCCGCATCGTCCACATGGAAATCGGTCAGCCGGACTTCGCGGCACCGCCTCTGGTTGCGGAGGCGGCGATCGAGGCAATCCACCAGCGCCGCCTGGGCTACACGGCTTCGATCGGCATTCCGGAGCTGAGACAGGCCATTTCCGATTTCTATCGTGAACGGCTCGGTGTGACGGTGCCCGCTTCCCGGATCGTGGTCACCGCCGGGGCATCGGGTGCTTTTTTGCTCACGCTAGCCGCGCTCGTAGACCCCGGCGACGAGGTGCTGATGCCCGATCCCTGCTATCCCTGCAACCGGCATTTCGTGCGCTTGTTCGAAGGCCGCCCGTGCGCGATTCCAGTCGACGAAAACCAGCACTACCAGTTGGCCGACGCCGATATTCGCTCGCACTGGAGCCGCGCGACGCGCGGTGTGCTGCTCGCCTCGCCCTCCAATCCGACCGGGACCATGATCCCGCGCGACGAGTTGCGTGCGATCATCGCCTCGGTGCGACGGGCGGGCGGGTTCGTGGTTATGGATGAAATCTACCAGGGACTGGTCTACGACAGTGAGGCGTCAACAGTGCTCGAGCAGGCCGATGACGTGTTCGTCGTCAACAGCTTTTCCAAATACTTCAACATGACGGGCTGGAGGCTGGGCTGGATCGTCGCTCCCGAGAGCTATGTGCGGGAGATCGAGAAGCTCGCCCAGAACGCGTTCATCTGTCCTTCCGCCCCCGCGCAGTACGCGGCGCTCGCGGCGTTTCGGGCGGAAACGCTTGCGGTTCTTGAGGAGCGCAGGCGGGAGTTCCGGCGCCGCCGCGATTACATGGTTCCCGCGCTGCGTGCGCTGGGATTCCGCATCCCCGTGATGCCCCAGGGGGCTTTCTACATTTACGCCGGTTGCGAGAGCCACTCCGAGAACAGCACCCGATTTGCATTGCGGGTGCTGGAAGAAGCAGGTGTTGCGATTACGCCTGGGCTCGATTTCGGCTCGAACCGCCCGGAGCGTCACGTCCGCTTTGCCTACACGCGCTCGCTCGAGGATCTCGAGGAGGGCGTGGAGAGGATCGCGCGAATGCTGGGGAGCCGCGACGCGCGGCGATCATATTGAGCTGCGTACCCCAGCGCGACCGAATTGCCGTACCGCCTGCTGCAGGCGCTCCTTTTCGGCGAAGACCTTCTGGGCATATTGACTCGAAGGATCCGCCAATGCACCGTTATAGAACTGCAGACCCGCTTCCAGACTGCCGGTGCGGCGAACGTATTCCTTGAGAATGCGCGCTCCCAAGGCGATGTTGATCATCGGATCGAGCACCGCTTCTTCTCCGCCGTGCTCCAGCAGCTTGTCGAGATGGTGTTTGGGAATCACCTGCATCAGACCCTTGGCGCCCACCAGGCTTTCGGCCACCGGATTGAAGCGAGACTCGACCGCCATTACCGCGAGAATCAGTAGGGGATCCAGA
>CAYQVE010000143.1:0-8313 GCA_964420785.1 uncultured Enterobacteriaceae bacterium | reverse complement strand
ATCCTGCTCTACAGCCCGGGCACCGAGGTCCTGTCGATCACCATCTGGGAATTGTGGGAGAACGGCCAGTACGTTGAGCTGTCGGCGCTGGGGGTGCTGTTCATCCTGGCGCTGTTCGTCCTGGTGATGGCCGCACAATGGCTGGGCAAGAGATTCGGAGTCAAGGAATGATCCGGAGAAGCGCGTGCTGAAAGTCGCAGGGCTCTTCACCGAATACCCCAACGAGCGCGGCCAGATCGTGCGCGCCGCGCAGGACGTGACATTCGAGGTGCCGGAGGGGAAGCTGTTCACCCTGCTCGGTCCGAGCGGCTGCGGCAAGACCACGACCCTGCGCTCGATCGCGGGCCTGGAGCGGCCGCGCGCGGGCGAGATCAGCGTCGGAGAGCGGGTGGTGTATTCTTCGACGCGCAACGTCTTCGTCGCGCCCAACCGGCGTGGCTTCGGCATGGTGTTCCAGTCGTACGCCATCTGGCCGCACATGAACGTCTTCCAGAACGCGGCCTTTCCGCTGGAAGTCGGCGACCGCAGGTTTTCCAGGCAGGAAATCCGGGACAAGGTCCTGCGCGTCCTGCGAGCGGTGCAGCTCGACGAGCTAGCCGACCGCGAGGCGACCAAGCTCTCCGGCGGGCAGCAGCAGCGCCTCGCGCTCGCGCGGGCGCTCGTGATGGAGCCGCAGCTGCTCCTGCTCGACGAGCCGCTGTCCAACCTCGACGCGAAGCTGCGCGAGCGCATGCGCTTCGAGCTGAAGCGCCTGCAGCGCGAGCTTCGGATCACGACCGTGTACGTGACCCACGACCAGAGCGAGGCCCTCGCCCTGTCGCACTCGATCGCGGTGATGAACGAGGGGCATATCCAGCAGATCGGCGCGCCGCGCGAAATCTACGAGCGGCCGCGCAGCCAGTTCGTCGCGGACTTCGTCGGAACGACGAATTTTCTGGACGGCACGGTCCTAGGGCGCGGTGCCGAGCCCGGGCATTTCCGCGTGCGCACCGAGTTCGGCGAGGTCGAGGTCCTGTCGGACGACGACCTGCGCGGCAGCGACCGCGTGGTCCTCTCGGTGCGTCCCGAGGACGTGGAGCTCGCCGAGACGCGGCCCCGAGGAGACAACGTCTGGGAAGGGCGCGTCGACCAGAAGGTATTCCTCGGGGAATTCATCGACTTCCAGGTGAAGCTCGGCGGCCGCATCCTGCTCTCGCGATCCCATCCCTCGCTGCGCACGCCCGTCGGAGAAGCTCTCTACGTTAAGCTCCATCCCGAAAAGTGCGTGGCCCTCAAGTCCGCCTGACTCGTGTCCAAAGCCAAAGAGAACAAGAGTTCGGCGAGAGCGGCAAAGGAGCGCTGGGCCTCCGACGTGATCGTAGACCTGCTGCACGCATACGAGCTGCCGCACGCGGCGCTCAATCCCGGCGCGAGCTACCGCGGGCTGCACGACTCGATCGTGAACTACGGAGGGAACCGCCCCACCATGATGCTTTGCCAGCACGAGGAGACGGCCGTGCAGATCGCGCACGGCTACGCCAAGGCGAGCGGGCAACCGATGGTCGCGATCCTGCACAACCTCGTCGGCCTCCTGCACGCCAACATGGCGATCTACTACGCTTACATCGACCGCGCGCCGATCTTCATCATCGGTGCGACCGGGCCCATGGATGAGACCAAGCGCCGGCCGCGCATCGACTGGATCCATACGGCTCAGGGGCAGGGCGAAGCGGTGCGCGCATACACGAAATGGGACTACCAGCCGCACACGATCGACGGAGTCCCCGAAGCGTTCGCGCGCGCCTACGCCGTGATGATGAGCGAGCCTCGAGGGCCGATCTACATGTGCTACGACGCGTGGCTTCAGGAGCGGAAACTCGACCACGAGGTGCCGCTCCCGCCGCCGCGCGCGGCGAAAGTGCCGAGCCGGATCGCACCGGACCCGGAAGCGCTGGCTGCGGCTGCGGATCTGATCGCCGCGGCGAAGAAGCCGGTGGTCATCGCGGAGTTCGTCGGCCGGGATCCCGAGGGTTTCCACACGCTCGTCGAGCTCGCCGAGACGGGCGGCCTGCCTGTATACGATGTCGACAGCCGCCTCAACTTCCCTACGCGGCATCCGCTCAACATGAGCATGGAAAAGGACGTGTTCCGGGACGCCGACCTCGTGCTGTGCCTCGACACCCGCGACTGGGAGCGGCCCACGACCGAGCTCGCGAGCACGACGCGCGAGCTCACCTCGATCGTGCCGCCCGGTGCCAAATGGATCGACATCGGCTTCGGCGACCTCGAGCTCTCGAGCTGGGCGCTCGACTACCAGCGCATGCACCACGCGGACCTGCGCATCCTCGCCGACACCTCGGTCGCGATACCCATGCTCACCGCACTCCTCAGGAGCCGCGCGACGAACGGCAAGAAGTTTGCGGCCCAGGCAAAGGCGCGCGCGGCGCAGATCGCGAAGCAAAGCGAGGCGAAGCGTGAGCGCTGGGCGAAAGAGGCCCGCGAGCACTGGGACGCGAACCCGATCGCGCTCCCGCGCCTCGCCTCCGAGGTGTGGGACGCGATCAAGAACGAGGATTGGGTGCTCACCGCCGGGACGCTCGACGAATGGGCGCGCATGCTCTGGGATTTCGACAAGCCTTACCGGCATCCCGGGAAGTCGCTCGGCACCGCCACGCAGTTCGGCATTTCCCTCGGCGTCGCGCTCGCGCACCGGGACAAGAAGCGCTTGGCGGTGGACCTGCAGCCGGACGGGGACCTCATGTTCGACGCGGGCGCGATGTGGGTCGCGGCGAAACACCGCATCCCGCTCCTCGTCGTCATGTACAACAACCGCGCCTACTACAACGACTGGGAGCACCAGATCCGGATGGCCGAGCTGCGCGGCACGCCGGTCGATCGCGCGCACATCGGCATGGACATGAGCGATCCCGATCCGGACTTCGCGTCGATGGCGAAGTCCATGGGGTGGTACGCGGAGGGCCCGATCGACAAGCCGGAGGACGTCGCCGCCGCGCTCAAGCGGGCGATCGCCAAGGTGAAAGCGGGCCAGCCTGCGCTTCTCGATACCGTCACGCAGAAGCGCTAGAGAGCAGCGCATGAGGAAGTCCGCCCGTCTGCAACGCGTGAAGACCGTCGGCGTCGTCGGCGCGGGGCGCATGGGCACGCCGATCATCGGGCACCTGGTTCGCAAGGGTTTTGCGACCCGGGCCTGCGACCTGAACGCAGGGAGGGCGGTCGCGGTGAAGAAGCTCGGCGCCCAATGGGCCGCGAGCGCGGAATCCCTCGCCGCCGAGAGCGACGCGATCCTCGTCTGCGTCGGCTTCGATCGCGAGGTGCAGGAGCTGCTCGCGAAAGGCGGGCCGCTCCGCAAGGCGAGGCCGGGCACGATCGTCGCGATCCTCAGCACGATCCACCCCAGCACGGTGCAGAATCTCGCGAAGGAATGCAAGAACGCGGGCCTGCACGTCGTCGATTCCACGGTGTGCCGCGGGGGCGAAGCCGCGGACCGCGGCACGCTGCTTTCCTTCGTAGGCGGCAGCGCCGAGGTCGTCGCGCGTCTGACCCCGGTGCTGCGCGCCTATTCGTCCGACGTCGTGCACACCGGCGGCGCCGGCACGGCGCAGGTCGCCAAGGCCGCCAACAATCTGATCCTGTGGGCGTGCCTCGTCGCCGACCACGAAGCGCTCGCGCTCGCGCAGCACTACGGCGCCGACGTCGAAGCCTTGCGCCGCGCGCTACTCATGTCGAGCTGTGCGAACGGTCCGCTCGAGAAGTGGGGCAGCCAGACGATGGCCTGGGCCGAGGACGACATGGCGATCGTCGCCGAGATGGCGGCGCGGGCGGGGATCGCGCTGCCGCAAGCGCGCGTCAACCGCGAGATCTGCCGCGAGCTGAAACCGCGGCGCTATAAGTTGGAAGTGTACGGGCGCTGATCGCGCCCCCCTAGCTTACATTCCGTTGACAGCGCAGCCGTCGGCAGGGTAACTTGCGACGCAGATGTTCCGTGACGCCGATTATCGTTCCGCATGAAGGAACATCGAGGACAGAGGCAAAACGGATGACAAATGTCCGGCGCGCTCTGAAAAATTACCAAGCGAAGGAGGAGAAGATGAGTCTGAACAGAAATGCGATGGCCTTGGCCGTCGGGGCGGCATTGGCGGCGCCCGGCGCCTACGCGCAAATCAAGAGCCCGGCGGGAACGAACTGGGAGTTCTACGGCAAGTTCTATCCCGAACTTACCCATATGCACGGTGAAGGGGCGACTGCGCCGGGCACTACCGGTCTATCGACGCTGGTCGGAACGCTAGGCGGAAATGCCATCGTATCCAGATGGGAAATGCAGGTGAGCAACACCTACCTCGGCTTCCGGGGCAGCAAGGACATTGGCAGCGGATTGCAAGCTGTCTGGCAGCTTGAGCAGCAGGTCAACATCGACGAAGGGAATCAAACGACCAGTTTCGCCACCCGCAACTCGTTTGCCGGGCTCGCCGGGAAGGACTGGGGTACGTTCAGGCTGGGCAATATGGATACTCCGTACAAAGAATACGGCAATATCCTGGGCTTCCTCGGCGTCAACAGCGGCAACTTCGTGTCGCAGAGCAACGTGCTGCAAAAGGTCGGTTTCGGCACGAGTTCCGCATCGAGCTTCAACCTGCGGCGCGCGAACGCGATCGACTTCACTTCGCCGACGATACTCGGCGGACTGCAAAGCAAGGTGCAGTATTCGATCGGCAATCCCACCGAAGCCGGGATCTCGGCGGTCAATAACCGTAGTCCACGCGTGGTATCGTGGGGGGTCAAATGGGAACAGGGGCCTTTCCTGGTCGCGTTCGCGCAGGAGAGCCACCTCGACCTCTTCGGGGGCTCGCTCAATGCTCCAGCCGCGAGACGAAACGATTCCACTGGCGTTACGGATAACGCGGTCCGCTCGGTGGACGCGGCGAACCAGTTGGCGGCCGTGTACAAGATCGGCAACCACTCGTTCGAGGCGGATTACGTCGTGAAGCAGTACAAAGAAAAGAACGTGACCGTCAACGGTCGATTCCAGGATTACAAGAACAAGGCGTACATGCTGCTCATCGAAAGCCGCTGGAGCAGCACGTTGCGCACTGCCGTTCATTACATCAAGTCGAGTGCCGGCACCTGCACCTTGCTCAATACGGCGTGCGATACGACCGGCCTCGAAGGCAGCCAGATCGACGTGGGCGTTGCCTATTACCTGGACCCGACCGTGTACATTTTTGGGCTCGTCAGTAAGCTGACCAACGGTGCCGCGGCCCGTTACAACAGCTCGAGTCAGACGCCAGCCCCGGGCGAGGACATCACTCAGGGCGGGGTGGGCATCGCTTACACGTTCTGAGTCCGCGCCGGCGCGGCCGGCTGCAGTTGCAGCAAGCGCAACACCCGGGCGGGCGCGAAGGCGCCCGCCCGTATTTTCAAGAGGAAAGTTCCAAGCAGACTTTCCAGAATAGGAGAGAGGCGGCATGCACGGTGGCAGCGGCATCGATCCCCGCCGGAGAAGGATCGTCGCAGGTGTGCTGGGCTCGGCGGTGTGGCCGGGGCTTGCTCTCGCGCAGAGCAAGGACGCGTCGAGGAACCGGGAGATCTACCTGTACGAGGGTGCCGATCGCGAGAAGCGGATCCTCGAAGGAGCGAAGAAAGAGCGCGAAGTCGTCGTCTACACCTCGCTGAACCTCAAGGACTCGGTTCCGATCGTCGAAGTCTTCGAGAGGAAATACGGCGGCGTGAAGGTCCAGCTGTGGCGCTCGAGCTCGGAGAAGGTCCTGCAGCGCGCCACCGCCGAGGCGCGGGCCGGGCGGTTCAGCTGCGACATCCTCGAGACGAACGGCCCGGAGATGGAAGCGATGCACCGCGAGCAGCTGCTCGAGGAGTTCCACAGTCCACACTTCAAGGACCTGCCGCCTGCCGCTTTTCCCAAGCATCGCCATTACGTCGCCGACCGCTTCAATTTCTTCACCGTCGCCTACAACACGAATCTCGTCAAGGCGGGCGAAGTACCCAACGCTTACGAGGACCTGCTTCACCCGCGTTTCGCGGGCCGCGTCGGGATCGAAGCCGGCGACGCCGACTGGTTCGGTGCGATGGTCAAGGCGATGGGCGAGGAGAAGGGCCTCGCATTCTTCAGGAAGCTCGCCGCGGCCAAACCCGAGATACGCTCGGGCCACACGCTGATGGCCGAGCTCGTCGCCTCGGGCGAGGTGCCGCTCGCCGCCACCATCTACAACCACAACGCCGAGCGGCTGGTGGTAAAAGGCGCTCCCATCCGCTGGAAGGCGCTCAAGCCCACCTTCGGGCGCCCGAACGCTATAGGGGTGGCGCGCCGCGCCCCGCACCCCTTCGCGGCGCTGCTCTTTTCCGACTTCATGCTCTCCCTCGAAGGTCAGACGATCCTGAAGGAGCGCAACCGCGTGCCCTCGAGCCGCGCGGTGGACACGCACCTCAACAAGTTCCCGTTCGAGATGATCGACCCGGTGATCACGCTCGACGAGGCCGACCGCTGGGAGAAACTTTGGTCGGATCTTTTCCTCAAAGGTCGGAAGATCCAGAAGGAAGGCGACTGAGCTTTCCCGCCACCGCGCGAAAGAGGACCCGTCTCATGAAGCCGCTTGGATTCAATCTTCTCGCGAGCCTGCTCCTTGCAGGCGCTGTTCTTCCGGCGTCCGCTCTCGGGCAGGTCAAACCGGATGCCACGGCCGCGGACGTGGGGCTGTATGCGGGCTCCGACCGCCTCCGGAAGCTGTCCGAGGGCGCTAAGAAGGAGGGCGAGCTCAACCTCTACACGTCGGCGCAGTCCGACGACATGGGAGCGCTGGTCGGCGCCTACGAGAAGAAATACGGGGTGAAGGTCAACGTGTGGCGCGCAAGCTCGGAGAAGGTGCTGCAGCGCGCGGTCGCCGAAGCGCGCGCCAACCGCAACACCGTGGATGTCGTCGAGACCAACGGCCCCGAAATGGAATCGCTGCACCGCGAAAAGGTCCTGCAGCAGGTGAAGTCGCCGCACCACGCCGATCTCATCGCGCCGGCCATACGGCCTCACGGCGAGTGGGTGGGGACGCGGCGGAACGGGTTCGGGCAGGCCTACAACACCCAGGCCGTGAGGAAGCAGGATCTGCCGAAGACCTGGGAGGACCTGCTCGACCCGAAGTGGAAAGGCAGACTCGGCATCGAGCAGGAGGACTCGGACTGGCTCGCGGGCCTGTTCACCGAGATCGGCGAGGCCAAAGGAACGAGACTCTTCAAGGAAATCGTGGCGAAAAACGGCATGTCGGTGCGCAAGGGCCACACGCTGCTCGCGCAGCTCGTCGTGTCGGGCGAGGTGCCGCTCGCGCTGACCGTATACAATTACAAGGCCGAACAGTTCAAGGGCAAGGGCGCGCCGATCGACTGGTTCTCGATCGGCACGGCGATTGCGCGGCCGAACGGAGTCGGCGTCGCGCGCCGGGCTCCGCATCCGCACGCGGCTGTGCTGTTCTACGACTTCGAGATCAGCGGGGAAGGCCAGAAGATCCTCGCGCAGCGCGACTTCGTGCCGACGAGCGGGAAAATCGACACGCCGCTCAACAAGCTGCCGCTCAAGTTCGTCGACGCGCGCGTCACGCTCGACGAGTACGACAAGTGGGTGAAGCTGTACGAAGAGATTTTCGGCAAGGGACGGTAGACGGAGCAGACCCATGGGCAAGGAATCGCACTACAGCAGCAAGAAGGACCGCGTCTTCGTGCGCGGAATCCAGGGGCAGTACAGCCTCAAGGACGAGCTGGCGCGCTTGAGGGGCCTGCCGCGCGTGATCAAGGGCAAGGACCTCCTCTTCAACGACGGCCCGCAGTCCTTCAGCAAGCACTTCATCGAGCCGGTGGACGGCATGACGCAAACTCTGCACGTGCACCTGGAGGAGTACGGCCCGGGAGGCCGCACGCAAAAGCACGGCCACGTGAACGAGGCGGCGTTCTACATCCTCGACGGCAAGGGCTACGAGATCCACGACGGCGTGCGCTACGACTGGTCGGCGGGGGACGTGGCGATCGTCCACATGAACTGCGTGCATCAGCACTTCAACGCCGACCCGGTGAAGCCCGCGCGCGCGCTCGTGCTGAAGCCCAAGCCCATGGTCCTGTTCATGAACCTCATGTTCCAGCAGACCGTCATCCCGCGGCCGAAGGAAGCGACGCCCGAGGGCGCGGGCTTCGTTCCGCGGCACTTCGAGGAAAACTACAACCACTGACGTCATCGGGGACCGGATAGCTTTAGAGAAGGAGTCGCACATGGCCTGGGGTGAATCGAAAGCGTGGATGCGCGGCAGCGCGCACCAGAAGCTG
>CAYQVE010000142.1:0-8345 GCA_964420785.1 uncultured Enterobacteriaceae bacterium | reverse complement strand
CGGCAACACGCGCCGACGAGATGCTCGCACTCGGCGGTATTGAGCGCTACAAGCACTTGCTCGCCTTTTACTCCGATTCCGAGAAGCAAAGCATGCTCACGCCCGAGCTGCGCGCGCGCATCGGAAAGAGCGCGACCACCGAGTACCTCACGGCGCATTTCGAGCGGCCCGGCGAGGACGTGCTCGACCGCTATCTGTATCTCGATCTCGTCACGTATCTGCCCGAGGATATCCTGTTCAAGGTCGATATCGCCAGCATGGCGAACTCGCTCGAGTGCCGCTCGCCCTTCCTCGACCACAAGCTGATCGAATTCGCGGCGAGCCTCCCCGGGCGGTACAAGCTCTCGGCGGCGGGGCGTCACAAGCACATCCTCAAGGCGGCGTTCGCCGACTGGCTGCCGCGGGGTTTCATGGAGCGGCCGAAGAAGGGGTTCTCCGTGCCGCTGACGCGCTGGCTGAGGGAGGACCTCGCCGACATGCTGCGCGACACGCTGGTGACGCGAAAGACGCTCTCGCACTGGTTCCGGCAGGAGGAAGTCGAGCGCTACGTGGCGGAGCACGTTTCCGGGCGCGCGTCGCACAGCACGCGGCTGTGGCCGCTGCTCGTGCTCGCGCTGTGGGTGGAGCGTTTCAAGGTGCCGGTTTGACCGTTTGTACTCGGACGCAGGGAAGGGGGCAGGGACAATGCAAATTCTGGTTACGGGCGGCGCGGGATTCATCGGATCGCATCTTTGCGAAAAGCTGGTCGATAACGGCCACGACGTCCTGTGCGTCGACAACTACTTCACGGGCAGCAAGGGGAACATCGCCCACTTGCTGCGCAGCCCGCTGTTCGAAGCGATGCGTCATGACGTTACGTTTCCGCTTTATGTCGAAGTCGACCGCATCTTCAATCTCGCCTGCCCCGCTTCCCCGATTCACTACCAGTTCGATCCGGTGCAGACCACCAAAACGAGCGTGCACGGCGCGATCAACATGCTGGGGCTGGCAAAGCGGGTCAAGGCGCGGATACTGCAAGCCTCGACCAGCGAAGTCTACGGCGATCCCGAGGTGCATCCGCAGACCGAGGCGTACTGGGGGCGGGTGAACCCGATCGGCCCGCGCGCGTGCTATGACGAAGGCAAGCGCTGCGCCGAGACGCTATTCTTTGATTATTACCGTCAGCATCGGTTGGAGATCAAGGTGGCGCGCATCTTCAATACGTACGGCCCGCGCATGCTGCCCGATGACGGGCGCGTGGTGAGCAACTTTGCCATGCAGGCTTTGCGCGGTCAGGACATCACGATATACGGCGACGGCATGCAGACGCGCTCCTTTTGCTACATCGACGACCTCGTGGACGGGCTGCTGAAGCTGATGGACTCGCCCTCCGAAATCACGGGGCCGGTGAACCTGGGCAACCCGGTCGAGTTCACCATGCGCGAACTGGCCGAAATGACGCTGAAGCTGACGGGGAGCCGCTCGAAGCTTGTGTTCCTGCCGCTGCCCCAGGACGATCCGCGCCAGCGCCAGCCGGATATTGCATTCGCGCGCTCTTCGCTGGCTTGGGCGCCGACGGTTCCGCTGGAAGAGGGCCTGAAGCGCACGATCGCCTACTTCAGGTCGACGCTTTGAAGCTCATTTGAACTGGCGGCTGCCATGAATGCCCAACGCATCCTCGTGGTCAGCTCGATGCACCCCCCGGCCACGGCCATCTATTTCGTCGAGGCCTTGCGGGACATCGGCCACGAAGTGCGCGTCGTCTCGGATCGGGCGCATCCGACCGTCAGCAGCTTGGCCAACGGCGTGTTCGATGCGGGTCGCTGGGTAGAGCGGGAGGGTTTTCGCCCGGACATGCTGCTGTGCGTCGAAGGCGGAACCAGGCTGATTTTCCCCTCCGGCATGCAGGACATGGACTGCGTGTCGGCCTGGTACGCCATCGATACCCACCTGCACCTCCGGCAGCACCTCTACCTCGCAAGGCTGTTCGACGTGACATTCGTCGCGCAGTTCGAATTTCTTCGTCAATTCCGGGATTGCCAGGTGCACTGGCTTCCTTTTGCGGTCGACCCCCGGCTTTATGCGCAGGCTCAGAAGCCGCGCGATATCGACATCGCCTACATCGGCTCGGACGATCGCGGATTGCACCCGGAGCGCGCGAGGCTCCTCGATCTCATCCGCTCCCGCTACGACAATACTTTTCTCGGTCGCGCGGAGCCGTCGAGAATAGGGGAAATCTACGGGCGCGCGAAAATCGTGTTCAACAAGAGCGTGAGGAACGATGTCAACATGCGCTATTTTGAAGCCATGGGCGCGGGAGCCGTCTTGGTCACCGATAGCGCACGGGACAATGGGGTCGAGGAGTTGTTCAGCCCGGGCAAGGATTTCCTGGAGTATGGCGACGACGCTTCGTTGCTCGCTGCAATCGACACCCTCCTTGCCGATGACGGGAAGCGGGAGCAAATCGGCGCCCGGGCGCAAAGACACGTGCTTTCCGGCCACACCTACCGACATCGCGCGAAGAGAATTCTCGATGTCCTCGCCGCGACGACGCATCGCGTCAAGCCAGGCCCCGAGGACTATCTTCCCGGTTATCACCTGCTGCGCTTTCCCGAGGCCGTGCTCGCGGAGGCGTCGCGGTCTTTGGCGGGCATGAGGACGCAAGGCGACAGGAATCCGGTGCTCGCCTTGGTCGTACCCTTGCTGTCGGCGTTGGCCGGGCTATTGGGCTGGGTTTATCGCTTGCGTTACCGCCTGCGCTACACGAGATTGGCTCGCAAAAATGCTGCACGGATGCGCGAGGGGCGACGCTGACGTCGCGCCCCGATCCTTTTCACGTATCAATCCCCCATGGATATTGGTCGATTTTCCGCTAAATTCGAACGGGAAATTCTCCACAGCAATTTTCTGCGTTTGGCCGCGGTGAAACCGTTCAATCGGTTGGCGCGGAGAATCCTCGATCCTTGTCCCGACGTCATCGGCATGGCATCTTACAAGAAGTTGATGTTGATGAATTTACTCGTGTCGCTGCTCCCCGAAGATGCGAGCGAATGCTACCTGGAAGTCGGCGCTTTCCAGGGGAAAAGCCTGGTGGCAGCCTTAAGAAATAATCCCCGGGTTAATGCCGTCGCGTGTGACAACTTCTCGGAATTCGACCAGTCTGGTACCAACCAGACGGCTTTAGAGCGGAATTTGCGACGGTACGGACTTCACGAGAGGGTGAAATTTTTCAACATGGATTTCAGAAAGCTGCTGGCCGGTTGGGGTGAACAACGATTACCAAGAATTGGCGGCTATTTTTATGATGGCGCACATGACAAGCTGAGCCAATTCGACGGTATTAGATATGTCGAGCCTCACTTGGCTGACAGAGCGCTGGTGGTGGTGGACGACTGGCGCTTCGCCGAGGATTCCAGGTCCTATGCTGAGGCAGGGACGCTGCAGGCCATATCGAAATCGCCCAATAACTGGAGGATCCTCTATGTTCTTCCAGCGAGGTTTAACGGAGATCTTGATCAATGGTGGAATGGGTTGGGAATACTAGGATTCGAGCGGCAAACGAACCGCTGACCCGATGACGACCATTTGCTCGCCAGAAACGGCACATCGATGCTGATCAGCATCATCATAGTGAACTGGAACGGACTGGAGGTACTAAGACCCTGTCTCGCTGCAATCGCCGAGAATGCGCTCATCGAGGAGTACGAGGTGATTGTGCTCGACAACGGCTCCGATGAGCCCGGTCTCGAGGACGCGGTTAAACCCTATCCCAAGGCGCGGCTCATAAAGGAACCGGTCAATCACGGTTTTTCGCGCGGCAACAATCTCGCAGCGCGCCAGGCACGCGGTGAATATCTGGTGTTTCTCAACAACGACACACTGCCGCGCCGCGACTGGCTGCGGCCCCTTGTCGAGATGCAGCGCGCCGTGCCCGCGGCGGGGGTCGTCGGCGCGAAGCTCGTCGATGCGGCGGGCAATACGCTTTACACGGGCAGCTATTTCCAGCCGTCGATCAACGCCTATTCCGATGCCCGGCGCAACTATCCCGCCGGTTCCGTCGACGAGCCGCGCGAATGCGAGGTCTATATCGGCTGCGGGATCCTGATCACGCGAGAGCTGTTCGACGCGGTCGGCGGTTTCGACCCGCACTATTTCCAGGGTTACGAGGATTTCGATCTGTGCCTCAAGGTACGCGAGCGCGGCCGGAAGGTCATGTACTGCCCCGGGAGCGTCGTCGAGCATATCGAGAACGTGTCCATGAAGAAGCTCTCCCGGCGGGTACGGCGGAGCTCCAAGGAACGCAATCGCGAGTTTTTCGAGCGGCGCTGGCGGCACCGCCTCCACGAATTCAGGTTGCCACAACTGCCGGACGGGATCGGCGATTTTTCCTACTACACCTTCCCGCGAGAAAGGCTGTTCGAGCAGATCCCCGCGCGGGCCGGCCGCGTGCTCGAGGTGGGCTGCGGCGCGGGCGTGCTCGGTGAGCGTCTCAAGCTCTCGGGCAAGGCCACACATGTCACAGGTATCGAGTTGAGCACGCATGCGGCCGCACTGGCGCAGTCGCGGCTCGATGCAGTGCAGATCGGGGACATCGAGTCGATGCCGCTCGATTCCTGGAACGGGCAGTTCGACACTCTGATCGTGGCCGACGTGCTCGAGCACCTGCGCGATCCCTGGGCGGCGATGTTTCGCTTGCGCGCTTGCCTGAAGGACGGGGGGACGGTGATAGCGAGCATTCCCAATATCGCACATTACAAGATCATCAAGAAGCTGCTCTTCACCGAGTGGCGCTACGAGCCCGGCGGGATTCTCGATTACACGCACCTTCGCTTTTTCACGCGCGCCAGCATCGAGGACCTGTTCCGCAATGCGGGCTTCGAGATCCTGCGCATGGAGCGCGAGGGGCGCGAGCACTGGTGGTCGCGACTATTCGGGCCACTCTCGCAACGCGTCCGCGATTTCACCGCGGTTCAGTACTACGTCACGGCGCGCAAGCTCGCCGCCTCGCGCCGCTGAGTGAAGTGAGGCTGCTTTACGCATTCCCCGAGCCGCTGCCGCTCGAGCGCGCGCGGGGAATCCAGACCGTGCATTCTGTCGCGGCGCTCGCGGCGCAGGGCATCGACGTTACGCTTGCGCACGTGCCTTCATTCGGCGATCCTTTCGCCGCCTATTCCGTCGTCATGCCGGGCAGGGTGCGCCTGCTGCCGGTGTCGCGCAGCCTGCCCTGGCCGTTAGCCCGCATGCACTCCAACCGGTTCTTTGCCGCGCGCCTGGCAGAGCGCATCGACCCCGGGGAGACCGGTGCGGTGATGGCGCGGCACCTGAAGGCCGCGGCGCTGCTGCTCGAGCGCGTTCCGGGTTTGAAGCTCGTCTATGAGGCACACGAGGTCTTCGCCGACACGGCGTCGCAGCGCCGCCGCAAGGAGACCGAGCGGCTCGAGCGCGCCGTGGTCGGGAGAGCGGCGGCGCTCCTCGCCAACTCGAACGCGACCGCGGCGCGGTTGCGCGCGCTCTACGGGATTGGCGCGCCGATCGAAGTCGCCCCCAACGGAGTCGAGTACCCGGAGTCGCTCCCGGCAAAGGACTGGGCGCGCGCCTCGGAGCGCGTCGTCTACGCCGGCAGTTTTTTCAGCTGGAAGGGCGTGGACGATCTCGCCGACGCGGCGCGTGCTCTTCCGGGCCTTCGCATCCGATTGATCGGCGGCAGCGAAGCCCGCATCGCGCAGCTGCGCGCGCGCGTCGGCACTACCGGGGCGGCGCTCGACTTCACCGGGCACATTCCCCACGGCCGCGTCGCGGCCGAGCTTGCACGGGCCTGCATCGCGGTGCTCCCCAACCGCGCCGATCCCGACAGCGCCTTCACCTCGCCGATCAAGCTGTTCGAATACATGGCTGCGGGCTGCGCCCTGGTCGTGAGCGATCTTCCCTCCCTGCGCGAGGTGCTCGGGCCGGACGACGCGGTCTGGACCGCGCCCGGGGACGCGGCAAGCCTGGCGAGCGCGATCCGGGCATTGGCGGAGGATCCGGAGCGGGCCCGGCGCCTGGGCGCGCGCGTGCGGGAGAAGGCGCGCAGCTATACCTGGGCTGCGCGCGGCGAGCGGCTCGCCCGTGTTGTGCGACCGCTGCTCGAGCAGCGCTGAAACGCGGCTACGGCGCCTTCTGCGCTTGAGCGTCCAGGGGCAGCGCCAGCAGGTCGCCGTTCAAGTGACGCGACCAGTCCGCCACCGTCAGCAGGTCGGAGCCCCAGCGCGAGATGTAGAGCGTCTCGTATCCAAGCCGCGACAGCAGTTTCGACAGATCGGTCTTGCGCTGGCTCGCTTCCGAGGCGGAGAGATACAGGTCGTCTTCGTGCTCGAGAATCAGCGCCGGCCGGTAGCGGGATATGACGGCGTGAGCGCCCCGCAGCACTTCGAGCTCATGTCCCTGGACGTCGATCTTCATGAGGCTGAGCGGCGCGCCTTCCATGCCAAAGATATCGTCGAGGCGCGCCAAATGCACCACGGTCGGCACAGCCTGGCCCGCGCCGGTGTACACGCCCTTGTTGAGGGAAGACATGTCGTCGTTTCCGTACAGCGTGGCGGTTCCGACGTGGTCGGACAGTGCTTCGGTATGCAGCCGGATTCTCCCGGTCATGCGGTTCAGTGCCACGTTGCGGGCAAGGCGGTCGCGCACGGCCGGGTTCGGCTCGAAGCAATGCACGGTGACATCCGGGTTAATCGCCGCCCATGGCAGGGCATAGACGCCGATGTTCGCGCCGACGTCGATCACGCGACTGCCGGGCGAGATCAGGTCCCTGCCGAGCTCGAGAACGCGCCAGCGGTGTTTGAGGGCTCCGCTTTCCACCTTGGAGGATTTGAGTATGTCGGCTTCGATGGAAGACGAATTGCGGTCGCAATAGAAGAACACCGGAGCGGAAACGCCCATGAGCCGGGCCACCACTTCATTGCCGGCGAACTGGGCCGCATCGTCCTTGGCGACATAACGCCAGTCGTCGACTTTCCGCTTCGCGAGGCGCTTGAGATAGCGCGTGCGGTCGACTTTCCAGAATGGCGTCAGCCAGCCGATCCGGTAGAGGAACTTGCGTAGAGCGGATGTGGGCATGCGCGGCGCTTTGTAAGTGAGGGTGAGCCAGACTCTATCAGTTCGTCGGGAAGGCCTGGGCTTGTCGGGCCGGGAAGCCCCTGAGAGATAATAAGCGCATGGCGCAGCAGTCACTGGCAGCCGAGAGCAGTCCGTCGAACAACGCGCGCAACGGCGCGGCAGACGGTGGTCCCCGCCCTCTGCTGTCGGTGGTCATCCCGGTCTACAATGCGACCCTCTACCTGCCGCAGCTGATCGACAGCCTGCTGGCACAGCAACGGGTACCCGATGAAGTGATCTTCGTGGACGACGGGTCCACCGACCATTCGTCTGCCATGATTGCGCGGCTCGGGGCCGGGCTGTCCGGCCTGCGCGTGATCAGACAGAAAAACCAGGGACAGGCAGCGGCGCGCAATGCGGGAATGCGACAGGCGACAGGTCGCTACCTGGCCTTTGCGGACGCGGACGACGTGCTCGATCCGGGCATGTACGCGACGCTGGTGGGTCTGGCCGAACGCGAGCAGCTCGACATCGCCATCGGCAACGCTTGGAATTTCAACGAAGGCCGAAAGCCCGACACCCTGGTGTATCGCGACGTTCCCGACACCGGCGTGATTACCGGCGAAGCGTGGTTCCAGCAGCGCTGGTTTTCGAAAAATCTGCGGCACTACTGCTGGATGCACGTCTACCGCCGTTCGTTCATCGACCGGCACGGCTTCGCCTTTCCTCCCGCCGATCCCCACGAGGACGTGATCTGGGTGACGGAGACGCTGCTCGCGGCCCAACGGCTCCATTTCCTCCCCGAGCCGCTCTACCGGTACCGCAAGAAGACGACGCTGGACGTGCCGCCTGCCGCCGAGGCGCCTGACGGAACCTTCCGCCGCCACAGGGTGGTCGAGGCCTCCCTGTATAACACCCGCGCCCTGTCCGAAATCGCGCGCAGAGAAACCCTGCAGCCCCTTAGCCGGAAGCTGATGCGCAGGGAATTCGTCAATGGCGGCTGCCATGTCGTCCGCCACATTCGCAGGCTTTCGGAGCCCGCGCAGAGAGCCCACTATCTCATGCGCGTTCGTCAAGAAGGATTTTTCCGTATCCTGTGGCGGAATGCGGCCGGCCTGCCCCAGTACTGGCGGGTGCTTCGCTACCACCTGCTCGCCTACCTGTGAACGGGGTCAATCCGCGATTCCTGGTGATTCGCCGCGATAACATCGGGGATCTGGGCTGCACGACTCCGCTCATATTTGCGCTGCGCGAGCGCTTTCCCCGCGCCCATATCTCCGCGCTGG
>CAYQVE010000141.1:0-8394 GCA_964420785.1 uncultured Enterobacteriaceae bacterium | reverse complement strand
CGAATCCGAGGCGCGCAAGCCGCTCGCCGAGAAACTCCTGGCAGCCGCCGTCTTGGGGAGTGACCGAGGGGCGCGCGATCAGCTCGCGCGCGAGCCCTAGCGTCGCGGCCGGTTCAAAGGCCGACATGGTGATCTTCGGTGGAACCGGCCCGGCAGAAGCGGATCCAGTGGGTCGTGACGACCGGCATCAATGCTATGCGCGCTCCGTCTCGCTGGTGTCGAGCTTGAACTCGCTGAACGGAGCGCTGCCGGTGACCGACGGCCTTGCCTCCGGGCCTCGTTCCTTGCCGGCCGCAAAATCGGCTCCTGCCGCGGTGTTGTTGATGAGCCAAAGCAGATTGTTCGCCGAGTCCGCGTTGGAAAGCCCCTCGTCCTGGGTGATGAGACCGTCCCGAATCATTTTGAAGAGCGATTGCTCGAAGGTCTGCGAGCCGGGGGTCAGCGCCTTCTCCATCGCCTCCTTCATCTCGCTGATCTCCCCCTTTTCGATCAATTCGGCAATGTAGCGGCTGTTCAGCATCACTTCGACCGCGGCTGAACGCAGGCCCCGGACGTTCTTCACGAGGCGCTGCGATATGACGCACTTGAGCGTCGCCGAGAGGTCCTGCAGCAGCGCGGTCCGGCTTTCCAGGGGGTAGAAGCTGATGATGCGGTTCATCGCGTGATAGCTGTTGTTGGCGTGCAGCGTGGCGAGGCACAGGTGGCCGGACTGCGCGTACTGGATCGCCGAGGTCATGTTCTCCTTGTCGCGGATTTCACCGATGAGGATGCAGTCCGGCGCCTGGCGCAAGGCATTCTTCAGCCCCACCCTCATATCCAGAGTGTCTGTCCCGACCTCGCGCTGGTTCACGATCGACTTCTTGTTCTGGAAAATGAACTCAACGGGTTCTTCGAGCGTAAAGATATGTCCGGTTCGCTGTTCGTTGCGATAGTCGAGCATGGCTGCAAGCGTCGTCGACTTTCCCGACCCGGTCGCGCCCACCATCAGGATCAGCCCCCGCTTCTCGAGGATGATGTCCTTGAGCACCGGCGGCAGGCCGAGCGAGTCGAGAGGCGGAATGATGTTGGGAATGTAACGCACCACCACTGCGGGCGAGCCCTTCTGCCGGAAGGCGCTGATGCGGAAACTGCCTACGCCCTGCAGGGTAAACGCCGTGTTCAATTCGAGCGTGTCCTCGTACTCCTTCCTCTGCTTCTCGTCGATCACTTCGTAGAGCAGACCGCGGACGGTGTTCCCGTCCATCACTTGTTGGTTGATCGGCATGGCGACGCCGTTGATCTTGATATTGATCGGAGCGCCGACCGACAGGAAGATATCGGAGGCCTTCTTGTCGGCCATCAGCTGGAACAGTCGCTTCATCGCGGACATCGGCATCCCCTTGAAACGCGGCCGGTCGCTACTCGCCGCGCAACAGCTCGTTGATGCTGGTCTTGGCGCGCGTCTTGGCGTCGACCTGCTTGACGATCACCGCACAGTATAGGCCGTATTTGCCGTCCGCGGAGGGCAGGGTGCCGGGCACGACCACCGATCCGGCCGGAACCCGACCGTAGAGAATTTTCCCGCCGGCCCGGTCGAGAATTCGTGTGCTCGCCCCGATGAACACGCCCATCGAGATGACCGCGTTCTCCTCGACGATGACGCCTTCGACGATTTCCGAGCGCGCGCCCACGAAACAGTTGTCCTCGACGATGGTGGGATTGGCCTGCAAGGGCTCGAGGACTCCGCCGATGCCCACGCCCCCGGAAAGGTGCACGTTCTTGCCGATCTGGGCGCACGAGCCCACCGTGGCCCAGGTATCGACCATCGTGCCTTCGTCCACGTAGGCGCCGACATTGACGAAGGAAGGCATGAGCACGACGTTTTTTGCGATGTAGGCCCCGCGGCGCGCCACGGCGGGAGGCACGACTCGGAATCCCTCTCGCCTGAAACGCGCGCCGTCGTGGCGTTCGAACTTGGTTGGGACCTTGTCGTAGAACCGGAGAGATCCGGCGCGAATCGGCCGGTTGTCCTCCAGCCGGAACGACAGCAGCACGGCCTTCTTGATCCATTGGTGCGTGCGCCAGGCTCCGTCGAGCTTTTCCGCGACCCGCAGCCTCCCCCGGTCGAGCTCGTCGAGCACCCGCGCGACGGACTTGCGGGTGTTCGCCGGCGCTGAGCCCGGCGAGAGGCGCGCGCGATGCTCCCAGGCCTCTTCGACGGCGCTCTGGAGCTTCTGTATCGCGTGGGAGTTCATAGTTTCCTGGCGAATTCTACGATACGGCGAGCCGCCTCGAGGCATTCGCCGATTTCCGCCACCAGCGCCATGCGCACGTAATTCGTTCCCGGATTGAGCCCGTTCGACTCGCGCGCGAGGAAACTCCCGGGGAGCACCGTGACATTCTGCTCGGCGTAAAGGCCCCGGGCGAAATCAGTATCGGCGACCGGGGTGTGGGCCCACAGATAAAAACCGGCGTCGGGAAGGCCGACCTCGAGCGCCGTCTGCATGAGCGGCGCAACGCGGGCGAATTTCTCCGCGTATTTCCTGCGGTTTTCGCGCACATGGGCCTCGTCGCGCCAGGCGGCGATGCTGGCCTCTTGCACCGCCGGGCTCATGGCCCCGCCATGATAGGTGCGGTAGAGCAGGAATGCCCTTAGGATGGCGGGGTCGCCGGCGACGAAGCCCGAGCGCATGCCCGGTACGTTGGAGCGCTTGGACAGGCTGGAGAACATCACCAATCGCTCGAATCCGCGACCCAGCCGCGCGGCCGCCTGAAGAGCCCCCAGCGGCGGCGCGGCTTCGTCGAAATAGATCTCTGAATAGCACTCGTCTGATGCAATGATGAATCCATGGCGATCGGCAAGCGCGAAAATTTCCTTCCACTCGCGAAGGCCCAGCACCTTTCCGGTCGGATTGCCGGGCGAGCAGACGTAGAGCAACTGCGTCCGCCGCCAGACTTCTTCCGGAATCGACGCATAGTCGGCGGCGAATCCACGCGCGGCAGTGGTGTTCGCGTAGTGCGGGCGCGCGCCGGCGAGCAGCGCCGCGCCCTCGTAAATCTGATAGAAGGGATTGGGGCAGGCCACCACGGCATCGTGGCGTTCCGGATCGACGACGGTCTGCGCAAAGGCGAACAAGGCCTCGCGCGAGCCGTTGACCGGGAGCACGTCGGTCTTCCAGTCGATCGAACGCAGGCCGTAGCGCAGCACCAGCCAGTCGGCGATCGCCCGGCGCAACGCATCGCCGCCCGCCGTCGGAGGGTAGGAGGCGAGCTTCGCGAGGCTCCCCGACAGTGCGCGCTTGATCAACTCCGGCGTCGGGTGCCGCGGTTCGCCGATGCCCAGACTGATGTGCGCAAGCGCCGGATTCGGCTCCACACCCTCGAACAGACCGCGCAATTTCTCGAACGGGTAAGGCTGCAGAGACTGCAGGCGGGGATTCACGGTGCCTGTTCTCAGCGCGTGCTGTGCTGCTCGTCGATCGGCGCGAGCTCCAAGCCGGCGGCGGGTTTCCAAGCTTTCTTGCGATGCTCAGCCACCACGCTCGTGAAGATTCCCCCCCGCACGTAAAACCTGGCAGTGAGGCGGAGGAAGCGCGGTGCGAGCAGGGCGACCAGGTCGTCGCAGATGCGGTTTGCGACCGCTTCGTGGAAAGCGCCCTCGTTGCGATAGGACCAGATGTAGAGCTTGAGGCTTTTCAGCTCGACGCATTTGCGGTCCGGCACGTAGTCGAGAAAAAGCGTCGCGAAGTCCGGCTGCCCGGTTCGCGGGCACAGGCAGGTGAATTCCGGGAGCTGCATCCGGATCAAATAGTCGCGGCGCGGGCTCGGATTGGGAAAACTCTCAAGCGATCTACTCGGCTTGGACGGCATTCAGGGTCCGGATACGAAGTTGGAGATGGTATTATAGGGGCTCCGTTTTATCGACGATGAATCCGGCTAACGGCCGGTTTTCTTTTACCTGGATTCGTAGCGCCTTCTGCTAGCGTGCGGCTCACACAAATCAAGCTCGCCGGGTTCAAGTCTTTCGTCGATCCGTCCACGGTGAGCATCCCGGGACAACTGGTCGGCGTGGTCGGTCCGAACGGGTGCGGGAAGTCGAACATCATCGACGCCGTCCGGTGGGTACTCGGGGAGTCGCGCGCCTCGGCTCTGCGCGGTGACTCGATGCAGGACGTGATCTTCAACGGCTCGTCGCTGCGAAAGCCCGTGGCGCGGGCGAGCGTCGAGTTGTTCTTCGACAACAGCCTCGGCAGAGCGGCGGGCCAGTGGTCCCAGTACGCCGAGATCTCGGTGAAGCGCGTGCTGCAGCGGGACGGCGAATCCTCCTATTTCATCAACAACACCCACGTGCGCCGCCGCGACGTGCAGGACATTTTCCTCGGCACGGGCCTGGGCCCGCGCGCCTACGCGATCATCGAGCAGGGGATGATCTCGCGCATCATCGAAGCGAGACCCGAGGAATTGCGCGTGTTTCTCGAGGAAGCGGCGGGAGTGTCCAAGTACAAGGAGCGGCGCCGCGAAACCGAGCATCGGCTCGCCGACACCCGCGACAACCTCGCGCGGCTGGGCGACATCCGCCGGGAACTCGAGTCACAGATCGAGCGGCTGGAAAAGCAGGCCGAAGTCGCGCGACGGTACAACGAGCTTTCAACCGATCGGGCACAAAGGCAAAATCTGCTGTGGCTCCTGCGCCGCAACGATGCCGAGGCGGAGGCGCAGCGGCATGCGCGCGAAATCGAGCGCAGCACGACCGAGCTCGAATCCGAGACGGCGGGGCTGCGCGAAATCGAGCTTGAGCTCGAGCACGCGCGGGCGGAGCACTACGCTTCGGGAGACGCACTGAGCGCCGCGCAAGGGGAGCTCTACGGCGTCAACGCCGACGTCTCCCGCCTTGAAACGGAAATACGTTTCGTGTCCGATACGAGACAGCGCCTCGACGCGCAGATTGCGCAACTTCGCGCGCAGCGCGACGCCGGGCGGCAGAGCGAGGTCGAGCAGCGCGATGCGCGGCTCACCTGGCAAGCGCGCCTCCAG
Organism: uncultured Enterobacteriaceae bacterium; assembly: GCA_964420785.1. Lineage (GTDB taxonomy): Bacteria > Pseudomonadota > Gammaproteobacteria > Burkholderiales > SG8-39 > VBDM01. Next base: position 3,381 of record CAYQVE010000141.1, on the reverse strand, counting down.
GACTCGCGAGACGCTCTGGAGCAAGCCAGGCGCAAACAGGCCGAGGAGCAGGTCAACTTGCCGCAAGCGGAGCAGGCAACCCGCCTGCTCCAGGGACGGATCGCGGGTGAGCGCGAGCGCATCGCCCAGGCCGAGCAGGCATTCCAGGTCGACCAGACGCACCTCGAGCATGCGGGCAAGACGCTGCAGGCGCTGGAGCAGCGAGAGGAGAGATTGCTCGCCGAGCGGGCCGAGTTGGTTGCGCCCGATGCGCAACTGCTGGTGCGCCTCGCGCAGGAGCTGGCGCACAGCAGTGCCGAGCTTTCCCGCCAGGAAGCGCTGCTTGCCCAGCTCGAGGCGGGACGCGAATCCTTGGAGCGGCAGCGCCGCGGCTGCGTCGACAGTTTGCAGATGCTCGAGCGCGAGTCTTCGGCCTTGGAGGGCAGGCTGCTGACCCTGCAGAAAATCCAGAACCAGGTCGAGGAGAACAGCGCGATCCAGACCTGGATTGGCCGGCATCAGCTGGCATCAAAACCGCGGCTGTGGCAGAAAATTCGCGTCGAAGCCGGCTGGGAGACAGCGGTGGAATCCGCCTTGCGCGAGCGCCTGCATGCGATGGAGATGTCCGACCCCGAGTTGCTGCAGCGGTTGCTCGAGGACCCACCTCCTGCAAGGGTCAGCGCCTTCCTTCCTGGAACCGAAGCAAAGCTGCGGCGCGAGGCGGACCTCAAACCCCTTGCCGACTACGTCGAAGCCATCGAACCCGCGGTGAGCGGTGTCGTCGCGGCATGGCTTGCGCCCTACTATGTGGTGGAGGGCGTGCCGCGGCTGCTGACCCGCATGGGATTGTCACCCCAGACGGTGCTTATCAACCGTGAAGGCCACCAGTTCAGCCGCTTCGGCGTGAGCTTTCACGCGCCCGATCCGGCGGACACCGGAATTCTTGCTCGACAGCGCGAAATCGAAGCGTTGGAGGCCGAAGCCCGCGGGCACGAGGATTCGATCGAGAAGCGGCGCGCGGAGCTCTCCGGGCTCGATCGCTCGCTCGCCGAGCACGACGAGGGCCTCGCCAAGCTACGGGTGGCGGGAACGGCGCTCAAGCAGCGCCATCACGAACGCCAGCTGGAAAGCCTGAAGCTGACTCAGGGCCAGGAGCGGTACCAGGAGCGGAGCCGCCAGCTCGACGGAGAGCTCAGTGAAATAAAGACCCAGCAGGCACTGGAACGAGCCAGCCAAGCTGCCGCAGAAACCGGCCTGGAGCGGCACCAGAGCCAGATCGATGCACTTTACCGCAAGCTAGAATCGACCCGGGAGGAGCAGGACGCGGCGGAGCGCAAACTCGAAGCGCAGCGCCAGCTCGTATTGCAGGCGGAGCGCGAGGTCCAGGAGGCGAATTATAAAGAGAAGGATTGTATAAGTAAAATCAATGAAATAGAAAGATCATCTAAAGTAGTACTGGAGCATGCGCAAAACACGGAGCGAAGCCTGGAGCAGCTCCAGACCGAGTTCGCCCGTCTGGATGACCAGGCGTTGTGGACCCAGCTTCAACGCGGGCTAGAGACGCGGATCGCTCGAGAGCAAGCTCTGGCGGGTGCGCGAAGCCGCCAGGAAGAAATCGCCGGCAGATTGCGTTCCTCCGAGGAGACGCGACTTGCCCGTGAGCAGAAGCTCCAGCCGCTGCGTGATTGCATCGCGGAACTCAGGCTGAAGGAGCAGGCGGCACGAATCGCGAGCGAGCAGTTTGCGCAGCAACTTCGCGAGGCGCTCGCCGATGAAGCCGCCTTGGCGGCGCTGCTGAAGGAGGGCCAGAGGGCGGCTTCGCTGCAGGGCGAGATCACGCGCCTCACCAACGTGATCGCAGAGCTTGGCGCGATCAATATGGCGGCGCTGGAGGAACTCACGGCGAACCAGGAGCGCAAGCGGTTTCTCGACGCCCAAGCAGCCGACCTCACCGCCGCGCTGGAGACTCTCGAGAGCGCAATCCGTCGCATAGACCGTGAAACGCGAGCCTTGCTGCAAAGCACGTTTGACGCGGTGAATCGCGGCTTCGGGGAGATGTTCCCGGCGCTCTTCGGCGGCGGCGAGGCCCAGCTCATCATGACGGGCGAGGAAATTCTCGATTGCGGCGTGCAGGTGATGGGGCGTCCTCCTGGGAAAAAGAACACCACCATCCATCTGCTCTCGGGCGGGGAGAAGGCGCTCGCTGCGATTGCTCTGGTGTTTTCCTTCTTCCAGCTCAACCCCGCGCCGTTCTGCCTGCTGGACGAAGTCGACGCGCCGCTCGATGACGCCAACACCGAACGCTTCTGCAATCTGGTCGAAAAGATGGCGCGGCAAACCCAGTTCCTGTTCATCAGCCACAATAAGATCACCATGGAGATGGCGCACCAGCTGATCGGCGTCACGATGCAAGAGCGAGGCGTGTCGCGGGTCGTGGCGGTGGACATCGAGGAAGCATTGAAGCTGCGGGAAGAACCCGCCGCCGCCTGACCATGAGCGAACTGCAGGTCGGCCTCCTGGTCATAGGCGCCGTGGTCGTCGCAGCCGTCTTTCTCTACAACAAGTGGCAGGAGCGACGCTACCAGCGCGAGGCCGAGGCGCGGTTTGCTTCGCAACGTGAGGATGTGCTGATGCGCTCGGGCGGCGGTGCCGGCCGAGGGACCCCGCTCACGCCAGGGTCGGAGCGGTTCGAACCCGCGCTCGTACCTTTCGAGGCGGAGCATGAGGGCGCGGATCCAGGGCAGGGCCTGTCGGAGTTTCTGGACTTCATCGTTCCGATCGAAACCCCGGAGGAAGTTTCCGGAGCAGCCTTGATCGGGGCGACTGCCACCGCGCTCGATCGCTGCTCGAAGTCGATCTCTTGGGAGGGCTTCGATGAGACAGCGGCCTCTTGGGAACCGCTCGATCCGGATCGCAGCTATTCGCGGCTGCGCTCGGGCATGCAGCTGGTGGACCGCCGGGGAGCCGCGGATGCGGAAGAACTGGCCGCATTTGGAGCCGCAATGGAGAAAGCTGCCGCGTCCATCGGGGCTGTTGCGACCGTGCCCGACCCGGCGCCCGCCTTGGCCAAGGCAAGGGAACTCGACCGCTTCTGCGGGGAAATCGACATCCGGGTTGCCGTCCATATCATCAGCGATGCGGCCCCCCTCACGGGGACTCAGCTCGCCGGACTGGCGAAAGCGGCGGGTTTCCGGCTCGACGAACCGGACGGCAAGTTCAGGCTTGCGGACGAGGCGGGGCGGATCGTTTGCGCGCTGGCCAATTTCGAGCCCACGCCCCTGAACGTCGACGGTTTGAACGCCCTTTCGACGCGCGGAGTAACGCTCGAGCCCGATGTCCCACGGGCCCCCTATGGAGCGTTCAGCCGGTTCCGACATGCCGGCCAGATGCTTTCCCGGGAGG
>CAYQVE010000140.1:0-8395 GCA_964420785.1 uncultured Enterobacteriaceae bacterium | reverse complement strand
AGAAGAGAAAAGGTAACCGACAGGCGGCGAAGGAAATGACCGTGTTCGCGCGCCGCCTCGAAAAGGCCATCGCATTGAGCAGGACAACCCCCGCGCGCTCATGAACGAGTTCGCGAACCTGCGCCGGAGGCTGTTCGGCAAGCCGCTCGATCCGCTGGATACGAAGGCACGACGGCACATCGCGCTCGTCGCTTTTTTCGCCTGGGTGGGCCTTGGAGCGGACGGGATTTCCTCTTCCTGCTATGGCCCCGAAGAAGCGTTTCGCGCGCTAGGCGGGCACACGGATCTGGGCCTTTACCTCGCGCTCGCCACGGCGGCGACCGTGCTCATAATCGCGCTCGCCTACAACCAGGTCATCGAGCTGTTTCCCACGGGCGGAGGCGGTTATCGCGTCGCCACGCGGCTGATTGGGCCTTCACCGGGCCTCACCCCGGGTGCGGCGCCCATTCCCTACTATGTACTCACCACTTCGATTTCGATAGCGAGCGGCGTCGACGCGCTGTTCTCCTTGTTTCCGCTCGGCTTCCAGTCGTACAAGCTTGCGGCCGAGGTCGCGTTCATCGTAGCACTCGTACTGCTCAACCTGCGCGGGATGAAGGAAGCCATCACGGTGCTGCTGCCGATCTTTCTCGGTTTCATTCTCACGCACGCTTTCCTCATCGTGTATGGACTGCTATCCCACGCGTCGGCGTTGCCGACGCTGGTGCCCGACGTGTGGCGTGGAACCTCGGAACTTTCGGGGGAGGTCGGTTGGACGGGCGTCGCAGCGCTGCTCCTGCTCGCCTATTCACAGGGGGGAGGCACCTACACCGGGATCGAAGCCGTATCGAACAACGTCAACGTGCTCGCAGAGCCGCGAGTGCATACCGGCAAGGTCACCATGCTCTACATGGCGCTTTCGCTCGCCTTCACCGCCGGCGGGATCATCTTGCTGTACCTGCTGTGGGGCGCGCGTCCGGTGGAGGGACAGACGCTCAACGCGGTCGCCTTTGGAGCGATCATAGACAGTTTCGGCTGGGACACCCGCGTGAGCGGGGCTGCGTTGCTGGTGGTGCTTGCGCTCGAAGCAGGGCTTCTCTTCGTCGCCGCCAACACCGGCTTCCTTGGCGGTCCCGCGGTGCTCTCCAATATGGCCGCCGATTCCTGGGTGCCGCACCAGTTCCGTTATCTGTCGACGCGGCTCGTCACCCAGAACGGCATCCTGGTCATGGGGCTCGGATCGCTCATCATCCTTCTGTGGACGGGCGGCAGCGTTTCAACGCTCGTGGTCCTTTACAGCTTGAGCGTGTTCCTGACCTTCGCCGTGTCGCTCTTCGGACTGTGCCTGTACTGGGCCCGGCTGCGCGCCGGGCAAAACTGGCTCGGGAGGCTCGCGCTGTCCGCCGCCGGGTTCCTGGTGTGTGCCGGCATTCTACTCATGCTGCTCGCCGAGAAGCTCCTTGAAGGTGGATGGCTGGCGGTCCTCATCATCGCGGCGATCATTGCCGCGTGCCTGACCATCCGGAACCACTACGACTGGACCAAGGCGCAGCTCAAGAAAATCGACGCCGACTTTTCGGGCATTCCCTTTGGCAGCGTCGCCAATCCGCCCAAGCCCGACCCCAACCGGCCGACTGCGGTGTTTCTCGTAGGCTCCTCGCGCGGCGGCGGGCTGCACGCCTTGCTCTGGGTGCAGCGGATGTTCCCGGACCACTTCAGGAACTTCATCTTCGTCAACGCTCGCACGGTGGACGCGCAGAGTTTTGGCGGGCGCGAAGATCTCGAAGCGATGAAGGTGGAGGCGAACGCCTCCCTTTCCTACTTCGTCAATTTCTGCAACAGCAAGGGATGGGCGGCAAAATCATACCTGTCCTTCGGCACCGACCCCATCGATGAATTCACGCGCCTCGCAGAACGCGTGCGGAGCGAGTTCTCCAACGCCATTTTCTTCACCAGTAAGCTCATCTTCGACGAAGACAACTGGTTAACGCAGATACTGCACAATCAGGCTGCGATGGCGCTGCAGCGCCGCTTCCATCTGCGCGGCATGCAAATGGTCATCCTGCCGATGAGACTAAGCGTCTAGCGGTGACGCTATTTTGGAGATGAAGGGAACGTCCCGTTTTTCGAGCGATAGCGGCGAGAAACTTCCCGCACCTCCGCGCGCAGCCGCTCCGCGTCCCAGTCTTTCATGATGAACTTGTGAATGCCGGCTTCGTTGACTGCGTCGGCGAACGCCTTGGGATCGTGGGAGCTGGTGAAGACTATCCTGATCACACCAGGGTAGAGCTTTCTCACGTGGCTCAGGAACTCCACGCCGGTGAGCCCCGGCATGTTTTGGTCGGAGATCACGATCCCGACCGGATTACTCGCGAGCAGCTCGAAGGCGCGCTTTGGATCGGTCGCCTTCAGCACCTGGAATCCGTCGGGGCTTAGGATGTGCTCGAGCAGCATCAGATCTCTTTCGTCATCGTCGAGCAGGAGAACGGCCGGCATTGCCGCAACCTCGTTCTCGGAAAGGCTGAGCCGGCGGCCTTCGCGCAGCATTGCCTCGCATTCGGAAGGGGGTACGGGCCTGGAGAAATAATAGCCCTGCATTTCGTCGCAGGCGTGCATCGAAAGAAAATTTAATTGCCCCTCTGTCTCGACCCCTTCGGCCACCACTTTCAGCTTGAGGCTGTGCGCCAGGCCGATGATCGCCAAGGCGATCGCGGCGTCTTCCGGATTGGTGGTCACGTCGCGGATGAAAGCGTGGTCGATCTTGAGCGCGTCGATCGGAAAGCGCTTCAGGTATGCCAGGCTGGAGTAGCCGGTGCCGAAGTCATCCACCGAGATCCTGACGCCCGATTCCTTGAGTCCGCGCAGCGTGCGCGCCGCAGCTTCCGGTTCCTTCATCAGCAGCGACTCGGTGAGCTCGAACTGAATCAGGGACGGATCGACTCCCGACTCCCGCAGGGTGAGGCGCACTGTCGCCTCCAGGTCCTTCTGCAGGAACTGGCGCGCCGACAGGTTCATGGCCACGGGCGGCACGGAAAGTCCCGAGCTTTTCCATGCTTGGATCTGTCGACACACTTCCCGCATGACCCATTGGCCCACGGGCACGATCAGGCCCGTGTCTTCGAGCACGAAAATGAATTCCGTCGGCGAAACCATGCCGCGCTCCGGTTGCTGCCAACGCAGCAGGGCCTCGAAACCGCAAATAACCCCGCTCTCCAAGTCCACCTTGGGTTGATAGTGAAGCAGGAATTCCCTGCGTTCGAGCGCGCGGCGCAGCGCCGCCTCCACTTGCATACGGGCGAGAGCCCGCTCGTTCATCTCCCGGGTGAAATACTGGTAGGTGTTACGCCCCTGCTCCTTCGCGCGATACATCGCGGTGTCCGCATTCATGATTAGCGCGCCAGCCTCCTCGCTGTCGGCCGGGAACAGAGTAATGCCGACGCTCGCAGTGACGTAGGTTTCGTGTCCATCCAGATCGAACGGCCGCGCAAGGGCATCGATCATCTTCTGCGCAACGATGCTCGCGTCGCCCGGTTTGGCGAGATCAGAGAGCACGGCGCCGAATTCGTCTCCTCCAAATCGCCCCACGGTATCACCGCTACGAATGCATTGAGTCAGGCGCACCGCCGCAGCCTTGAGCAGTTTGTCGCCGGCGCTATGGCCTTGCGTATCGTTTACCAGTTTGAAGCGATCCAGGTCGATGTAAAGGACGGCCATGGGATTTCCGCTGCGCCGTCCCTGCGCCATGGTCTGCAGCAAGCGGTCGTGGAACAGGTGGCGGTTGGGCAGCGCCGTGAGCGCGTCGAACTGCGCGAGATACGCCAAGCGCTCCTCGGCACCCTTGCGCTCAACCGCCAGGGCCAGGATGTTCGCTACGCTCTGCAGGAAGCTCAAGTCGTCCTCGCCGAAGCGCCGCGGTTTCAGGGCGTGCGCGCTGAGTATCCCGAAGGTTCCCGTGGTTCCGAATATGGGGACTTCGACCCCACTGCGCACGCCGAACTGCAGGAGCGGAGAAGGCGAGAAACGCGTTTCCTCCTCCTTGTCCTCGTAGTCCTTAGTGATGACGGGCTCGCGGTGCGACAGAGCGAATTCGACGCGGTTGCCGGGGCGCACAGGCACCGTGCGTTGCCCGATCCATTCCGCAGGCCAGCCGGCCGCCGCCTTGAACAGCAGGTGTTTGCCGTCCGGGTCGAGCTCGAGCACGTTGCAGTAATCGGCCTTCAGTGTCACCGACACGAGCTCAACTGCACGATTGAGCACATCCGCAACGCCGGTACTCGCGAGCACCCATTGCCCGAACTCCGCGATGAGGCGCTGCTGCAGCGCCTGTTTGCGCATTTTCTCCTCCGCGTCCTTCCGCGAAGTAACATCCTCCATCGCGCCGATCATGCGCACCGCCTTGCCAGTGTTGTCGCGAATAACGTGCCCTCGATCGAGCACCTCGGCGTAGCTACCGTCACGGCGCCTGAAGCGGTATTCGTCGCTCCAACTCTCCCCGCCCGAGTCGATCAACCGACGCATGCCGGCTTCCACGCGATCCCGGTCATCCGGATGGGTAGCGTCGTACCAGGACTTCACGGTGCGATCCACGTCGTCGCGCGGATATCCGAACACCTTGGTGAAGTTCTCGTTCCACCAAAGCGATTCGGTGATGAGGTTCAGGTCCCAAATGACGTCGCTCGTGGCCCGCACCGCGGTGTTGAAGCGCTCGTTGCTCTCGCGCAGCGCCGTCTCCGCAGCAATCCGATCGCGGATGTCCCGCGAGATGGCCGCGATGATGTACGTATCTCCCGAGCGAAGGACACGCCGCGTCGATTCAAACGGCAGGAGAGTGCCGTCCCGGCAGCGGTAGTGGGTATTCATGCCGCTGGTGAGGGAAGGATTCGCGATCAGGTCGTCGTAGGAACGCTCGAGCTCCGCGCGGCTCACCGGAAGCAAGTCGTGGGGGCCCATCTCCAGCATTTCCTCCCGCGAGTAGCCCAGAAGGTCACATGCGGTGGCGTTGACGTCTACGAAACGCATGGTGGCGCGGTCGATCAGCACGATCATGTCCGCCGAATTGTCCATGGCGAGCCTGAAGCGGCGCAGCTCCTCTTCGCGGCGGCGGCGCTCGGTGATGTCGCGCGCAACCGCAACAATCATGTTGCCCTCGGAGGATTGGACGGCTCGGCGAAAAGACTCGACTTCCAGTTTTGACCCGTCCTTCCGGCGATACCACCCTTCCACCCTTTCCTCGGCCTTGTCACCGCTGATCAGACGTGTGTACAGCTCAGTGAGCTTCTCGCGTGATATCGAGAAGATGTCCTGCGGCCCCATCGCCAGGAACTCCTCGCGGCTGTAGCCAAGGGCCCGGCACGCAGCGTCGTTGACGTCGAGGTATCGCAGCTTGACGGGGTCGACGAGCAGAATCAGCTCGGCTGAGGCATCCATTGCGGCGCGGAAGCGGCGCAGTTCCTCTTCGCCCTCTTTGCGTTGCAGGAACTGGCCGATTTGGCTGCCGATCACGCGGATCGCCTGCATCAGGCGCTCTTCCGGTTCGCGCACTTCGCGGCTGTTGAAGGCCAGCACGCCGATCGTCTTCCCTTCGGCGATCACCGGAAAAAAGATGGCTCCATGCAAGCCGATTTCGCGAATGAGGGTTATCTGTGCGGCGCGCGCGTCTTTCCCCACATCGGCCAGCCACAGCGGCTGGCCCGACTGCCACACGCGGCCCGCAAGGCCGGCGCCCGGGGCGTATGTCACGCCGCGTGACGACGTCAGGAAGCGCTCAATGGCTTCGGTTTGAATTCCCCAAGCGTCGACGCAACGCAGCACCCCAGCTCGCTCGTCCACGCGAAGATAGCGGCCACATTCCCAGCCTTCGGTCTCGCAGATGGCACGGATCGCAGCCTGCACGGCGGCAGTCGCATTGTCCGCATCCGCGAGGGAGCGGTTCACTGCGTGCTCAAGGGCTTGTAGTTGATCGGCGCGCTTACGTGCCGTGATGTCCTTGCCGACGCCGCGGTAGCCGACGAATGTGCCGGCGGGATCGAATACGGGCTCGCCGCTCACGCTGACCCAGATCTTCTTGCCCGACCCGTGGAGCGTGCATAGCTCGAGGTCTTGGAAGGGCTGCCGCGCATCTAGCAATGCCACGTGCGCCGCCCAGCCTTCTTTGGTCATGTTGATACAGTTGAAATCCCAGCGTTTCTTTCCGACTACTTGGCGCGCCCATTCCGTCATCCATTCCGGGCCGCTTCCGGACGCGGAAGTGAACCGGTATTGGTCGTCCTGCTCCCAGTACATGTCCGAAGACAACTGGCTCAGGCTGCGGAAGCGCTCCTCGCTCTTGCGCAGCACTTCCTCGGCGTGAGTGCGCCGCAAGAATTGGCCGACCTGGCTGCCGATGGCACGCACCGCCCCGAGCAGCCGTTCGTCCGGCTGGCGAATCTCGCCGCTTGAAAAAACGAGCACGCCATGGGTGCTTCCTTCCGATGCGATCGGAAAGACGAATGTGCCGCGAATCCCAAGATCGAGCGCAAAGCCCGCCCTCAGCGCAAGCGGATGGGTGTTGATATCGGCGACCCAAAGCGGTTGGTTCGACTGCCACGCGCGGCCGACCAGTCCCTGTCCAGGGGGAAACACGATGTCGCGCGACCGCCGGATGAATTCCTTTATTTTCGGGGTCGAAATGCCCCAGGCGCCCGCGGATCGCAGCACATGGGCCTCAGCGTCCCAGGAGAAGTACCGGCCAGCGTCCCAGCCTTCGGATTCGCATATGGTGCGGATCACCGATTCAAGCGCCGCGGGCACGCTTTCCGCCTCGGCAAGGCAACGGGTGACAGAATGCTCCAGCGCGAGCAGTCTCTCTTCGCGCTCCCGCACCGCCTCCGCCTGGTTGCGCTCGAGCATGATTCCGGCGAGATGCTGTGCGCGATCGAGCACTTCGAGGTCTGACGCGGAGGGCGAGCGCGGCTTCCTGTCGTACAAGGCGAATGTTCCCAGGACCCTTCCAATGCTCGACTTGATCGGTACGGACCAGCAGGCGCGCAAGCCGTACTGGAGCGCGAGCGCCTTGGTCTGAGCCCACGCAGGGTCGGTAGTGATGTCCGACACGATCACGCTTCTGCCGCTGTGCGCAGCAGCGCCGCACGGAGTCGTGCCTGGGCCGATTTCGATTCCGTCGATCACCTGGTGGAAGCTGGCATCAAGGCTCGGGGCGGCCCCATGACGCAGGCGGCCGTGCTCGTCGAGCCATAGGATCGAGCAGATCAGGTCTTCGGACCGCTCTTCGATCGCGCGAGCAAGGGCCTCGAGCATTTCGCGCAGAGGTCGCCCGAGCGCGATCATCTCGAGAATGCCCTTCTCTCCGGCAAGGAGTCGATTCGTTCTGTGTACGCCTTCGCGCTTCAAGTCAAGGATCCGTCCCATGCCCGCGATTCCTTGTCGAAGCTCAGTGTGCCGAACAATAATTCGAGCACCGCATGGAACCCGTGGGCGAATTTATCCTTAGGCAAGAATGCATCCGCGCCCGCCGCTATCGCGCCGAGGCGATGTTCCTCGCTGTCCTCTAGCGTCATTATCACGATCTTGGTTGCGGCGTCCCGCCCCTTGATCATGGAAGTCACCGCCAAGCCGTTCATGCCGGGCATACTGATGTCGATGAACATGAGGTCGGGCCGTTCAGTGCCTGCGCGCGCCAGCGCCTCGCCCCCGGAATTCGCGCTCGCCAGCACTTCGAAGTTGCCGTTACAAGCGAGAAACTGTCCGACCGCGCTTGCGAACTGTATGCTGTCGTCGATGACCATGACCCTGATGCGCTTCAACATCTCCCTCTCGAACGTGAGCAGGCGACGTGCCGCCCCGGCGCGCCTGGCGAACCGCCTGCGGGTGATTTTCCGACACCTTAGAGCGAGACCGAGGACGAGCCAATAGGGCTGGCCCTGAGCAAGCTCTGCTAAATACCTTAAGGGCAGGGCTTGGTTAGTGAGAAGCTCTTGATTTAAAAGCTTATTATTTCGCGGTGGTGACGAGGCCGTTGCGGATCGCGTACTTCACCAGTCCGGCGATATCGCGGATCTGCAAACGATCCATCAGCTGGGCGCGATGGGTCTCCACGGTCTTCACGGAAAGCTCGAGGCGATAGGCGATTTCCTTGGTACTGTGACCCCCGGCGATGAGCTGCAGGACCTGGCGCTGCCGCGGCGTGAGGTTGTCGGACTTAGGCTGCTCACCCCCCACCCGCTGCACGTAGCCTTCCACCATCTGCTTCGATATGCGCGGGCTGAGATAGGTCTCGCCTTGCATCACAGCCTGCAGGGCGAGCTCCAGTTCGGCGGTCGCGGAATCCTTGAGCATATAGCCTGAAGCCCCCGCGCGCAGAGCCTGCAGCACGTATTCCTCGTTGGCATGCATGGAAAGCATCACCACGCGCACCTCC
>CAYQVE010000139.1:0-8398 GCA_964420785.1 uncultured Enterobacteriaceae bacterium | reverse complement strand
GTAACGCATGTCGAGCACGACCTTCCCCGAGTCGAAGCCCAGGCCCCAGGCCTTGAGCAGCTTGTCGAGCGATGATGGCGTGCCCCCGCCGCCCATGCCTCCCATCTGGCCCAGCTGGTCGAAGTAGGCGCTGGGGTCGAGGAAGGCGATGAGCTTTCCGCCGCGCAACACGAACTGGTCGAGCGCGTACTGGGCCCGCTCGCCGATGCCGCGTGGATGGATCACCACCAGCACTTTGATGTCGTCGTCGATCTTTTCAGGGTCCAGACCGACGCGCTTCACCGTGTAGTCCCGCCGGAGCTCGCTGATGAACACCTGGGGCTCCATCGGCTGGCCTCCGGTCATGGGACTGGGCGGCATGCCGAACACCGGCAGCGCACTCATTACACCGATTACCGGCTTTGCGGTCGCGGCCGCGCGCGCAATCGCGCGCACCAGATCGTATTCGAGCAGCGGCTCGCGATCGGGCACAAGCGCCGGCAGAGCGACCTTCTGATCCACGTAGCTGATCGAGGCGCCGAGGTAGAACTTGTCGCCCGAGGGCGTGACTTGCGCCTCGACGCCTTCCAGGGTCGCCGAGTCTTCGGCGTCGGAATCCGGTTGGGGATCGAGCTTCTCGACCGTGACGTTGCCGCGGCCGGCCTGCCTGAATTCCGCGAGCAGATCCTCGACCCGGCGCCCATACGCCTTGATGGGCAGGGGGATGTCGCTCTGGCTGAAATACAAGCGGATCTTGACCGGGGACTCGAGCTTGCCGAGAACCGCACGCGTGCCCTCGGAGAGCGTGTAGAGCTTGCCCTGCGTCAAATCGATTCGCCACCGCGCCGCGCCCAGCACCAGATTGAGCAGGGCGAGGATGATCAACGCGGCGACGAGGCCGCCGGCCGAATACAGCAGACTCTCGGTCTTCTTGTGCATAACCTTTCAACCCCTGCGGTGGTTGCGGATGACGACCCCGGTCGCGAACAGCGCGTAGGCCATCACCGAGAGGAAATACAGCAGGTCGCGCGAGTCGAGCACGCCTTTCTGGAAGCCGTCGTAATGGGTGAGGACCGAGAACTTCGAAACCGCTTCCACCAGCCAGGGGCTCGCCCAGCGCGCGAGCAGATCGGTCAGCGGCGAAAATCCGACCAAGATCAGGGCTAGGCACAGGACCACCGCGAGGATGAAGGCGATGACCTGATTGCGGGTGAGAGCCGAGGTGAGGCAGCTGATCGCGAGGTAGGCCCCGGCGAGGAGCGCCGCTCCGACGTAACCGCTTGCGATCACACCGTTGTCGGGATCGCCCAGCCAGTTGACGGTCACGACGATCGGGAAGGAGAGCGCCAGCGCGACGATGAGGAACAGCCACGAGGCGAGAAATTTTCCGACGATCGCCTGCCACGCGGCCACCGGCATCGTCAGCAAGAGCTCGATCGTTCCGAGTCGCCGCTCCTCGGACCACAGGCGCATCCCCGCGGCGGGAACCAGAAAAAGGAACAGCCACGGCAGCCAGTTGAAGAACGCCGCGAGCGAGGCCTCGCCCCGCTCGAAGAAGCCGCCGAACGTGAAAGTAAAGAATCCGGAAAGCAAGAGAAAGATCACGAGGAACACGTAGGCGACCGGAGATTCGAAGTACGCCGCGAGCTCGCGCTTCGCGATTGCGCTGATTGCCGCCCAGCTCCCTTTCATGCCGCGGCGCAGGGAAGGCTTTGCCGTCACCGGCCGTTCGTCCTCGCTCATGCCGTTCCCTCTGCAACCGTATCCGAGCGCGTGATCGACCGGAAGAAATCGTCCAGCTTTCCAGTGGCGGCTCGCGCCTTCAGCTCGCCGGGCGTTCCGTTGGCGACGATGCGGCCGCGGTCGATGATGATCGCGCGCGTGCAGGCTGCCTCGACCTCCTCGAGGATGTGCGTCGAGAAAATGATCGCCTTGCTCTCGCCCATGCGGCGTATGAGCGCGCGCACCTCGTGCTTCTGGTTCGGATCGAGTCCGTCGGTGGGCTCATCGAGGATCAGCACCCCGGGATCGTGGATCAGGGCCTGCGCGAGGCAGGTGCGGTGGCGGAAGCCCTTCGAAAGCGTATCGATCGTCTGCCCGAGCACGTTCTCCAGATGGCAGAGCTCGACAACGCGGCGCATCGCGCTGCGCCGTCCCTCGCCCCGCAGACCGCGCATCTCGGCGGCGAACCTGAGGAACGACAGCACGGACATTTCGGTATAGGAAGGCGCCGCCTCCGGAAGATAGCCGATCCTGCGCTTCACCTCGATCGGATTTTCCTGCACGTCGAGCCCGCACACCGAGACCGCGCCAGCGCTCGGGGGAATGAAGCCGGTGATCATGCGCATCGTGGTCGACTTGCCCGCTCCGTTGGGCCCGAGGAATCCCAGCACCTCGCCCCTGCCGACCTCGAAGGAGACGCCGTCGACTGCGCGCTTCGACCCGAAGGACTTGCTGAGATTTTCCACTTTGATCATGACGCCCCTCGAAAAACACATACACAGACCGGCGCGGCTTGGCCGAAGTTCCAGGCCGCGGCCGACGGAACCGGATTCTAGCGCAACCTCGATCCGGATATAAGCAAATGACCAATGACCATCAGCCTGCGCTTTCAAACAGCGGGATGAAAGCCGTATAATTTTGGATTTTCGAGGCTCGCCCTCGGGTGCGCCGCCAGACTCAAGGATCGCTCGATGACCCACGTCGTCACGGAAAGCTGCATCAAGTGCAAATACACCGACTGCGTCGACGTCTGTCCCGTGGATTGCTTCCACGAGGGGCCGAACATGCTGGTGATCGATCCGGACGAGTGCATCGATTGCGCCGTGTGCATCCCGGAATGCCCGGTAAACGCGTCGGTTCCCGAGGAGGACCTGTCCGAGGGGCACAAGAAATTCACCCCCCGGAACGCCGAGCTCGCCAAGATCTGGCCGGTCATCACCGATGCCAAGCCGGGCCCGGCCGACGCCGACCAGTGGAAGGACGTGAAGGACAAGCTGAAGCTCCTGGAGCGCTAGGCACGGGATGCTGAAGCTTGCTTACGGCCTGTCCTTCGCGGAGCTCTATGAGCGCGACGGCCTTGTCAGGCTCGATGCCGCATTCCTGGACCATCTCGGCGCCGCGGAATCCGCGCTGAGACCGCAGCTGGAAGCCGCGCGCGCGGCTCCCAGTCTCGATTCGAAAGCCGAATCGGCACTGATCCTCGAGATCGCGCCGCATCTGGACGATTTTCTCGCCGAGCTGTTCGGCATCAAGACGGAGTTCCGCGCGCTGGCGGCGCGCCACAACGAGCTCGCCCCGCTCTACCACGTCAAGCGCCAGTTCGTGCAGCGCCGCGCCGCGAACAAGGTAAAGCCCGAGGAGGCGGCCAAGCTCGACGGAGCCGCGCTCGAGGCCGAGCTGGAAAAGAATCACCTGGACGGGCGCTTCGATGAGCTGACGTTCGCGAAAAAAGTCACGCATTGGCTCGCCGATGAGGCCGGGCACGCCGCGCAGCTCGATACCGCGATGAAATTCGCCGCCTGGGCGTTGCACACGCCGGGGGGCCGCGCGCGCGTGCACGCAGGGGTCCTCTTCAAGACGCCGTCGAAGACCGATCCGCACAAGCTCCTCGTGCACGCACAGAAGAGCGACCGGGATGGCGTCGTCACCTACACGATCCGCCCCGAGCACATCCGCAGGCGCAAGGGCTTCGCCCTCACCGATCCGGGCACCGACCTCGTTGGCGCGCTCGACCAGGCGAACTACTGCATCTGGTGCCACACGCAGGGCAAGGATTCCTGCTCGAAGGGCCTGCGCGAAAAGCCCGCGCCCGGAAGCGGACCGACACCCTCGGCAGAGGCGCCGATCGCCTTCAAGAAGAGCGCGTTCGGCGTGACGCTCGCCGGCTGTCCGCTCGAAGAAAAGATCTCCGAGTTCCACACGCTCAAGGCGCAGGGCTATGCGCTCTCGGCGCTCGCCGTGATCGTGATCGACAATCCCATGGTGGCTGCGACCGGGCACCGCATCTGCAACGACTGCATGAAAGCCTGCATCTACCAGAAGCAGGAGCCGGTCAACATACCGCAGATCGAGACGCGCACCCTGAAAGACGTCCTCGAGCTGCCCTGGGGCTTCGAGATCTACTCGCTGCTCACGCGCTGGAACCCGCTCAATTTCCGCCGACCGCTGCCTTTGCCCGAAACCGGCTACAAGGTGCTCATCGCCGGCATGGGGCCGGCGGGCTTCACCCTCGCCCATTACCTCATGACCGAAGGTCACGCCGTCGCCGGCATCGACGGCCTGAAGATCGAGCCGCTGCCGGCCCGATTCTCCGGAATCGATGCCGACGGGAACCGCGTGCCCGCCGAGCCGATCCGGGACGTGCGAACGCTGTATGAGGGCCTCGACGACCGCGTGATGGCGGGATTCGGGGGCGTCGCCGAATACGGCATCACCGTGCGCTGGGACAAGAATTTCCTCAAGCTCGTGCGCCTCCTGCTCGAACGGCGCGCACAGTTCGCGATGTACGGAGGCGTGCGTTTCGGTGGCACGGTCACCGTCGAGGACGCGCTGGAGCTAGGCTTCGACCACGTCGCGCTTTGCATGGGCGCAGGCAAGCCCACGGTGCTCGACATTCCGAACGGGCTCGCGCGCGGCGTGCGCGCGGCCTCCGACTTCCTGATGGCGCTTCAGCTCACCGGCGCGGCCAAGGCGGACTCCATCGCCAACATGCAGCTGCGCCTGCCCGTGGGGGTGATCGGCGGCGGGCTGACCGCGATCGACACCGCGACCGAATCGCTCGCCTACTATCCCGTGCAAGTGGAGAAGTTCCTGATGCGCTACGAGACCCTCGTCGCGGAGACGGGCGAGGATGCGGTCCGCCAGAAGTGGGATGACCAGGAGCGCGAGATCGCCGAGGAGTTCCTCGCGCATGCGCGCGCGATCCGCGAGGAACGGGCCCTCGCCGCGCGCGAAAGCCGCGCGGCGCGCGTCGTCGAGCTCCTCCGGCACTGGGGCGGCGTCACCATCGCCTACCGACGTCGGCTGATCGACAGCCCTTCCTACACGCTCAATCACGAGGAAGTCGAGAAAGCGCTCGAGGAAGGGATCGCTTTCTGCGAAAGCCTGTCTCCGGTGGCGGTGGACGTGGACAACTACGGCGCAGCACGCGGCATCCGCTTCGCCCGGGAAAGCGGCCTCGGCGGCGAATCCGCGGAGCACTGGCTGCCGGCGCACACCGTGTTCGTCGCCGCCGGGACCCAGCCCAACACGGTGCTCGCGCGCGAGGACGCGGCGCACTTCCAGCTCGACGGAAGATATTTCCAGGCCTGCGACGAGGACGGGCGGCCTGCGAAGCCGCAGCGCGCGATCTCCAAGCCCGAGCGCGCCGACGTGCTGCTCTCGCGCTTTCCCGACGGACGCTTCATAAGCTTCTTCGGCGATCTGCATCCCTCTTACTTCGGCAACGTCGTCAAGGCGCTCGGTTCGGCGCGCCAGGGCTACCCGGTCGTGTCGCGCGCTCTGGCCAAGGCGCCTCCGCAGTCGCCGGGCGCGCCGGCCTCGTTCTTCGCTTCGCTCGGCGGCCAGCTGCTCGCCACCGTGCACAAGGTCGCGCGGCTCACACCCACCATCGTCGAGGTGGTGGTGAAGGCTCCGCTCGCCGCGCGCAAATTCCAACCCGGCCAGTTCTACCGGCTGCAGAATTTCGAGACCCTCTCGCCTGTGGTGACAAACGCCGGCACGACGACCCGCCTTCAGATGGAAGGGCTCGCGATGACCGGCGCCTGGGTGGACCGGGACCGCGGCCTCGTCTCGACCATCGTGCTCGAGATGGGCGGTTCGTCGGACCTGTGCGCGATGCTCCAACCCGGGGAGCCGGTGATCCTCATGGGTCCCACGGGCAACCCGACGCACATCGCGGCGAATGAAACGGTGATCCTCGTGGGCGGGGGCCTGGGCAACGCGGTATTGTTTTCTATTGGTGCGGCGTTCCGGGCGCGGGGCTCGAAAGCGCTTTATTTTGCCGGCTACAGGAAAGCCATCGACCGCTACAAAGTCGCGGAGATTGAGAGCGCCGCTGACGTGGTCGTGTGGTGCTGCGATGAAGAGCCGGGATTCAAGCTGGAGAACGCGAAAGCGCGTCCGCAAGACAGGAGCTTCGTCGGAAATATCGTCCAAGCGATGGACGCCTATGCCCAGGGGAGGCTCGGGCCCCCCTTGATCCGCATGGAGGACGCCGACCGGCTCATCGCCATCGGCTCCGATCGCATGATGGCGGCGGTCGCGCGCGCGCGGCACGACGTCCTCAGGGACTATCTCAGACCCGATCACGTCGCGCTCGGCTCGATCAACTCGCCGATGCAGTGCATGCTCAAGGAAATCTGCGCCCAGTGCCTGCAGCCGCACCGCGATCCCCGTACCGGAAAGAGGAGTTACGTGTTTTCCTGCTTCAACCAGGATCAGGCGCTCGACACCGTGGATTTCGGCGCGCTCTCGGAGCGCCTCAGACAGAACTCGCTGCAGGAAAAGATCACCGCGCAGTGGATACGACACTGCATGCCGGAGCTGCGCAAGCAGCGGACCTTGGTCTGACCTAGACGATTCCCGCGGGCCCGCGGGAGCGGGAATTCAGTGCCAGTCCTTGTGAGGCGGGATCGGCAACGGCATCACGGCAATTCCCTCTTCCAGGAGCTCTCGCGTCTCCTCGCCGGTCGCCACGCCGCGGATGTTTCGCTGCGGGACTTCCTTGTGATGGATACGCCGCGCCTCGGCGGGAAAATTCTCTCCCACGTTCTCGGTGTTGAGCAGGATGTAGTCGATGACTTCGTGCAGGTTGCGCGGCCGCGCAGCCGGCGCGACAGGCGGCTTCGCGTTCTCCCGCGGCGGCTCGGCATCCGGCCTGCCTATTTTAGCCGTGAGCAGCTTCTCGATGCTGGAATCGCTGCAGACCGGGCACGACAGCAGGCCGCGGGCTTTCTGGCCCTCGAAGTCGTCCGCCGAAACGAACCAGCCCTCGAACCGGTGGCGATCCGCACAAATGAGCTCAAATACGATCACGTTCGCGTTCCTCGGCAAATATTCTACCGCGCCCCGCCTATATCGGTACGCCAATGCGTTGTTTCAAGGACTGAACCAGGTGCGATAGGCCCATATTGCGCACAGCACCGCCGCGGCGATCCAGACCGCGACGATGACGAGGGCGGCGGCGCGGCTCGCCGGACGAGCGCTCCCCATCCGCTCCTGCGCCCGCGCCCTGCATTCCTCGAGAATCGGACCCGGGATCATCCTGATAGCAAGGACGATCCCGAGCGGGATCAGCACGAGATCGTCCAGATACCCCAGGACCGGGACGAAGTCGGGGATGAGGTCGATGGGGCTCAGCGCGTACGCTACGATGCCCGCGACCAGAAGCTTCGCGTACCAGGGTGTACCGGGGTGGCGCGCGGCGAACCAGAGGGCGAGAGTCTCGCTCTTGAGGTGTCGCGCGCGTTGCTTGAGGCTGGAGAGCAGCGCCATTGCAGCGCCATCGCCGTCGGAACTAGGCGTCGCCGCGTTCCCGGGTCGGGTCGACCGGCGCCGGCACCTTCTCGAGCGACATCAGGATTCCGAACAGGACTGCGACCAGGGCGATGATCAGCCAGAGAAGAGCTTCGGCCAGGCTGCCGCGGGCCGAATATTCCGCGCGCGCGTGGTAGGCCACCACGTGCTCGCGCCGTACCAGATCTTCCTGGGTCGGGGCGAGGATCCTGGTCTCACCACGGCGATCCACGTAGCTTGCCAGCGTCCCGGACTCCATGAACGTCCGGCGCGCTCGCGCGACGCTCAGGACCTCCTTTTTCTCCGGCGAAAGCCTGCTCCAATTCGCGGGCAGGGGAGCAGCCGCGGTCTTTCGCTGATTCGTGCTCACCGTGGCCTTCAGGTCGGAATATTTCCAGTACGCGAAGCCGCCGTACAGGGCACAGATGCCGGCCGCGAGAACCGTCATCAGCACCGCCTTCCGATGCACGCCGTAAGCGCAAAGCCGCCGCGTGCCGTCGAACAGGCAAAGAAACGCGGTCGCCCCTCCGACCACGTTGAAGACGAAGTCGACCCAACTCTCGATCATGGCGAGTGCTGACCTCCCGCAGGCGAATCGTCACTCGAAACGTCACTCAGCGTCACTGAGAATTGAGAGAAATGTTGCGAAATTGCACACTGAGCCTCGAGTCCATGTTACTCCGATGGTGCCCGGGGCAGGGGTCGAACCTGCACGACGGAATTACCCGTCGAGGGATTTTAAGTCCCTTGTGTCTACCAGTTTCACCACCCGGGCCGTAGGCGGGGATTGTGTCAGAAAGAAACTGGAAGCGGGTGCCTGTACTCCGTGGAGGCGGGGGTCGGAATCGAACCGGCGTCCACGGCTTTGCAGGCCGCTGCATGACCACTCTGCCACCCCGCC
>CAYQVE010000138.1:0-8410 GCA_964420785.1 uncultured Enterobacteriaceae bacterium | reverse complement strand
AGGACATCGCCCTTTCACGGCGGTAACCGGGGTTCGAATCCCCGTGGGGACGCCATCTCCGCGCGGGTTGCCGGCAACGAGCCATGCTTGACGCCGACGTCATGTGTGCGTACCACTAGAGCGACCGCAATGGGCGCTTTGTAACGTTGCCGACGGGGATCCGCGGTGTACGTCACGCCGGAGCTCGCCGTTGAATACTCGGCAATGGCTGCGGCTTACGCGCGCCTGTGGAGCCCCGTGATCAAGCCGATGGCGCTGCCGATCCTAGACATGCTGCCGCTTGCGCAGGCCCGCGATGTTCTCGACGTCGGCGCCGGGACGGGTGATTTCTACGAAGACTTGAGGGCTCGTGCGCCCGGCGCGCGCGTCATCGGGACAGACCGCTCCGAAGGCATGCTGCGCTTTGCGAAGGCCCGCGGCATCCCGGGCCTGGCGGTGATGGACGCGCAGCGCCTCGCCATTGCCGAATCGGCCTTCGATGTCGCACTGTGCATCTTCGTGCTGTTTCATTTGCCCGATCCGCTCCAGGGGCTGCGTGAAGTGCGCCGCGTACTTCGCCCTGGCAAGCAGATCGGCACAGTCACCTGGGGCGAGGATCCTGGACCGCCCGGAGGCGCGATCTGGCGCGAAGCGCTCGACGCAGCCGGCGCGGCACCCGACCCGCGCGATCCGAGCATCATGCAGCACTCGCGGATGGACACCGGTACGAAAGTCGAAGCTTTTCTCCGCGAAGCCGGATTCACTACAGTGGATACCGAGGGGCGCCGCGTAGAGCATCGATTCACCGCGGAGGACCTCCTCACGGTGCAGTTGCGCTGTGGGGTCGCAAGCCGCCGGCTGAGAAGCCTCGGTGCCGATGAGCAAGCGCGCTGCCGCGCCCGTGCCGAGGAGCGCATTCGGGAGCTGTCCGAGGAGGAGCTCGTGTACCGGCCCGAAGTGATCTTCGGCGTGGCTTGCAGATAAGCTACGAACAGCGGATGTACTGCTCGTCAGAGTGATTGAGGTGTGCCGCTACGCAGCCACTTTCCACTCCCACGGTAAACCCTACCGCGTCAAGCGTGGTTCCGTGTGGGGACGCCATAGAATCAAAGACATAAAAAGAAGCGCGCAGCTCGTACGGAAAAATACGGAAAAATCGGCGTCTACTGAGCACGCTTGCGAAACCGCATTTCCTGAGCCGCGAGGGAAATCGCTAGTGGAAGCGACGAGCGGCGGCGCAAGAGATGGCGCGAGGGGAGAGCGCGTGCCGCAGGAAGGCGGACGCAAGGACAATCAATGAGAACGTTCAGCTGCGCGGCGTGACCGTTCGCAACCCGCTGTAGACAGAGGCAAAGTTTGATAGCGCGATGCCACTTGCAATAACAGACCGATCGGTCTTATAATTCGCGCCGTGAAACGGAAAGGCGAACTTACTCGTGAGCGCATCGTGGCGGCGAGCGCGTCGCTCTTGAACCGCGAGGGTTACCTTCGCACTCCCGTGTCCGAGATCATGCGGGCGACCGGTATGCAGAAGGGTGGCATCTATAACCACTTTGCCAGCCGCGAGGAGCTCGGCTTGGA
Source organism: uncultured Enterobacteriaceae bacterium (assembly GCA_964420785.1). Taxonomy (GTDB): domain Bacteria; phylum Pseudomonadota; class Gammaproteobacteria; order Burkholderiales; family SG8-39; genus VBDM01. The sequence goes on along the minus strand of CAYQVE010000138.1, from coordinate 6,850 downwards.
GGCTTTCAATTATGCCTTCCGACGAATGCGGGACCGGCTGCTTGCAGCTGTAGCGGAAAAGACATCGGCGCGGCAGAAGCTCCTGGCGCTTATCGATGTTTTCCGCGACTCGCCGGCCGGGCCTGAGCTCGAGGGCGGATGTCCGGTCATGAACCTAGCCGTAGAAGCCGACGACGCCGACCCGAAGCTGCGACAAGCCGCGCGCCAGGCAATGGGGGCCCTGCAAGGTCTTTTCGAAAGAATCATCAAAGAAGGCGTCGCACGAGACGAGTTTGCAAAGCGCGATGCGCGCGCGACCGCAATCCATATGGTCGCGGCGCTGGAGGGCGCGCTGATGCTGAGCAACCTGTACAAGGATTCCGAATATCTCGGCGCGGTAGCGAGGCACCTCGCAGCCGAGATCCAAGGATGGTGAAGGCCGCTTTTTTTTGACAACGAACAGACCGATCGGTCTCTTATCCTCGATATGCGCCCCCAAAACCGCGAGCTTCCCCGGCAGAACCGGCTGCTTCGTTTCCTCACGCTAGTTATTTTGGTTCTTGTCGCTGCGAGCGGCTGCTCCAAGCCGCCGCAGACCGCGCAGCGGCCGCGCCCGGTTCTGGTCGCGGAAGTAGGCGCCGCGCGCGAAGCGGCCGTTGCCTACGCCGGAGAAGTCCGCGCGCGCTACGAGGCAAAAGTCGGATTCCGTGTGGGCGGGAAAATCGTTCGCCGAGCCGTCAACACAGGCGATGAAGTCAAGGCGGGGCAGCTCATCGCTGAACTCGATCCGACCGATTACCGGCTCGCGGCGCAGGCCGTGAGCGCACAGCTTCGCGCGGCGCAATCCGATTATGAATTCGCGGTTTCCGATCTCAAGCGCTACCACGAGTTGCTCGAGGAGAAGTTCATCGCCCCGGCGGAGTACGAACGGCGCGAAACGGCGCTGAGCACGCTCAAAGATCGCGTCGCGTCGTTAAAGGCGCAACACGAGCAGATGGAGCGCCAGACGCAGTACACCCGCCTCATCGCCGAGTTCGACTCGCTGGTCGTAGCGCTACCCGCGGAAGTAGAGCAGGTGGTCGCAGTGGGTCAGCCCGTCGGGGTGCTGGCACGCCTTTCGGAACTGGAAGTTGTAATCGACCTGCCAGAAGCCAGTCAGGCCGCGGTAAAGCGAAATTCGACAGCCAATCTGCGCTTTTGGGCCCGCCCCGACGTGGTGGTGCAGGGGCGCGTGCGCGAGATCGCTCAAAGTGCGCAGTCCGCGGCGCGCACATACGCGGTAAGGGTCTCGCTACCTAGCGCAGCGTCGTGGGTACGTATCGGCATGTCGGCCACGGCGAGTTTCCCGCAAGAAGCAGGGACGAGCGAGCGTCAGGTCATCCCGCTTTCCGCAGTGTTCGTACCGCAAGGTGAGGCAGAAGAAAAACCCCGCGTCTGGGCGCTCAACAAGGACGGCACGGTGTCGAGCGTCCCAGTGCGCCTCGGTGCACCGGTCGGCGTGAGTGATGTTCAGGTCTCAGGGCTCGCCGCCGGCCTGGTTATCGTTACTGCCGGCGCCTCACGATTGCATGAAGGCCAGGCGGTAAGCGTACTCGTGCCCTCTGCGATTGGTGGGTCGCTTGTTGCTCGCCGAGCGGAACAGTCGGGCGCGAAAGAGTTGTCGCTACCTGCCCAAGCCGCTCAAACCAAATCGAAGAACCCGTCATGAACTTCAACCTGACCGACTGGGCCCTGAGGCACCGTCCATTCATTGGATTCTTGCTGGTGCTGCTTTTCATCGGCGGGCTCTTCGCGCTGCGCGTCATCCATCAGCGCGAAGACCCGGATTTCTCATTCCGCATCATGGTGGTGCGCACGATCTACAGCGGCGCCACCGCGAAGGAGGTAAGCGAACAGGTCACCGATGTGATCGAGAAGAAGCTGCAGGACATGCCGTCGCTCGATTATCTGAAGAGCTACTCCAAACCCGGCGAGTCCGTGATCTACGTCTATCCGCGGCAGGACCTGCGGAGCCGCGAGCTGCCGCAATTTTGGTATCAGGTGAGGAAGAAGGTTGGCGACGTGCGCGCGTTCTTGCCGCCTGGCGTTACCGGGCCTTTCTTTAACGATGAATTCGGTGACACCTACAGCGTCCTGTACGCGGTCTCCGGCGAAGGCCTCGGCTTTGCGCAGCTCAAAGACGTCGCTGACGATATACGCCAGCAGCTCCTGCGGGTTCCCGATGTCGAAAAGGCCGAGCTGGTGGGTACGCAGGACGAGCGCATCTACATCGAGTTTGACGAAGCGAAGCTTGCGAAGCTCGGCTTGGAGGCTCGGCAAGTCGCCGCGGCCCTGCAGCAGCAGAACTCGATCGTGTCTGCGGGACTAGTCGACACCGATCGGATCAATCTGCCGTTACGCGTCGATGGGAGTTTCCACTCCGTCCCCGAAGTGTCTGATTTCCGCGTACGCGTCGATGGCGCTACGTTCCGCATCGCCGACATCGCGACTGTCCGCCGCGGCTATATCGATCCCCCCGAGACGAAGATGCGCTTCAACGGCAAGGACGTCGTTGGCCTGGGAATCGTCGCCAACAAGCATGCCGACATCATCACGGTGGGACAGGCGCTCGATCGCGCGATCGCCAGGATTCAGCAAGAGCTCCCTGTAGGGATCGATATCGAGCGCGTCGCCAATCAACCGAAAGTCATTCGTTCGGCGATTGGCGAATTCACGCGCACGTTTGCAGAAGCGCTCACGGTGGTCCTGCTCGTCAGTTTTGTGAGTCTCGGATTGCGGGCGGGAATGGTCGTCGCGCTGACCGTCCCTCTGGTGCTCGCCGGCACCTTCCTCGCGATGCTGCTCGGTGGAATCGAACTCCATCGCATATCGCTTGGTGCCCTCATCCTGTCGCTCGGGATCCTGGTCGATGACGCGATGATCGCAATCGAGATGATGTCCCGGAAGCTCCAGGAGGGCCTGGAGCGGATTCAGGCAGCATCGTTCGCCTTCAAGGCGACCGCGATTCCGATGCTCACCGGCACGCTCATCTCCGTCGCGGGATTTCTGCCGGTCGGCCTCGCCCGCTCCCAAGCAGGTGAGTACACGGGAGCCATTTTCTGGATCATGGCGATCTCGCTGCTTCTCTCCTGGCTGGGCGCGGTGATCTTCACGCCGTATCTCGGCTACCTGATTTTGCCCGGCTATCGGCAAGGAGCGGCGCATGAGGTCTTCGCGACGCCCTTCTACAACCGCCTGCGCCGTCTCATCGACTGGTGCGTCGCGCAGCGAAAGACGGTCATTGTGGTCACAATTCTGCTCTTCGCTGCCGGCGTTGCCGCATTCGCAAAAGTGCCACGGCAGTTCTTCCCTCAGTCCAACCGCCCGGAGCTACTGGTCGACTTGTGGCTGCCCGAAGGCTCGAGCTTCGCGCAGTCGGAGGCCGTCGCGAAGCGCATGGAGGCGATCCTGGCGAAAGACCCGGGCGTCGAGCACTACGCCACCTATGTTGGAGCGGGCTCGCCAAGGTTCTTCTTGCTGCTCGTGCAGCAGCTCAGCACGGTGAACCTGGCCGAGATCGTGGTGATGACGAAGGACAACAAAACGCGCGAGGCTGTGAAAGCACGCCTGGAAGACGTGCTCGCCCGCGACTTCGCCGGCGTGCAGGGTCGTGTCCAGCGCTTGGCAGTCGGACCGCCATTGGAGTACCCCGCCGAGTTTCGCGTCCGCGGGCCCGATAGCGCGAAAGTGCGCGAGATTGCCGACCAGGTTGCGGCTGTCATGCGAGCGCAGCCGGGTGCGGTCGAGGTAGGCGATGACTGGCGTGAGCGCATCCCAGCGGTGCGGCTTAGCGTCGACCAGGACCGCGCGCGCGCTCTGGGCGTCTCGACCGAATCGATTGGAGCGGCGCTGCAGGCGCACATGTCCGGACTGCCCGTTGGCCAGTACCGGGAAGGAAACAAGCTGATTCCCATGGTCTGGCGCGCACAGCGCTCCGAGCGTGGCCGCGTCGATGCGATCGACCGCGTTTATGTGCGCAATGCAGCTGGCGAGTCGCTGCCGCTCTCGCAGCTCGTCGACGTGAAGACGGAGTACGAAGACGGTGTGATCTGGCGCCGGGATCGCTTTCCTACCGTCACGGTGCACTGCGACACGGCTCCAGGAGTGCAGGGACCGGACCTCATGGTCGCCATCGGCCGCGCACTGACACCAATCAAGACGAATCTGCCTGCCGGCTACTTCATCGAGGAAGGCGCAAGTCTCGAGGCGGCCGGGATCGCGCAGCGTTCGATCTTCGTGTGGCTGCCCCTCGTGGCCGCCGCGACGCTCTTCCTGCTGATGGCGCAACTGCAGAGTTTCCGCCGCACGATGCTCGTATTCATCACGGCACCGCTCGGGATCATCGGCGCCGGATTCGCGTTGTTCATCACGCAGGCGCCCTTCGGGTTTGTCGCGTTGCTCGGCCTCATTGCGCTTGCCGGCCTCATCATGCGCAACACCCTCATCCTGGTCGACCAGATCGATCAGGACGAAAAAGCCGGTCTCGATGCGTGGAGCGCGATCGTCGAATCGACGGTGCGGCGCTTCAGACCCATCATGCTGACGGCAGCGGCGGCAGTGCTTGCCATGGTGCCGCTTTCGCGCAGTGACTTCTTCGGTCCCCAGGCGATCACGATTCTCGGCGGCTTGCTGATCGCGACGGTTCTGACCGTCCTCTTTGTGCCGGCTCTCTACGCCGCCTGGTCCGGCGTGAAGCGGCCCGGCGAGGCCGGGCCCAACCCCGCGTTGGCGCGCCAAGCCTCTTTGCTTGCCACATGAAGGAGATCGCCGTGCAAACCGCTCGGGTCGCAACCGTCGCACTCGCCTTGGCGATCGCTGGCTGTGCGAGCACTTCCGGTAATCGAGTTACGTTGCCTGGACCCAACCCGAACTGGGTCAATGCCACCCGCGAGGACGGCCTCGATCGCGAGGCGCTTACTAGGTGGTGGACGGGCTTCAATGATCCCGAGTTGAGCGCGCTTATAGAGGAGGCCTTTCTTCACAATCCAAATGTACGCGTCGCGGCCGAACGCGTTCGCGAATCGCGAGCGAGTGCCACGGTTGCCGCCTCAGCGCTTTGGCCGACGATCAACGCGAATGCGTCGAGCGCGAGGAACAAAGATCTGTCACGGATACCGGCTAAGCCGCCGATCCTGGATATTGCCCAAGCGGGAGTGTCTGCCAGCTGGGAGCTCGACCTCTTTGGCGCCAACCGCGCGGGCGCGCAAGCCGCAGAGCGCTCAGCGCTCGTCGCAGGCGAGCTTGAGCGCGCGGTCTACGTCGCGCTCGCCGCCGAGGTTGCAAGCACGCTATTCACGCAGCGCAGTCTTATCGCGCAGCTAGGGACGCAGCGCGAGGCGGTCGCTGTCTCGCGGGAGGTGTGGCGCTTTGCGCTCGAGCGCTACCGCCGAGGTCTGGCTACCCAGTTCGATGTAGATCGGTCGTGGTCGCTTACGAAGACGCTTGAGGCACAAACTCCTGAGCTCGAGCGCGAAATCAAAGTAACGTCTCACCGCCTCGCGGTTTTGACGGGCCGCTTACCCTCGGCTGAGCAGTCGAGCGTGACGGCTCTTCCAGAAGCCCTTCCGCCGGTCCCTGCTCTTATACCCTCGGAGTGGCTCGATGCGCGCCCGGACCTGCGGGCGGCGCGCCACCGGGCAGAAGCGGCTAACGCCTCGCTTGCACAAAGCAAAGCGGCGTTTTTCCCAAGCTTTCTGCTTTCAGCTTCGGTTGCGCGCGATCGCCTGGCATTCCAGGGCTTACCAGCACTTAACGGGAATGTGTTCGCGTTGGGCGTCGGTCTCGTTCAGCCGATCTTCAATGCGGGCCGAATCCGGGCTTTCGAGCGGGGGGCGGATGCGCGACTTCAGCAGGCGGCCGCGGCATACGACGAAGCGTTGCTCGAAGCGGTGGAAGAGGTCGAAAACGCGTTCGTCGCGTACGCCAGTGCACGCACTAGGCGTGAGGAGCTCGATGAGGCGCGTAGCGCAGCGCTTCGAGCGAGAAATTCCGCCCGCGCCCTTTATGAACGTGGGCTTACCGACTACGGCGTCTATCTCGACGCTCAGCGTGTGCATCTCGCGGCTGAGCAGTCTTTTATCGACATAACCGCCCGCCGCGCAATCGCGCTGGTTGCTCTATACCGGGCTTTCGGCGGCGGCATTGCAGCCGAGAGTGACCGGATCGCTCGCGCGCAAGACTGACCACAGGCGATTCAATCTTGAACGACTCTGGCGTGTCTGCAATCCCCACTGCGAATCGCACGGCGGCCGCCGAAAGCGCGACGTCATCGCGCCCGGAGATGCGCATGCGGCCAGGTGGAAACGCGTTTCTCGAGGGTCCGATCGCAGCGCAGTTGGTAAAACTTGCGTGGCCGATATTCATCGTTCTTGCCTTCCAGACATTCGTCGGAGTCGCCGAGACGTATTTCGTGAGCTTTCTCGGTACCGACGCCCTGGCAGGCGTGGCGCTTGTCTTCCCACTTTTCATGCTGATGGCGATGATGTCGAACGGCGGCATCGGCGGGGGCGTCTCCTCAGCGATCGCACGCGCGCTGGGCGCCGGCCGCACGCGTGATGCCGAGGCCCTCATCGTGCACGCGGTCCTCATTGCGTGTGTCTTCGGTGCGCTCTTCACGGTTGGCGTCCTCGCCGGCGGCCCCGTGCTTTTTGCGCGAATGGGCGGAAGCGGAGGCGTACTCGCAAACGCAGTGCTTTATGCGAATGTCATTTTCCTCGCCGCTATCCCGGGCTGGATCGCTAACCTGCTTGCGGCGGCGCTTCGTGGGGCCGGCAACGTCCGTGTTCCAGCTCTTGTTACTGCAAGCGGCGCGCTCGCGACGCTTGGTCTGTCG
>CAYQVE010000137.1:0-8482 GCA_964420785.1 uncultured Enterobacteriaceae bacterium | reverse complement strand
TTCACCAGCGCCGCGGACATCATAGCATCGCCGGCCGAACAAGGAGGTTCCCCGTGGCCGCGAAACGAGTCCCCTCGGGGCGGTGAAACTCACGCTCATGTCTCGAGTCGGAGGGCTTCGTATACCATTCAGCACGCGCAGCTGGATTTGCAGGAGGACACATGAGGACAGCTCGTGGTCGTTTCACCACCCTGGCGTTCGCGGCCTTGTTCTCGGTCGCTTCGTGGGCGCAGTACCCCTTGCGGCCGATCACACTGATCGTGCCGATCCCGCCGGGAGGCGCGCCGGATATTTCGGCGCGGTTCGTCGGCCAGCGGCTCTCCGAGCTGGTCGGCCAGCCGGTGGTCGTGGAAAACCGCCCGGGCTCGAACGGTAATATCGCGATGGATCTCGTTGCAAAGTCCATGCCCGACGGCTATACGCTCGCGCTGCTCGCCGACAGCATGATCGCCATCAACCCGCATTTGTACAAGGAGATGCAGACCGATCCCCTCAAGGACCTCGCGCCGGTCGCGTCGGTCGTATCGAATCAATGGGTGCTGTCGGTCAACCCTTCCGTGCCGGTCGAGAGTTTCAGGGAATTCGTCGAATACGCACGCCAAGCCCGGCCGCCGCTCGCATATGCCTCGGGCGGCAACGGCAGCATCCACCAGCTCGCGATGGAGATGCTCAAGCAGCGTGCGGGCATCAACCTCATACACGTGCCTTACAAGGGAGGCACTCCTGCCGCAACGGCAACCGTCGCTGGCGAGGTGGCCGCGATGTTTTCCGGCACCTCGAGCGCTCCTCAGATCAAGGCGGGCAGGCTGCGTGCCCTCGCGGTGACGGGCTCGCAGCGCTCGGCGCTCTTTCCCGATCTTCCGGCCATTTCTGAGTTCTACCCCGGCTACGAGGTCACGATCTGGCTGGGCTTGTTCGCGGCAGCTGGAACGCCGGAGGCGGTGCTCGCCAGGCTTCACGCCGAGGTCAACAAGCTGCTCGCCGAGGCCGAAACACGGGGCAGGCTCAACGCCGCGGGCGGACTCGAGGCCTACCTCACCACGGCTCCGGAGTTCGCGGCCTTGATCCGGCGCGACTACGAGAAGTACGGAAAGCTGGTGAGAGACGTCGGCGTCAAGGTGGATTGATCGCAAACCCGGGAGGAGCGGCAAAGTGACGCACACCCAAGGCCTCTGAGTTGGAGGCCTTCCTCGCATCGCTGGTCAGCGTCGCCTTTCACGGCGCCGCTCTGGGCATGATCCTGTACGTGATCTCGGTCGGCCTGTCGGTCACGATGGGCCTGATGGGCTTCGCCAACCTCGCGCATGGAGTGTTCGCCATGGCGGGAGGTTACGTCCTGACCACCGCGATGTCGCGCTTTGGCGCGCCCTTTCCGCTCGCGCTCGCGCTCGCTTTCGCTCTTGTCGCGGCGGCCAGCGTGGTCCTGGAGCGGTTCCTGTACTCGAGACTCTACACGGCGAGCGACCTCGAGCAGGTGCTCTTCACCATCGGCCTGATCTTCATCGCAGTCGCCGTGGCGCGCTTCATTTACGGAACGCTGCAGCAGCCGGTTGTGCTGCCCGACTATCTGAAGGGCCAGTTCGCGCTGCTCGGCCGGGATTTTCCGGCTTACAGGGTTTTCATCATCGCCTTCAGCGCGGTGATGGTGGGCCTGTTGTGGTTCGGGGTCGAGCGTACGCGCTGGGGGGCGATGGTTCGCGCGACGGTGGACAGCCGCGCCATGGCGCAGTCGGTCGGAATCGACACCAAGCGCCTGTTCACGCTCACCTTCGCGCTCGGCAGCGGACTCGCCGGGCTCGGCGGCGGGCTCGGCGCGGAGATCATCGCGATCCAGCCTTCCTATCCGTTCGAAAACCTCGTGTATTTTCTGGTTGTGGTCTCTGTGGGGGGACTGGGCAGCCTGCGCGGGCCGTTCGTCGCGGCGCTCCTGATCGGCACCGCCGACACCGCCTGCAAGTACTGGCTGCCACAATACGGCGCCTTCCCGATCTACGTGGCCACGATCGCCGTCCTGCTGTGGCGGCCCGCGGGTCTGTTCGGGCGGCACGCATGAGCGCCCACGCGGGAGGCTACAGCGCGGATCCCCGCATCCGCTGGATCGAGTCCCTGCCGTGGATCGTCGCCATCGCGGCATTCTTCCTTCTGCCCGAGTATCTTTCGCTCGGGGCGCGCATCCTGATCTATATCCTCTACGCCCTTTCGCTCGACCTGCTCGTCGGATATGCGGGAATCATCACGCTCGGCCACAGCGCCTATTTCGGTCTGGGCGCCTACGTCGCGGGGATTCTCGCCGCCAAGGCGGGAATCGGCGATCCGATGGTGCAGCTCGTCGCCGCAGCGGCCGCCGGGGCCTTGCTCGGGATCAGCACCGGCGCCATCATTCTGCGGACGAGGGCCCTCACGCTTCTCATGCTCACGCTCGCGATCACCTCCGTTCTTCTGGAGATCGCCAACAAGGCCACTGCGCTGACTGGCGGTGCGGACGGCCTGTCCGGGGTCGTCGTCGCGCCGATTCTCGGCCTGTTCAGGTTCGACATCTTCGGCAAGACCGCTTATCTCTATTGCCTGCTCGTGCTGCTCCTCGGGTGGTGGCTGGTGAGGAGGATGATCTATTCGCCGTTCGGGACCTCGCTCACCGGGGTGCGCGAAAACGCCCTGCGCATGCACGCGATCGGCGCGCCGGTCTATTGGCGCTTGGTCCTGGTGTACACGCTCTCGGCCACGGTCGCCGGCGTCGCCGGAGGCCTGATTACGCAGACCAATCAGTTCGTCGGCTTGAACGTGCTCTCCTTCGAATCCGCCGGCGAGCTGCTCGTGATGCTCATCCTCGGCGGCGTGGGACGCATCTACGGCGCGTTCGTCGGGCCGATCGTGTATCTGATCGCGCAGGATTTGCTCGCCAAGCAATTCCCGGAGTACTGGTACTTCGGCATCGGGACGATGCTCGTGCTCGTGGTGATGTTCGCCCGCGGGGGGATCCTCGGCATCCTGGACGGGACCCTCGCGAAACTGCGGAGCCGGCCGTGAGCGCCGCCGCTCTCGAAACGCGCGGCCTGTGCAAGAGCTTCGGCGCGCTGACGGTGGCGGACGACATCAATTTCCGGCTGGAGAGCGGCGCGCGCCACGCCCTGATCGGTCCGAACGGCGCCGGGAAAACCACCTTCGTCAATATGCTCACCGGCGTGCTGTCCCCCTCCTCCGGCCGGATCGTGCTCGGCGGGGAGGACATCACGGCGACGGGGCAGGCAAAACGCGTGAAGCTCGGCTTGGGACGGACTTTCCAGATCAACGCCCTCTTCCGCCGACTTGCCGTGCTCGACAATGTTGCGCTGGCGGTAGCCGAGCGCCGCGGCGTCGCGCGGCGGATGCTGCGCGCTGCCAGCATGCATGACGATGTGCGCGCAGAGAGCATGGAGCTGCTCGCCACGCTTGGACTCGCCGAGGACGCGGGCATTCGCATTCTCGACCTGCCCTACGGCAAGCAGCGCCTGGTGGAGATCGCGATCGCGCTCGGCCTGAAGCCCGACGTGCTGCTCCTCGACGAGCCCGCCGCGGGCGTGCCTTCGCTGGAATCGCACCGCATCCTGCAGGTGCTCGACAATCTGCCCAAGCACATCGCCATCCTCATCATCGAGCACGACATGGATCTGGTGTTCCGCTTCGCGCAGCGCATCACCGTTCTCGTGCAAGGCGAAGTACTGGTCGAGGGACCGCCGGAGGAGATCGCCAAGGACCGGCGGGTGCACCAGGTCTATCTCGGCGAGCAACATCATGCCTAAAGCACTCAGTCTCCTCGATGTGCGCGCTGGTTACGGCGAAACCGTAGTCCTGGAAGACATCGCGTTCGAGCTGCCCGAGCGCGGCGCCCTCGCGGTCCTCGGCAGGAACGGCGTCGGCAAGACCACGCTGCTCGCGACCATCATGGGTCACACGACTTTTCACGCGGGAAGCATCGAATACCAGGGCAGGACGATCGCGAAGCTGCCCGTCTACGAGCGCTGCCGCCTGGGCATCGGCCTGGTCCCGCAAACTCGCGATATCTTCCCTTCGCTCACGGTCGAGGAGAACCTCACCGTCGCCGCGCGCCCCGGCCGCTGGACCTTCGAGCGCGTCTTCGATCTTTTTCCGAAGCTCGCGGAGCGGCGCAGCCACTGGGGCAACCAGATCTCCGGCGGCGAGCAGCAGATGCTCGCCATCGGCCGGGCGCTGATGGGCAACCCGACGCTGCTGCTCATGGACGAGCCGCTCGAGGGGCTCGCGCCCATCATCGTCGAGGTCCTGCTGCAGGCCCTGCAGCGCCTGATCCACGAGGACTCGCTTGCGGTCGTGCTGGTCGAACAGCACGCGAAAGTCGCGCTCGGGATCACGCAAAGCGCGCTCGTGCTGAACCGCGGCCGCATAGCGTACAGCGGTCCGAGCGCGGATCTGCTCGCCGATCCGCAGCGCCTGACCAGCCTGGTGGTAGCCTGAACCCGGGCGCGACATGCTTGCCGTACTGCTCTCCGCACTTTTCCTGCTCGCGGTGACGCACGCCCAGCCCTCGGAAGCGCAGGATCAGCGAGCGGCGCCGCGTGCGCGAATGGTCGCGGAAATAGCGGCGATGGCGCGTGAAACCGGCGCAGAAACGGGCCGCCCGAGATTCAGCGAGGCGGTGATGGCGGCCATGGGGAAAGTCCCGCGCCACCGCTTCGTCCCCGCCTTGCAGGACATCTTCGCGTACGACAATCGCCCGCTGCCGATCGGCGAGGGCCAGACGATCTCGCAGCCCTACATCGTCGCGTTGATGACCGATTTGCTCGATCCCAGGCCCGCGGATACCGTGCTCGAGGTGGGAACGGGCTCGGGTTACCAGGCCGCCGTGCTCGCCGAACTGGTGGCGAAGGTCTATACGATCGAGATCGTCGAGCCCCTAGCACGCCGCGCAAAGCAAGTTCTCGGCGAGCTGGGGTACCGGAACGTCGAGGTGCGTGTCGGGAACGGCTACGGCGGCTGGCCCGCCGCCGCGCCCTTCGACGCCATCATCGTCACGGCGGCACCGGCGGCGGTCCCGCAGCCGCTGATCGACCAGCTCAAGCCCGGAGGGCGAATGGTGATTCCGGTGGGCGGACCATCGGATGTGCAGCAGCTCCTGCTCGTGGAAAAGCAATCGGACGGCCGCACGACGACGAGACGCACCCTGCCGGTGAGGTTCGTGCCTCTCACGGGAGACCGGGGCAGGAAGCAGTAGCGATCAGGTCGATTCCGGCGGCGGCTTCTGCACCCGCCCGCGCTCATGGCAAAATAGCCGCCATGAGAGACTATTGGCTGAGCAAGCTCTTCTTCGATCTCCAGAGTTCCGCCCCGCTCGGCGACGAATACCGCGCCAACCGGAAGAAGATTCTCGACCGCTATCCCCTGAAGCCCGAAGTGCGCACCGCGGTCGAGCGCGACGACGTCGCGTTCCTCGCGTCGCGGGTCAACCCTTATCTGCTCCGGTTCTATTTCGTGGTCGCCGGAATGTCCGAGGCGGATTTCCTGAAAAAAGTGAGGACGGCCGGGGCCGACGCGGCGGCAAGGTCCAGCCATGGCTAGCTTGGTCGGAGTGTTCGCCTCGAGTCACGCGCCGCTCATCATCCGCGGCTGGAACGACGTCAAACCCGCCAATCAGAAGGAACTCACGAGCTCGCTGACCGAGCTCGGCAGGCGCATCAGGGCGGCGAGGCCCGACGTGCTGATCGAGATCGCGCCCGACCACTGGGTGAATTTTTTCATCAACAACCTGCCGAGCATCTGCGTCGGAATGGGCGAGGAGCACGAAGGCCCCGCCGAGCCGTGGATGAAGGACTGCCCCTTCAAGAAGATCGCCGGGCATCCGAAGCTCGCGAATCACATCCTGCAGACTGCGCTCGAGCGCGACTTCGAGCCCTCGGTGTCGCACTACCTGACACTCGACCATGGCTTCTGCATTCCGCTGTGGAGGGGCGGCCTCGACCCCCTGCCGCCCATCGTCCCGATCATCATCAACGATCTGGAGCCGCCCTATCCGAGCGTGCGCCGCTGCCTGCAGTGGGGAACCATGCTGGCCGAAGCGATCCGCACCTATCCCGGGGACATCCGCGCGGCGGTCCTCGCCACCGGAGGCCTCTCCCATTCGATCGGGGAGCCGACCATGGGCGAGATCGACGAGCCGTTCGACCGGGAATGCATCCGACATTTCGAGAGAGGCGACGAGCGCCCCTTGATCGACTTCCTGAACGAGCGCCTGCCCACGATCGGTAACGGTGCAGCCGAGATCCGCAACTGGGTCGCGGCACACGGCGCCGCGGGCAGGCGCGGGTTCGAGCTGATCGGCTACTGCAACTGTCCAGAGGTCTACGTCGGCTGCGGCTTCGCTTCGTGGGACGTCGCTGCGCGCGCGTAGACTATTTTGCACCTGCAAACCACCATCGCCGGCAGTCTTCCGAAACCGGCCTGGCTCGCCGAGCCGAAGAGGCTTTGGGCGCCCTGGCTCCTCGAAGGAGAGCTCCTCGAGGAAGGCAAGCGCGACGCGATGCGCCTCCTGCTCGCCGATCAGGAAGCCGCAGGCATCGATATCGTCACCGACGGCGAGCAGACGCGCCGGCATTTCGTCACGACGTTCATCGAGAGCTTGAAGGGCGTCGATTTCGAGCACAAGCGCACCGTGCGCATCCGCAATCGCTACGACGCGGAGGTGCCGGTGGTCGTGGGGCCCGTGGGACGCGGCAGACCCGTGTTCGTCGAGGATCTTCGCTTCCTCCGGGGGCAGACCCGGCGCCCGATCAAGCTCTCTCTCCCCGGTCCCATGACGATGGTGGACACGCTCTACGACAACCACTACCGCAGCCGCGAGAAGCTCGCGCGCGAATTCGCCGCGATCCTCAACCAGGAGGCGCGCGACCTCGAGCGGGCGGGCGCCGACGTGATCCAGTTCGACGAGCCGGCGTTCAATGTCTACATGGACGAAGTCGCCGCCTGGGGCATGGCGACGCTGGAAGCGGCCGCCGCGGGCCTCAGATGCAAGACCGCCGTGCACATCTGCTATGGCTACGGAATCAAGGCGAACATCGACTGGAAGAAGACCCTCGGTTCCGAATGGCGGCAATACGAGTCGACCTTTCCCCTACTCGCCGGGTCGAAGATCGACCAAGTCTCGCTGGAGTGCGCGAATTCGCACGTGCCGCTCGAGCTGCTCGCGCTTCTCAAGGGCAAGGACGTCCTGGTGGGAGCCATCGACGTCGCGAACGACAGCGTAGAGAAGCCCGAGCAAGTTGCAGCGACGATCCGCTCCGCGATGAGATTCGTGCCTCCTGAGAAGCTCTATCCCTGCACCAACTGCGGAATGGTGCCCCTCGCGCGCGACGTCGCGCTCGGCAAACTGAAGGCGCTCGCCTCAGGGGCCGCGCTCGTGCGCCGGGAACTCGGTGTCTAGAACTTCGTTCTCACGCATGGCTCCGTTTCGCCCCCGCAATTGACATGCCGCGCCGACCCAAGCATCGCGGCGAGCCCGCATCGCGCACGCACGTGGCGCGGCGCGCAAGGGCCGGAGCGCGGCGCAAGTCCACCTACGTGCTCGTGCACGGCGCCTGGCACGGCGGCTGGTGCTGGAAGAAGGTGGTGCCGGCTCTGCGGGCGGCTGGTCACGAGGTCTACGCACCCACGCTCACCGGCCTCGGCGAGCGCGCGCATCTTGCGAACCCGGCGATCGATCTCGCGACGCACGTCGCCGACGTCGTAAATCTCCTCGAGGCCGAAGAGCTCGACAAGGTCGTCCTGGTCGGGCACAGCTACGGCGGAATGGTCGTCACCGGCGTCGCCGACCGCGCGGCCTCACGCCTGCGCCGTATAGTGTATCTGGACGCTTTTCTGCCGGAAAACGGAAAATGCCTGCTCGACTACCTGCATCCGGACCGCCGCGCGCTGATCAACCAAGGCCAAATAGGCGGCTTCGTCGATCCGCTGCCGCTCGAGATTTTCGGTGTGACCGAGCCGCAGGACGTCGCCTGGGCCAAGCGCCACGAAATTCCCCAGTCGTACCGCCCCCTCCGCCAGCCCCGTCATTTCCCCGGGAAAGGGCAGGGCGTTGGAGGTGCATGAGGGTCTGGCTGGCCAGGACGGAAACCAGCGCGCCCATCGCGCCCCAACGGCCCGTGGCGAACCAGGTCGCTCCGACAGACACGATTGAAAAAATCAGGTAGGTTTTAAGCATCCAGCGGCCGTCCGCCTTGGCGCGGGCCACCGCGTCGAAGGGAAGCGCGAACATCAGATAGGTTAACGGGTAATACCGCAGATAGACCGCCGCGCCCAGATAACGTTCCGGGAAGAGAATGAGGATGATGGGCTTGGCAAAAATCATCAGGCCGAGCGTGGCGGGCAACAGGAACCGGTAAAGCTCCGCGACGGCTTCCGCGAACAAGGTCGCGGCCCGGGCGTAATTTTTCTCCGAATAGGCGCGCGAAAGATTGGGGATCAGCACGCGGTTGAC